>CAJXVR010000188.1 GCA_913061285.1 uncultured Verrucomicrobiota bacterium | reverse complement strand
TCTACACTAGATCGCTCGTCGGCAGCGTCAGATGTGTATAAGAGACAGCATCTTTGACACACTCGAACGGGGTAGTTTGATGCGCACTCCTAACGCGGTATTCAGCTGCCATGGCAACAATCCCGCGCTGAGCAAGGTAACGGCAATGCGGGAAAAACTGCTTGGGATTCCCCCCAACCCAACCGCCCCCAAAGAAGAAGACAATCGCGGCCCGCGGCTTCGTTGCCTCAGGTTGCTCATCAAAAATGTGCATTCGCAGCGAGATACCCCCGATCGTCTTGTACACTTCGACACGATCAGGACTTGCCGACTTCAGGTCGTCGTTCGCTGAAATATCCGGCTGGAAAAACGCCGCCGTAAATAGTCCGAGAACGAGAGCCACGCTCCGTTGTGTCCATCGGGGGGCAAACCATTCTTGAATCCAACGTTTCGCTTTTGTCATATCTCGATCAATCTTCCAATGAGAGAATTGAATCTATCATCTTGAGCGTATCCTCAAGTTTGTGCTGGGGATGAGGAGGCATCGGGACTGGACCCCAAGCCCCCATTCCTCCCTTGAGTATCTTTTGTGCCAGACGCTCTCTCGCCGCACCATCCCCCGCATATTTCTTAGCAACCGCCTTGTAGGACGGGCCGATTGACTTGATTTCCGTCGTGTGACAAGCGAGACAGGTACTCTTGGAAATCAGCTCGGTCCCTTCATGCGACGCGTCGAGACCTTTCATTCGGGGGTCACTAACCGCAACGTCAAAACTAATCGGGTCAGCCGTATACGTGATCTTCTTTAGTTTCCCATCACTCCCGTCATACCAGGGGGTTCCATACTCCAGCAAATAGACTTCCCCCTTGCTTCCCATCTCCATATCAACAGGATGGATGAAGAGATGCCGTCCAAGCCAAGGTTCATTGAACACGATGTTCCCGGCCGGATCGAGTTTCAAGACCCGAAGCCAAGCACTCGTCCAATCATAAACGATCAAACATCCATCCAAGGCTCGCGGCAACTTCGATGGCACGGCTGGATAGTCGTCATAGTAGTAAACGGGCCCAGCACAGGCAGATGCGCGAGGATAGAACCATAGGGGTTCGATAGCCTCGGGAAGCTCGGTCAACCCAGTATTGTTTGGCGAATGGTTTACCGGCTTGAGCGGGTTAAACCGATCCCCGACTTTGTTCGATGCAAAATCGAAATCCGCATACGCTTTATTGTCGGCCAAGAAATAGGGCCATCCAAAGTAACCAGCGTGTTTGGCCTGATTTAACTCGTCATACCCCTGATAGCCCCTCTCGGTATTCGCTCCAGAGTCAGGCCCTACTTCTCCCCAATAGAGAAATCCGTTCCGTGAATCCACCGAGATTCGGAAGGGATTGCGACACCCCATGGCGTAGATTTCTGGTCGGGTGTTCGCCATACCACGAGGGAATAGATTGCCCGTAGGAATCTCATAGCCCCCCTCTGCAGTTGGTCGAATCCTCAACACTTTACCCCGCAAGTCATTCGAATTCGCCGCACTCCGTTGCGCATCATAAAAATGTCGCCCTTCCCGCTCATCAATCGGAGCAAAGCCAGAGGATTCAAACGGACAGGTATTGTCCCCCGTAGAAAGAAAGAGATTACCATCGGGTCCAAATGCCAACGATCCCCCCTCATGACACACGTGATTTTCACGATCATGCCGAAGCTCCAAGAGAATCTTTTCGGAATCTAGTTTCTTAGATGCAAAGGTGAATCGAGAAAGGCGCTGAACAGACCGGGCCCCCGGAACCGAATAATAGAGATACAACCACTGATTCGAATCAAAATCAGGATCCAAAGTAATCCCCAACAAACCCGCTTCGCGCGCATAGCCTTCATCCTTTCGCACGGCGACATTCAGTTGACCGATCTTAGAGGTTTCAGAAGCTTTCGGATCGTAAAGGTGAATCCCCCCGGTTCGTTCGATAACAAACACCCGACCGTCGGAAGCAACCGCGATTTCCATGGCATCGATGAACCCACCAGCAACGGTCTCCACCTTGAAATGCTCGTCACCCGGAAATGACTGCGCATGAGCACCGCAGGCGCAAAACAGCGAAAGACTAACAACAAATAGGGTAGAGATGCCTACCGACAAACGATACGTATTTCCAAGCATAGGGTCGCGGATACAATTTCTAAGATGGTCAGACGACATGATGACGACCCGACGAGGGCTAGCAAGAATAAATACCGCTTTACCCTTCCTGCATTTCCAACTAGCTTCCAGCCGATTCAAACGACGCCAATAAGATGTCAATGAAGCATATCTTTGTTACCCTGAGCCTAGGATTCATGCTCGCTCACCCCCTGAACGCCGCGAACATGAACGAGATGGACCATGGCCCCTTCGTCTCTTGGACGATTCGTGGTGAAGGCGATTCTGTCACCTACAAGGGACTCGCCATCAAGCTCAACGCCGAGGCTGGAGCAGCAGTCCTTTTCGATACCGATCTCCTTCGCTATTCCGCTGCTTGGACCGGTGATTTTCTTCAATGGTATCCCGAGCGGGACGGCCTAGAACGCAATCCGACCATTGCGGGAACAATCTCATTCTCTAATGGTGCGGGGCCAGGATGGTCCACAGATGGCACCCTTAGAGATCCTCGCGACATGCCCTATGGACCGCTACCAAAACCTCAGGCGCACTACTCCGGACTCTATCGCACCGGGAGCGAAACGATCCTCTCATACACCGTGGGTGATCGAACCGTCCTTGACTCACCCGACTTCGCCACCATCGATGCGGAAGGGTATTTCATTCGTCATATCCACCTGGGTCCCGGTCATTCCAACACCCTCCTCCGACTCGCGAAGGTCTCGGGGAAAGACGCCCGGATCTCATCTTCCAAACCGGGACAGGACGTCGGCACAATCAAAGTCCGGTCCGAGTCATCGAATCGATTGGTTGGCTTCATCGGCCTTCCCGAGAACGCAAACTGGAAGCTGATCGATCAACACCTCTGCCTTTCGCTTCCAGCCAGTCAAGACGCCGTTAACTTTTCTCTCCTGCAAGGAAACGAACCGACCGGACTCCTCAACACTCATCAAGGCCAACTAAAAAACCACCTCGAGAAAGTGTTCACGGTAAAAGATCTCAGCGCAAAACAGCACGAGAACGGGACTCTTTGGAAGGAGCGCCTTTCCAGTCCCCTACGGAGGGGAAACGATCGCGGGGCCCTTGCGGTGGATACCCTAACCGTCCCTCGCTCGAATCCGTGGAAATCCTGGATTCGATTCGGTGGACTCGATTTCCTCTCAGCGGACCAGGCTCTTTTGGGTTCGATCAGCGGCGACGTTTGGCTTGTCTCTGGCCTCGATGGCGATTCGAAAACATTGTCTTGGAAGCGTTTCGCAACCGGCCTCTACCAACCCCTCGGAATCAAGATCGTCGACAAACAGATCTACGTTCTTGGTCGAGACCAAATCACCCGCCTCCATGACCGCAATCAAGATGGAGAAGCGGATTTCTACGAGAATTTCAACAACGACAGTATGGTGGCAGAGAACTTCCATTCGTTCACTCTGAACTTGGAAACCGACTCGGAGGGCAATTTTTACTACGCCCAAGGAGCTCCTTGGCCTCCTAGAGTGACAACGCCTCATCAAGGCATCCTGTTCAGAGTATCTCCTGATGGGGCCCATCTCGAATCGTACGCAGATGGCCTCCGCGGCCCGAACGGAATGGCGATTGGTCCCAATGATATGATCACTTACAGTGACAACGAGGGACATTGGCTGCCGACCTGTTCGCTTCAACTGATTCGTAAGGGCGGCTTTCACGGCATGAAACCCACAGCCCATCTTCATAAGACTGTCCCAGAAGAGTTCGAACAACCCATCTGCTGGATACCTCACGCGATTGACAATTCTCCTGGAGATCAAATTTGGATTAACAGCGAGAAATGGGGCCCCCTCAATGGAAAAATGCTTCTTACCTCTTACGGCAAGTCATCGCTCTCTCTCGTGCTCACCGAGAATGTGAACGGCACCATTCAAGGCGGAACGGTCAAACTCCCTCTAAGATTCCGAAGTGGCCTCATCCGAGGAAGACAAAATCGATTCGACGATCATCTCTATCTTTGCGGGCTGAGCGTTTGGCAAACCACTGGAGTCATTCCAGCCGGATTCTATCGAGTCCGTTATACCGGCAAACCGCTCAACACCCCGATAGATCTCCAGACGAGCGATTCAAGTATTCGTCTCACATTCTCTGACCCGATCAATCGAGCCTTAGCCACGGACCCGGATTCATACAATATTGAACAATGGAACTATCGTTGGATCGATCGCTATGGATCCCCGCACTATTCTGTCAGTGATCCGGAAAAAGAAGGTCAGGATCAGGTGGAGATCCACTCCGTCAGCCTTAGTGAAGATGGAAAGACCGTCAGCATCAATGTCGGCTCTGTCATCCCTGTGATGCAAATGAAAATAGCCTACAATCTCGAAACAGCTGATGGCGCACGACTTAGAAACGAGATTTACAACACCATTCACCGAACTCCTTAGACGACTTGGCCTAGCATAGTATGGCTGACGCTACGAATCGAGTATCAAAGGCATCGCGCCCGCCATCAAACGAGAGATGCCCTCAGCACCGTCAGTAGAAGTCCGCGATCGCGGCTATATCATCCGCACCCATCGACTCAGCGATACCAGCCTCATTGTCGAATGGTTAACCGAACAAGAGGGTCGAGTTCCGACCGTTGCCCGAGGCGCCCTTAGGAAAAAGTCATCGCTGAACGGTAAGCTCGATCTCCTCTTCTTCGCGGCTATCAGTTTCCGAAAAAAACCGCGAGCAGAACTCCATCATCTGCAAGAAGTAGATCTCATCTCGACTCCCAAAAAAATTCGACGATCCCTCAAGCGACTCAACCAAGTCGCTTACTTCATTGATCTGATTCGGCGAACGACGGAAACCAACACCTCGATCCCCGAAATCTTTCAGCATTTTCATCATGCTATCACCATCGCGGAGAACTATACACTCGGAGCAGAGTTCGTTCTATGGTTTGAGTGGCGACTCCTTGGGATCCTAGGCCTCCAGCCTGAGGCCTTCGATCGCAGCCTAACGTTCGCGGAACAGGAGCAACTCATGGAATGGAATGACCCCACAAGCGTGACTGACGCAACTATCAAGCGAGAGACCTCAACCTCGAACATTGCGAGTTTCCTAGGGCGGGCATGGTTAGAACAACTCGGAAAATGTCCCACCTTGAGGGGGGAACTCCTATCCGAGCCTGGTTAAAGCGGTGGCTTCGGCCCAAGCGGGGCAAAAATAAAGACAAAAAAAAGCGCTCGAACTTGTTCGAGCGCTTCCTTGAAAACCGATGCTAGATCAACTCACTTAGCTTTGGCCTTGGCTTTCGCCTTATCTTTACGGTTGCCAACGAGCTTCGCTTTATGCTGTTTCAAATACTTTTCAACGGCACGGCGTTGCTCTAGACGCACTGGAATCCCTTTTTGATTCAGGTTTCTCAGGTGCCGGTAGTGGCAAAGCGTCTTGCCGAGTTGGACAATCTCAATATGAAATTCACCAACTTGCCAGAGCTGCCCAGCCACAAGGTCCGTCTTCTCCGCCGGTACATCGTTATTCAACTTCATAATTTTCTTAAAAAAATAGGACAGCGCCAATCCAACAAATGTTCAAACGGAAGCCCTCGTAAAAACGGTGGGTGGCCATATCCCGACTTCAACGGTCCCAAAAATAGCAAAAACGGGTTCGAACGAAACTAGACATTCACTAGACGTGTTCAACGAAACCGAACCGAAGAGTTGGGGAGTTTGTCTGAAAATTGCAATCATGTCGAGGACAAACCCAAGCTCACTCGCTTCTCTCTTCCCTTGATGACCCCAACACCCCTCGCTTCGTTACGAAAACGTGTCGTTCTGGATGATCCGACGCTGATATCGCCTTAAAATTCACTATTTTCTCTCTTTTCTAATTAAATCGAATAATTTTCTAAGGATCTGGGCGTTCACTTGTCTTAACGCTGAACGCCAGAACGATCTGGCCGACTGAAAACAACCCAAATGGTTGACAATCAAAGACAGGCAATCGCCTAAACATGGCAGTGGCAGACTCAAAGCAGGTCGATAATTACGATAATTCGTCATTGGCCGACGTCTTCGAACGACTAGAAAAGCCTCTGCTTTGCTATGCCTACCAACTCGTCAAGCGTCCAGAAGTCGCCCAAGACCTAGTCCAAGACGCCTTCGTCAAGCTCCACGGTCAGAATGAAAAAGTTCGAGATCCCAAGCCATGGCTCTACCGAACGGTTCACAATCTCGCTGTAAACTATCACCGAAGAGAAAACCGTATCGTGCCCCTACCGGAGGACAGCGACAAGAATCAGAATCAATCCGCCCACGAGCCGATGCCTGACGAACAGATCACACGAATAGAAGCCATTGGGCAGATCCGCCTCGTGCTTCAAAAGCTTGCCCCGAAAAAACGCGAACTTCTCCGGCTCAAATTTGAAGAAGAACTCTCCTACAAAGAAATCAGCCTCAAAACCGGACTCTCCGTCAGCAACGTGGGCTATCAACTCCACCACCTCCTCAAATCCCTCGCTACAGAAATTCAAGACTCAGGAGCCCTTCAATGAATCCATCTTCTCCATCGCCTGATCAAGAATCACAGATCACAGCCTATCTCCTTGGAGAACTTTCCCAAGAGGAACGAACAGCAGTGGAATCCTCCTTGGCCGAAAATCCAGAACTGAGAGAACTCTTCAACCGGCTAGAAAAAACGATTGGATTCATCCGAGAAACGAGCCCCCTAAGTAATGCCGAATCGGACACAGAGCCAGACTCCTTACAATTCTCCAGCGAACGGCGTGCGACGCTCCTTCGAATCCTCTCGAGCCCAAGCTCAAGTCAAGAGCCCAAGGTCTCAGGTCACACGATCCCCTGGTATCTCCCGCTTGGAATTGCTGCCTTGCTCATGCTCTCACTCTCGTATCTTTCATTGACCAGCCGCCTTTCACCGGCTGCGGCAAGCTTCGAGACGGCAGAATTGTCTCGATCGCTCAGCGACGGAGAAGCAAGCGAGGAATTGGCCATCGTTGATGGCTTGTCAAGTGATACATCACGGGGAGAGGCCTTGCTCTATGCCGCAATTCAGCCGGATACGGTCGAAACGCTAGAAGATACCATGGCAAGCGAAGGGGAAGCCAAACAGCGTTTTCAGGTTCAAGACCGGAAAAAAACACTCGATCAACGCACCCTCCAGCTGGCAAGACGCAGCTTCGGGCGAGACTTCGCGACAGAAGGAATTAGCAGGCCGGCCACCCCAACCGAACCAAGCAAAGAGGAGAGTCAGGTCGCTCTCGGCTACGCCTTTATTCCCCACAAGAAGGAGGAACCCAACCAATCCCTAGTCGAATCCCAATTTGGACTTCCAGCGATCGTCACAGCAACCGCGCCAGCAACAGCTTCCGCTGAATCCTTCGCAAGAGTCCCAAGTAGCCAGAGCCTATCGACCATCAAAGAGCTCTCCGATGCTTACTCAATTTCTCCGAACGGCGTTGAACAGGGACTTAACGAGAGCCTCATCGAACAGCAGCGAGTCGAGGATCCTCAGCGAAGGCGTCAGATTGCCGCTGTCGAGAAGAACTGGGGAATACCTTCTGTGGATCCTCTAACCGGATTACCCTCGAACTCCTCGACGAGCTTTTTCTCCCGCGCCCCTCAAGATCTCTCCCACGCATCAGAAAGAGCCCGCTTTGGAGACCTCGGCGACCCTTTGGCTGATACAGGTGGTTACGGCATCGGAGGTGGAGGCGGTTTGGGAGGAGCCATTGCCTCAGGAACGATCGCTAGCAATCGTGAGCGCTATGCAGGCCGCAGCCTGAATGAATCTCGAGGGGAAGGCGAAGACGCTCGAAATGACGGATTCGGGAGCACCTTAAGCCCGCCTCTTCAAGAACAGGAACGGCGCTTCTATGATGATGTCGTCCCGTTGGATGACGAAGCTGACGCCGGCATCATATGGGAAGACTCTGTGCGCCTCAACATTGCTCAGCAGGAAGCAAGCAAGAATCGAGGTCGATCCACCTCTTCTATGGCGAACGGCGTCGTCGCGGGCGAAGAGCTCCGAAGAATCGAGCTCCAAACGGCGAGAAATACCAAAGACGCGCTTGGGCTGATTGATACCGAAGCTCTCAAACAAGATTACGCTGTGACGGGCCCTTCCCCGTCGGCTCGACCAGCCCCCATAGTGATTGGACGATCTATGGAAAGTGCACCACAATTGGAAGAACTATCAGCGATTAGATTCTCACGAGCTGAATCCGACTTAAGCCCCAATCCAATCGAGGCAGATCTCGACATCGCTCTTGACTCGACCATCGTTGATTTCGATGAGACTCCGCCCCCGATCCAAGAGCGCAAGGTCAAGCGGGTCGCTCGCAAACAAAGCGCCGTTACCAGCTCACGATCCTCAAATCGACCGGCAGCAGAGGTTTCCGATTTCGCCGTCCTTGCCAAACGGACCGATCTCAAGCTCACAGAGGCCGAGGCGGCCGCAGACAAAGCCCTCAACAAGCTCACTGAAGTCACCAAACTTGCACAACAGATCGCGGCGACAGAAGCCGAGTCTATTGAACCCGCGACGGCACGATTTCCCCTCGAAAAACAAACAACCGAGGCCCCTGTTTCTACCTTCAGCTTGAATGTCAGTGACGTTTCCTTCCGACTAGCTGCAGCAAGTCTCAATCAGAACGTGCTCCCTTTATCAGAAAGCATCCGTCCTGAAGAGTTCTTCAATGCCCTTCCCTACCACGATCTCAATAAACATACCGCATCTCCGATCCGGGTCCACACGGAACGGGCTCGGTTTGAGTATGGGCATCGACAGGAGTTACTCCGAATCGGCGTCAAGACCCGGTCGATTGGCCGGCACTCGGATACGCCCCTCAATCTGGTCCTTCTGATTGATAATTCGGGTTCTATGGAACGTCCCGACCGTCAGGTCATCGTGAGACGCTCTCTTGAGTCCCTCTTGAGCACTCTTTCGGCCGCCGATCATGTCAGTATGATCGCCTTTGCGCGGCAGCCACGGCTCTGGGCAGACGGTTTAGCCCCAAACGAAGCGCTCTCGGCTCTCGATAATTTTGCGAACACGACACCCGAGGGAGGAACAAACCTCGAAAATGCGCTCACCCTTGCCTATGCGACCGCCAAAAAACACTACCAACCAGCCGGACAGAACCGTGTGATTCTCTTTACCGATGGAGCCGCCAATCTAGGAAACACGAGCGCTCAGTCTCTCAGCACTCGCGTCGAGACACACCGGCAACAAGGGATTGCACTCGACTGCTTTGGTATTGGATTTGATGGCTATGAGGACCACCGCCTGGAGGCTCTCACGAGAAATGGAGACGGGCGCTACGCCTTTCTCAATGATCTAGAGCAGGTTGAAAACGACTTCATTCGCCAACTCAGCGGAGCACTCAATGTCGCTGCCAAGAATGTCAAAGTTCAAATCGCGTTCAACCCGCTTCGAGTCACCAGCTACCGTCAGATCGGTTACGCCAAACATCATTTGAAGAAAGAACAATTCCGGGACAATCGAGTCGATGCCGCCGAGCTCGCCGCCGAAGAGTCCGGAACGGCACTCTACGTCCTCACAATGAACCCGGAAGGATCAGGTCCCGTTGGAGATCTTATCATTCGTTATCAATCACCGGAAACCGGGCAATTCCAGGAATTGAACTGGAGTCTTCCTTATGCAGGCCCAGCGAAAGAACTCGAAGACACGAGCCAGGGCACCCAATTGGCAACGGCTGCGGCGTTGTTTGCAGAACGACTCGCTGGAATCCCCTACAGTCGAGACATCCCCTTGAGAGACCTAGAAAGTATCGTCACTCGAGCGGCTGGCACGCAATCGCTTGACCCCACTATTTCACAACTGAAGACAATGATTCTTCAAGCCGAGAGCCTTTCTGGTTTCTAGGCACCCAGGCCACACCCAGCGACTAGCTATTCAGATTCACACTCCAATCGGCATATGAAAAACACCCTCTACGCCAGCCTCTTCTCTATTCTTGTGTGCTCGCAGCTCACGGCTCAACCTGCTCGAGACACGATTAAGGTCAACTCAGTAGACCTCGCCGGCCACATTGGTGATGAACGCGCCGAACTAACAATCTCCGCGAATTTACTCAATCACGGGGCGAACAAGCCAACCTTGTTGCATACCACCCGCATCGAAGACACATTCACGGCCTCAGCCACCAACCTACTACAGCAAACGAACTTTCGATTCGATCGTATCCAAGGCCACTTCGAGACCATTCAGATCGGACTCCCCGCCGACACTGTTCCAACACAGGTGACGGGCGATTACTTGGCAAGCTGGAGCATCAAACGTCTTAGCGACTCAAAGCCAATACTCGTTCTTGAGTTCACCAAGACGGACGAGGATCGCTCATCGATTTCGGTCATCGTTCACAGCTCCAGGGAAATCCCCAAGCTACCGATAAAACTCACACTCGATCCCTGGCAATTGGAACATCCGACACTCGTCAGCGGCGAACTACGCTTCCACGTTTCCGAGACGATCCAATTCACGCCACAGAAACTTGAGGGGCTTTCCACCATCAGTGAACCCAAAAGTGACACTTCGAACCCCGTTTATTGGTATGGATTCATGGGAAAGCGCTACGACGGTGTGTTCAAGCTTGAAGCGTCGGACCCAGATGCTGGCCGAGTCGTTATTGAATCGATCAAGGCCAGTGGCAAGCATTCCGAGAGTGCGCTCTCATTCGTCGTCGATGGCGTGGCAAAAACTGACAATCCCCGGGGAGCTTCCCTGACGATTTTGGCTGGCAATGCTGCGCTCAGTTCTTACGACCTTCCCGAAGGCGCCTCCCTAGCCCTCAAGAATGGATCCTATGTCCTGAATATTGAGAAACCAGCTCGCGTTCCTTTCCGCTACCACTTCGAAGCGAGAAGCACGAAAACCGAATCAGCTTTTACCGCGAATTTCCAGCTACCATCGGCCACCCTCTTTCCACTGAGCTTGAGCGGCATTCCTGATCGGACAGCGTTTCAGTTGAAGGGGAGCGGTCCCTTTGTTCGCAATGAAACGACTCACGCGCTCGACGGGTTTATCCCTGCCACAGGAAAGGTCCAATTGAATTGGACCCCCCAAGAAGAAGAACAGTCGTCGCGCCTTTTCTACAATACCCAAGGGCTATCTCAAATCCACATTGGAACCGGTGTCATGCGCCAGAATAGCGCGATTGAGTTGAGAATCATGCAGGGCGAGCTCAGCACGATTGAGTTTGATATCACAGGGAAAGGAGAAATCACCAAAGTAACCGCACCTGGCCTGTTGTCATGGGATATTAAGGACCATGATGATGGGCATCGCCGCCTTTCGATCCGCTTCAACCAACCTCAGCTCTCAACATCAAGAATCACGATCGCAACGGTCGCCACCATCGGAGATCTACCGGTTGAAGTACAACCCATCCGAATCACCCCACTCAACAGCGACCGCCATCACGGTTCCATCGAAGTCATCAACGATGGAGCAGTTCGCCTCAACGTTCTCGCCACCTCAGGCCTGTCCCGAATCACACCCCAGGAACCAACAGAAGAACCGGGCGCCTACCAAGCCGCTCAAATCTATCCAGAACAGCGATTCGCATTTCGCCATTCGTCGGGAAGTTATTCACTCACCATTCAAGCCAGCATGATCCAACCAGACATCGCGGCATCGGCGCTCATGCTCTATTTCCTCGATTATGATCAGACGCGGATCGAAGCGGATCTCGAGATTGATATTCGCGAGGCACCTATCAGGGATTTCAGTTTGCAGCTCCCCCCTGATTATGTCCTGGCAGATGTCACCTCGCATCAACTCTCAGATTTCTTTCTGACTCAACGACAACAGGAAAACGTCAATCAACTTCGCTTGGTTTTCGCCCAGCCAATTATGGGACGACATCAGATCCAACTTCGTCTCGAGAAGAACGCGGCGCTTGAAGAGAATCAATGGGTGCTTGGTCGCATCGTTCCCTTGGGCACTCGTCAAATCCGGGGGCATATCGGCATCACCTCCATTGAAGGCTACCGCCTCACCCCGGACACAGCGACTGGCGTCACGGAAATCGCCACCGTTTATTTCCCCAGAAAGGTTCCCGGACTTCAAGCCGCCTTCCGGATCGCGGAGGCAGATTGGAATTTGGTTCTCAATGCCGATGCCATCCCGCAGACCGTCCAGTCTGACTCTTTCCACATGTACACCCTCGGCAACGGCATTATCAATGGCAGCAGTCTGATGCACTTCGAAATCTCTGGAGCTCCTTTGGACACGCTCGAATTCGATGTCCCCGCTGAATACCGAAATTTAGAGTTCACCGGAGAAAACGTTCGAAACTGGAGCCAGAACGAGAATCGCTACCTAGTGACACTCCAGGCTCCCATCATCGGGTCCTACTCGCTCCTAGCAACCTTCGAACGTTCCTACAGTGATGAGAACGACACGCTCACGGCAAGTGGCATTTCGCCGCTTTCGACGAGTTCTGATCAGGGAAGTATCGTTGTCACCAGCAATCGTCAGATCCAGCTCGAACGCGTGAACGGTTCGACCACCCTCGTTCAGCTCACCCCAGAGGAAATCTCCCCTGAGAATCGCCTCCTCATTCAACAACCTGTGCTCGCAGCCTATCAATATACCGAGCGCCCCTTTTCCCTCGGCCTGGGCATCGGCACCCTTGGAGAAGCCCCTTCGCGACAACAGATCGTTGACCGAGCTGGCATCGAAACCAAGATTGCCCACGACGGGCAGTCCGTCACCACCATCCGCTACCTACTGAAGACCAGCGAAGAACCTCATTTCCAGCTCCAAATCCCCCAAACAAGCCAACTCTGGGCCACTTCGGTTGATCAACAAAAGGTCGTCCCAATCAACACCGAGAATGGCACCTTGATCCCGCTGCCAGCCAACGGCAGAGATCTTCGAATCATTGAGATCAGTCTCGCTACGGCCGTCCAACGGCCGGATCTCGTTCGGATCGATTTACCGACTCTCAACATACCGGTGCTCCATTCCCATTGGCAGCTCAATCCCGCACCGAAACATCGTCTTCGCTTTCTCGAAGGAACCCTGGTCCCGAATCAATCGGAACGGCGTAGCGACGGCTACACACAACTTCATCGACTCTTGAATGGCACAAGCCCATGGCGTCACGACTCCACCTTAGGTCTGGGTGTCGGCCTCGGATTGCTTGTCCTTGGCGCAGGCCTCTTGTTCTTTGCGTCCACGGCCCAGATCAAGCCATATCCTTGGAGACGAGGATTGAGCCTCCTTCTTAGTACCGTGGCTGCAATATCCGCGATCGGTATCACCCTATCCGTTTGCTTCGCGACACTCGACCGAATCCCGGTGACACAAGCCCATCTTGAAACTCAAACAACTGTCACGCCAGCAAACACAAGCGCCTTCCTTCTGGTAGAAAACCGCCCCACCTACTTCATTGCCAAGGACTTCGTTAAGAACGCATGGCCGTTCCTAATCGTTGCGGCAATCCTTTTTTCGATGACTCAAATGAAATCAACCAAACGACGCCAATTGGCGGAATTTTCGGCTTGGCTGATCACTATGATTGCCCTTCTCTCATGGAATTCAGGTGGCCCCGCAGCGGTCATTCTCAGCTTTGCCTTTCTGGCACGAAATCTTCTCTACCCGGCCCTTAAATCATATCGCTCGGCGCCCAACACCCTTGCGACCTCTACCAGTCTTTCGACAGCGATTCTGCTGGGTGCGATCGCAACCCTTGACACGCAAGGAGCGGAACGAGGGCAATCCCAGTTCAACATCCCGGATCATATCAAACAGACGCTAAGAATCGAAGACTCCCACGCCTTCGGCGAGGTAACGCTTCGCTGGAATGCGCTTGAAGGAGACACCATTGAACTCCTGCGTGAGCCTGGATTGTTGACCCAGATTACTCACGACCAACGCACGACTCGAATTCGCCTCAAGGATCAGAAACGCAAGGTCCAGAGCCTGGTCGCCCTCGAATCTGGCACCCATGAAATTCATTTTCAATATCAACTCCCCATCTCTCCAGACGCCACTGACAAGACACTCACCCTGCCGACTCAGTTCGGCCTCATCAATCAGGTCACCGTCGTTTTGAATCAGGCGAAGTCGGAGCTGGTCGTTCCCGAGGCGATTTCAATCGAACGCCTTCACGATGAAAATGAAGAGGCAAGTCGTTGGCAGGTGATTCCGCCAGCAAAGAACGGCATTGAAATACGGTGGCAGCCTCAACGACGCAATCGCAGTGAGGAAGACGCCGTCTTCTTTGCTGAATGGACACACCTCCTCAGTCCGAGCTCAGGTCTCGTGGAAGGCTTCCATGACCTCGCAATTCGGCCCGCCCAGGGGGAATTGTCTCGAGTCACCGTGGCGCTCCCCGAGTCGATCACGATTAACGACGTCATAGCCAATGATCTTTCGCAATGGCGATTCGATCCCGAGCAAAACAAAGTCCTCGTCGATCTCGACTCGCCACAGAGCCGCCCATTTCTCATTCGCATCCTCAGCCAATCCGTCACTCAGCCGCTCCCCTACACTTCATCATTTGCCTTTCCACAGGTCGAAGGCAGCACCGGCCAAGTCGGCAGTATCGGGATCGCAGCAGAAGCAGATATCCAGATCGGGTCCATCAATACGACCGACTTAGTAACCATTGACCCACAAGATTTTAAGACCGTCCTGTTGAGTCTTTGCCACGAACAATTCCCAACGGCCACCATTCGGCAAGCCTTCCGCTACACGGACCAGACGGCAAGACTCCGATTCCAAGCAGATGAAGTCTCCCCCCATATCACGGTTACAAGCACCGAACGGCTTTCCCTCGGCGAAGACCGCATTCTGCTGGCAACGAAAATTCAAGCCCGCATCTCCCGCGCCGGCATCTTCAATCTCAGTTTCTATCTTCCCGAAGCGCTCAGTATCGATAGCATCACTGGCGATCAACTCAGTCATTGGTCGGAACTCATCGACGAAACGGGACGTCTCATCACTCTGCACCTCAAGCAGCGGTGGCAAGGCGACCTTCGCTTTGATCTCACCCTCACAGGCTCGGGGCTCAACGATTCGACGAACTGGCAAGCACCCAAAATCGCCATTCAAGAGGCGAATCGTCAACGGGGACAACTGGTCATTATTCCCGAGCAAGGGATACGACTCCAAGCGACGGTAAAAACGAACACCTCTCAGGTAGACGCTCGACAGAACGGCTTCCAAGGCTCTACTGCGCTCGCCTTTGACCTGTTGAATGCCGATTGGGATCTGGTGTTTCAGCTGGAACAAGTCGCTCCTTGGATCGAAGTCTCATCGCTCCAAGACGTACTTGTCTCCGAAGGAAAAGCGACCGTCACAAGTTTTATCGACTTTCAGATCAAGAACACGGCAATCAAACAGTTTGATCTGCAGCTTCCAAACAACGCCACCAACACC
>CAJXVR010000187.1 GCA_913061285.1 uncultured Verrucomicrobiota bacterium | reverse complement strand
CGAGATGTAGAGAGGTCTCGTGGGCTCGGAGATGTGTATAAGAGACAGAGATAGTACAGGAACGGGAGGCGCTGCGTGGCAAGTGCAGAGCGGAGGTCCGTCTGATTCATTCACTGGAGGGCTTAGCTTTATTCACGAGGAGGGGAATCGGCGTATGACGATTAAGGATGATGGCAATGTTTACATCCAGAACAGGGTTGGAATAGGAACCAGTAGTCCAAGTCACTTACTTGATATCAAAGGTTCGGATTACGCTCGCATAGGCCTTACTAGTACGGATTCGTCGGGGCACGCGTGGGAACTCCAGAGCAACGGCAATAGTGGTAGTTATCCGGGCGGTTTCAATCTCGTTGATCGGACTGTAGGAGCCACTCGATTCATTCTTAAATCCGATGGAAATATTTATATTCCAAATAAACTAGGGATTGGAGACAGCACACCCGCGGTGCCATTGGAAATTGGGTCGACAAGCGATTACAATTTCGACCGAATTGCGAGGTATGGAAATACTGATAATTCTGACAATTCGAACACGACTCAACCCATCTCACTTCGAACGAGTGGCGGCATTGTCTGTGCGCAACACCTTTGGATTCAGTCCGATGAACGTCTGAAGGATATTCAGCACAGAGTGTCGTCCGCCGAAGCTTTGACTGCGATTCAGGATCTAAGGATAACGGATTATGTTATGCGGGATGTCGTGAAATTCGGCGACGGGGTGCAATTTGGTGTGATTGCTCAGGAATTGGAAAAAGTCATGCCCAATGCAGTTCAGATGAGCGAGGGGTTTGTTCCGGATATCTACCTTGCGACAAAGGATGTTCAATTTGATAGAGAATCTCAATCTCTCTTGGTGCAACTGGGACAAGATCACGGACTTAGGCCTGGCGAAGTTGTGAGGCTAATCATGGGAAGTGAACAAGTTGAGAAAGAGGTGTTAGTTGTCCCTGATTCAGAGAGTTTTAAGGTTGGAGAATGGGAGCATTCAGTTGAAGAGATCTTTGTTTACGGTCGGGAGGTAAAAGACCTCCGGACGGTAGATTACGATCATGTTTTCCTTACCGGGATTGCCGCCTTGCAAGAGGTTAACCACAAACTTGACCAAACTAATATTGAACTTCAGGAGAGTAACAAAAAACTAGAGTCAGACGTGGTCTCGCTGAAGGAGGAGAACAGTCGGCTGACTGAGCATTTGATGAGCGTTCTCCAGCGGGTCGAAAGAATCGAATCGTTGATGGCCGGCGTTGAGGAATCGGATCAGCCATTGGTAGCTGTTCGACACGAATAAAACTGAATAGCGTGGCAATAAGGAATCCCGTATGAGACCAGATAGTGGAAACCAAATTCCTGGGATCGCCACGCCAGTGCCTCCTGGCTGGAAGTCGCAGGAGTCACAAAGTAGAAACAAGGGACAGGTGAAAAGATCTTCAAGAGAGCTGCGAGCAGGGAAAACGCTTCCGTCAAAATGCCTTTCATTGATCCTAGGTGTTTTGGTCTGCTCGAGTATGCTATCGGGCTTCTTGGTAAATGACGCCATCGCACAGACTTATCCGCTAGAACTAAAGCAGGACGATGTCAACTACAACCTGTCGTCGGAAGGCGGGCTTCCAATTTCCGATGATGATACTGACTACGGTTCGAACGGGGACGGACCGTCCAGTGGATTGGAGGATACTGGTGAGTTTCAGTGGCGTGGTGTGGCGACGTTTGGACATGTGTTGAAACAATTCGAGAGTTCAGATGATCGCCCTAGTGACACTTACGCTTCAAATGACGCGGCAGAGACTCCCTCTGTCGTATTGAGTCGAGCGACTATCGGGGCGCCGTATATTGCCCGATCCTCGAGCTTTTTGATCGGTGGCGTTATATCTGTTCCTGAAGAGACAGAAGAAGGGGATCATTTGCCATCAGGCGTCAGCGCTGAAGAATACTGGTTTCTTGAGCCAAATGAAACCGGGACTGCCTATTGGAGTCCGCATGCAGGGAAACTCTATGCAGTGGAACCCGGAAACCTTAACGTGGTTTGGGTTAAGAGAGACAAGGAGGCGTCGATCCCAGCTGATTCCGGAGATGCGGAAAAATGGCTACAGGTGGGTAATTCCTATTTTCGTAAGTATACGAAGACTTATGTCGTTTCTGGAAGTGCCGTCAAAGACATTCAAACGATTTATTGGAATACGTCTCCATTTACTGGAGCGTCTGTTGATATTCCAAGTTCGAGAATTGGTGATGTCTATTTCGCCTACAACAGTGATGTTCCAGAGAATGTTGATCACGAAATTGACTCGGATACAGGATTCCCCATTTCGGATGTTGCAGATCCATTGCTGTCCCGTTCAGACATCTCGTTTATTAAGACGATTTGGGCGGAGCGGAGCACTGTCAGTTTTCAGATCCGGGCTCAAAATGTGGAGGGCCGTATCTTTATGGAAATTCTGGGGGATACCACCGGTGACAAGTATGTTGACGATTCCGGAATTGAGCGAGAGGTTCGGACACACTTGGGATTTGAAGTGATCGATGTATTGAAGTTCCCTGTTCCGGAGAATCTCATTGTCGAATTGGGTGAAGAGATCACTCCTGGAAACGGGGCTTCAGACCTCCTTGCCAAGGCGGCGGATCAAGTTTCCATGTCGGAGTTCTATCATGAACACTACGTGACGGGAGTCGATACTCCGACGATTTATGCCATCCGTGAAACAATAAATGCCAACGATTTGTTGCTGTATTGGTTAATCGAGGGAGTGGAGGGAATTCGCTGGCCGGATCTCTTTGTTCGTTACGAATTGGTGTGGCCGACTGATCTTAGCTGGTTTAGCCACTATATTCGACCAGAAGTCGATTCTGAAGAAGAGGCCGTCGCGAGCGCAGTGCAATTTGATGGGGAAGACTCGCCGACGCTCGAATATCAAGATTCATTGGATGCGCCTCGTGCCAAATTGACCGATGAGGGTCTCTTTTATACCGTTTTAGATTCTTCACACCCTAGACACCGTTCGCTCTTGCGTTTCAATATTGACGATAAGGTGGCTTTCGAACGGGTGTATTCTTGGTTGGACGATCAGCTCCTGACTGGTCTTGGTGGAGTCGCGGTTTCAGAGAATAACAGTTCGCTTAATGAGAATGCCGTTCTAGTGGCTGAATTGGGGGCGGCTTCCGGAAGTATTTCAGAGGGTTTTAGTTTTGATAGTCAAGCCTTCACGGTGGAGGCTCAGGTGACCTTGGATACTCGAGGGGACTTCGATCGATTGTTGCAGTTGGTCGTTCGCGAGTCGGATGATTCGCTTGCTACCGTTGATCTTGGGCTCAGCATCAGTGCGGAACAACCTTTTCCGTATCTTGATGTGTATGGAGAAGTAATCGACAATATCGAGACTGCGAATGTAAATGGAGAACTGTCGGAAGGAGGTCTGCGATACCGCTCCGATATCATGCCAGTCGTAGAGGGGTTCTCTGATCTTATCCGGTGGCAGGGGGTTTTAGTTGGTGCTGCTGAAAGTGGTCTCTCGGTGTTATCGAGCATAGAAAACTATGGGATTGTATTTCGAGGGACCGGGGTTGTTGCTGTCTTTGATGGTAATGTGGATGTAACGGGCGATTCGGAAGTTCATTACTCCGCACTCACAGCAAATGATGGTCTCTTTCACCGAATTGATATTCTCGCGACTGGCTCAGATGGGAACCCTTTTGACGGCGTTGGTGCGACACAGGTCGATGTATATTCTAGTCTGAGCCCTACAGCCCTCCATACGTATTCGAAAAGTGGCGGGTATGCGGATAATTATTTCCGGGCTTATTCGTTCGGTGGGAGTGGTGAATTGCGGAATCTTCGGGTGACTCGGATTAGCGATGGAAATGCCTTTGCTACTGCCACATCGGAATTGGCCCTAAGCGAAAGTACCTTGGTAACCTATGTTGGCGATGGAGATCAATGCCGACTCTACATGGATGGCACGTTAGTTGGGGAAGGGCCTAATCTTGTCGGGGTCAGTGGCAAAGTGGAATCGATCCTTCTCGGATCGGAAGCTAGCGATGCAAGCGATGTGTCAGTGGAATCGCTTCAAATCTGGTCCCTTGATTCATCGATCGCGGCACCGCGAATTGTTTATGAAACTGTAGAGGTTGGCAAGCGTGTCTCCGCACCTCTAGGCGAGTCAGGATCTGGATCGGAAGACAATTACTTGGCCGGCCATATCAATCAAGACGTCGGAACGTCCTTTAGCAGTAACGCATATCTCGATCCTCTGAAGGTAGAGAACGGTTTTGCTTTGGCGAACGAAGGGGCCATTATCCCGGTGAACGCCATTCCTGGAGATAATCTTCTAGAGGTCTGGTGGATGCGTTCAAATGGGGCCGATACTGCGAACGGGTTTCATACGGTCTATTGGCCATCGGTGATTGGACGATATACGATCGAATGGCCTTCGAATCCGAGAGAAATCGTATTGGCGAGTAATGATGGCAGTAACGACGGGCGTTACGGTGTTGAAGGCGGCGGCCTCGATAGCCAGGAGGAGAAAGGGACCGTTTACACTCAAAACCTTCGTTCGGAGGTGGGCTACAACCCCAACGAAGAACATGCCTTGATGAGTGGTGGAGAGGTTTTCGCCTTGCGCGATGATTTGAATATCACTTCAGGTGACAACTACACATCAGATCCGTTCGTGCTTCTTGAATACACCGAATCGGATGGTCGTCTTGCAATGGTTCCGTTTAAGGTGCTGCGAGAGAAGCCAGAGGAGGGAGTGACCTTCAAGTTTGAACGTGAGGCGGGAATCGTTCTCCAGGCCCCAATGCCACTACCCTTGTTGCCAAACCCCGTTCCAGAGGATGAAGATGCGAGCCTCAATACCGAAGTGGGCAGTTATGCCGTCGAAACAACAACGGTTAGTGATATGCCCAATGGACAGGCCTCGATAGATATCGCAACGGACCATGCTATCGTGCCTTTCAACATTTACGCTGTCCAGGATTCAGAATTGACGGATTCTCGATGGATCTATGTGACGACTGCCGATTATTCGACGGATAGCGTGGTCGCATATATCTCAACAAGTGTGCCCCTTGCGCTTTCGTCGTGGGAATTGACGATGCCAAATGATCCCACTGCAACCCTAAGATTGGCGATTCCGGATCATGGAGGCCTTGTTGCCGGCTTGACAAAAGTGCACATTGCATCAGAGGCGACTCAATCCGTTACGACGGTCACGGTAGAAGCACTGGGATCTGAAGACGGTAAGCTTTTTATTGATCTACCGATCGCAGAGGCCATTCAGGGTGATTTTGAGGTTCTTCCCGTCATTATCATTCCAGATGTGACGATCGTTGATAATCAGTTCAACAATTGGGTATTGAGCCGGAGTTTGGTGCCAGTTGAGGTGAACGATAGTGAACTGCGTGTCCTCTACACGGGTTTTACAAGACAAGATCGAAAAGGAAATACGTGGATCTATCGAGGGCCTCATTCAGATGACGACGCACCGGGGTTGGACATGCAATTCTACTACGCCACCCAAACAGGATTCTGGTTCCCGTCTCTAGCGATCGATGGGGGGGAACAACCCCCTCTGGGTACATTGACGCCATACTTGCGGATAGAGAAAGCCGATGGAACTTTTCAAGGGGATGGGGTCTATGCGATCGACCCAGTTACTGGAGAACATGCAGACCAAGGCTTGCCGATTGCCTTTCGCCCGGTATGGCCGGATGACGTCCCCGTGATGAACATGGCGCAGACTCTCACGACCACAATCAACGGTCTTCCAGCCATTCGCGGAAATTCAAGTTTAGAAGTTATCTATGAACAATCCCAAATTAATGGGCAACAGACCATTGTACTTCATGATTCTACCCGAGAAAAGGAGTACTTCTTTGGAAAAACCAATGTTGTAAGTGGAGTCGATTTCTACCTGTTGGAGGTGCCTTCATCGGCGGCAACTGAAACCTATAATGGGGATGTTTTCTTCACTGGCTTGCCGCCTCATTTGGAGAGTCGGTTCTTCTTTGATCCAAATCGAGGAACGGACGGAGCGCTCGTTTTTCGAGGAGAATACCGAGACGAAACGGTGGGCGAGGATTATGTCTTGCTCAATATCCTGAGTGACAAAGATCTAGCGACTCTGAAAGCGGTCGTTCCCGATGAAGAGGAGGCAAGCATCAAGAACAATTGGGACTTCGCTATCGAGAATCTGAGCGCGCTTGTAGATCTCTTTGTTGAGGATCCGGCGGTGCCGGGCACTCATGTGTCGGTGGCGTCGATCAAAGCAAAGCTCGATTCAGGTAGTTCAGAAACCCCAGATGAAGACTACTACGACAACGAAACCGGGGGCCGTACTGGCATCGGCGATGCCGCTGAGCTCGCGATATCGGGTCTGGATGAATATCATTCGGGAATTGCCCGGACCGCTCAAGACCTGGTCTCGATTGTAGATGATGATGAAGCCGTGGACTCCTATGCTCTTACAGCGATGGGACCAGGATCAGGCTATATTTCGCTCATAGCCGGGGACGGTGAAGCGTTTAGCGCGATCGATGATCCTGTGTCGATATTGATTCTGAAAGTGGATCCGAATCTGCATCCGGGAGAACTGAAGATCATTCTCTCCGACAGTCCGCTTGCAGAAAAGGTGACGCTACAGCAGGTGATTGACCTGGCATCGCTAACCGAGAACTACGATGTCCAATGGAAAACCGGGGCACCGGTCGATGGATTAGCGCCGGCGGTGGACCCCTTTAATGACAATCCTGGGACTGGGTGGTTGGACATGGATACCGCTAAGTTCGAGGAAAAGATCCGTTCCATCGTAGGCGATACCGCTGATGTGCAATCATTGTCTGATCAGCACATCATCATGCGTTATCGAGCCAACTTGGACACCCACGCCTCTTGGATCGACGACGGAAACGGTGTTAACATCAACTGGTCCGAATGGACTGAGCCCGTCCTGGTTGAGGGCTGGATTAAACGAGTTCTCGCGGGCATCAATCCCTTCAATCAGCGAACCAGCGACTTGTTCAATAATGCCGTTGACACCGATGCGAGCATGCTGACTTTGGCTGGATCTCGTTGGGAGGGGAATGTGGCGCTCAACTCGGAAACCATTGACGACTTTGGTTTGATAGAGATCTACGAGACCGTGCTCAATCGTGGGAGAGGCTTGAGCATTGATGCCGATATCAATTATGGCCCGGCTAACGATGCGCTGCTACTCGCGGCTGGATACATCAATGACTTGTACATGTTCTTGGGTAATGATGCGTATTCCGATGCTCTCAATCCGACGATTGGGATCAGCACTGCGGATGGTGTCTTTGGAGACATTGCGACATCGCTCTTTGCCTTCAAGGGCCAAACGGCCACCTTGCTCGAAGAAGAGTTGGCCCTGATGCGTGGGCGGGACGATTTTCTGCCACCCGGTGTCGAGGCGAATCCCATCTACAATCGTCTCTTCTGGAATTACACCCGTGGGATCGATTCCGGGGAGATCATCTATGCATTGAACTACAATATCCAGGAGGCGGACACCAGCAGTCTCGATGGCGTCATCGATGCTGAGGATGCGGCGGTTCTTTATCCTCAAGGTCACGGGGATGCCTATGGACACTATCTTACGGCTCTAAAGAACTACTATTCACTCTTGATTGATACCGATTTCGAGTGGGTGCCACGGACCGAAGGCGTGACGATCCTGGGACAAACGGTGCAAGTCGACTACACCGATGAGCGGAAATTCGCTGCTGCGGCAGCCGCAACGGCGGAGGCCGGTAAACAAGCCTTTGATTTAACGTGGCGTCAGGACTATGTCTCGGGCGATGAGGTTGGATGGGAACACTTTGGGGCGGAAGCGATTCGTGAGAACACGTCGCGAGGGACCACCCGTTACTGGGGTGCGGATCATTGGGCCTCAAGGACCGGGCAGGGCGCCTTTGTTCATTGGGTGACCGGAAACGCGATGTTGCCTGAAGTGGACGACGATCCCAGTCACGAGGGAATTCAGATCATTGATCGATCGACAGTGCCTGAACTGACGGAGATTGTTGATATCGTGAAGGAATTGCAAACATCCGCCGACAATGCGGACGCTCATCTGAATCCATTGGGACTCAGCGATTCCAGCATGGCGTTCGACGTCAACCCGAGCACCTACTCCTTCTGGTTAGGAGGCGATTCGTCTCACTTCGAGCAAATCTATGAAAGGGCGACAGCTGCCTTGAACAATGCAGTGACCGCCTTTGATGATGCGAAATCGGTAACCCAGCTGATGCGTCGTGAGGCTGATTCCCAGTTGGCGAATGAAGCGATCGTCCTAAATCAGGAAATTGCCTATACCAACGCGCTGATCGAGCTCTACGGAACTCCTTACTCGGACGATATTGGTGTAGGCAAGACTTATGCCACGGGCTATGAGGGGCCGGACCTGACGCACTATGTTTATGTGGACGACAACGAGTTATCCGGGCCGGGGGTTGATCCCCTTGAGTCCAGTGAGTTTATCCTCGATATTCAAGAATACAATTCGACCTACTCCGCGCTGAGTGGAATTGAGAAGACGGAGGCCAACTTCGTGGAATCTTTCCTTCCGAATGTCGATTCAGATGATCTGAACGTAAGCCATTTGAAGTATACACTGGACTCACACGGGTTCTTCAGCAAACCCTCCGATTGGATCGGTCGACGAGAATCGCCGGGTGAAATTCAGTTTGCGGTTGCCGATGTAATCAAGGCACGTAATCGCGCTCATGCCGCGCTTCGTGGTCAAGAATCGTTGAAATACGAAGTTGACCGGATGATCGAGGTGTACAGTGCTCAGCTAGACCTTGACGGGACGATCGATGGCCATCTAGCGACCATCAATTCATGGGAAGCCTCAATTGACTTGGCGGAATATCGAAGAGACCTCCTCGATTTGAGAGCAGACACTGCCAGAAATGTGCTGGAGGATCTTTTTGAAGTGATGTTTTACGCAGTCCCTAAGAATGCTGTTTTCGGATTAGCAACTGGGGGTGACTTTTCGGGGGGGATTAGCGTTCCTGCGAAGCTCGCTGAGATTGGTGGAAATGTTGCTATCGGTGAGCTTCAGCTTCAGCAGGCTGGAGTGCTGGGACGTCGAGTCATGAATCGAAATGAACAGATTCGTGAGAGTCTCCTCAACGATATTGCCGATGCTGAAGATACGGTTCTTCAACTAGACGCCGTCTTGGCGATCGACCTGAAATTTCAAGAATTGCAGAACCAGATGCACGCCATCAATCAAGCGCTGCAAGAACTTGCGGATGCTCGCGGTCGTTTCTACATGTTAGTCGCCAAGGGGAACCGTTTGCAGTCGGAGCGAGAAGTTTTCCGCAAGCAAACTGCTGCGACCACTCAAGGGTTCCGCAGTCGCGACGCCGCTTTCCGAGTGTTCCGTGATGAGAAACTGGAGCGCTACAATGCTCTATTTGATCTCTCTGCGAGATATGCGTTCCTTGCTGCCCAGGCCTACGATTACGAAACCGGTCTTCTCGGATCCGGTGAGGGAACTAGCTTCGTGGATCGAATTGTTGCGTCTCGCTCTTTAGGGGTTGTCATGGATGGGGAACCCCAGTTTGCGGGTAGCGATACCGGTGATCCAGGGCTCTCCAGTGCCTTGGCGGAGATGGCGGCTGATTTCCAAGTCCTGAAGGGGCGCTTAGGGCTTATCAATCCCGATGTCTACGGAACGACCGTTTCCCTACGGACTGAGAACTTTCGAGTCTTACCCGGTTCCGATGGCGATTCCAATTGGCGCGATGTTCTGTATGCGGGCCGCAAAACAAATGTGCTCGAAGATGAGGATGTGGTTCGCCACTGCTTGCAGATCGACAAAGGCGATGGCTTGCCTGTGCCGGGCATCATTATCGAGTTCAGCACGGAGATCAATGACGGGTATAATCTCTTTGGCCAGCCGCTCGCTGGAGGCGATCATGCCTTCGATATCAGTGCCTTTGCCACGAAGATCTTTTCGGTAGGTGTGGCGATGGAAGGCTACAATGGGATGGACGATCCGGGGGCAAACGCTTCGGTCACGGATGGGAGTTCTCAATCGGATCCCACGGCGGCATTCTTAGATACGGCGACGCTCTCGGCGACACCGAGTGTCTACTTAATTCCTGTGGGCTTGGATGCCATGCGTAGTCCGGCGCTGGGAGATCAGAGCGTGATTCGGACGTGGTCGGTTGACGATGTGACCATTCCGCTGCCTTTCAACATCGGTGCCTCGGACTTTTCTTCCAAAAAACTCTATCAGGCGGCCGATACCTTACCCGAGGATCTGTTCAGTATTCGCAAGCACCAAGCATTCCGCCCCGTTTCGGATGTCTCGGTCTTTGGTGAGAACGGGCAACTGCTGCCAGCGACCTACACTAACAGCCGGCTGATTGGTCGTTCGATATGGAACACCCGATGGAAACTCGTCATTCCCGGGCGCACCTTGCTGAATGATCCGGAGCAGGGACTCGACGTCCTTATTGACACTGTCAGCGACATTAAGCTTCATTTTGAAACCTACAGTTACTCTGGAAACTAGTATGAACACTTCAGACGAGCAAAATTCATGTGCTGATAAGGTGGGGCGAGCGTACTCGCGAGCCGTTCCCGCCCCAATTGCGCTCACTCGAACCTTTGGCGCGCTGCGCGCGCGGCTCGCGATTATGCTCGCCCCACCGATGCTTTTACTAGCGTTGACGGTTGTGCAGGCGTTTCCGCCGGCGCCCCATCATACTTTTTATGGGACGGTTCGGGATGAGCGGGGGAATCCAGTGCGAGCGGACAATGCGGAGGTGCTGTTTCAGACGGCTTCCGGACGAGTCCTTTCGACCAAGATCCTTTCGGGACTCGCGATTGGACAAAACTATCGCCTGCGTGTTCCTATGGATGCGGGATTGACCTCGGAACTCTATCGGCCGACGGCGATGCGTCCACTAATGCCCTTTGCGATTCGGGTCCGAATCGGGCGCGACGTCTTCCTTCCGATCGAAGTGAGTGCTAAAACGCAATCGATGGGAAAACCCGGGGAGCGAACTCAGTTGGATTTAACCCTAGGCGAAGACCTGGATGGTGATGGGATTCCGGATGCCTGGGAACGTTCTCTGGTGAATCGCGGTCTGGCCGAAGATCTCGCGAGTGTGGGGCCCGATGATGACTCCGATGGGGATGGGCTGAGTAATCTCATGGAGTATCTTGCCGGAAGCTATGCCTTCGACGACGAGAGTGGGTTTAATTTGGTTATCAAGGGGGTTGAGGAGGGTATGCCTGTGATGGGCTTTATGGCCTTGCCTGGGAGGAATTATGAAATTCTGGGATCAGCTGACTTCAATGAGTGGGCGCCTGTTTCGTTTCGCATGACGTCAGATGATGCCGATGCCCCGCTCCGGGAAGGATTTTATTCCGAGGGTGTAACCGAGATGGAGATCGAGGTGCCCGCTCAGGAGAGCGCGGTAGAATACCGCTTCTTCAAACTCCAAGTAAACTAGGCTGTTCCTCTGGTGTCGAAAGGCTGCGATTGCCTCTCGGACCTAAACCAAGGTCTCCTTTGGTGGGATGAAAATCCTAGGAGACGGAAAGCCGGGAAGGCTACTTCGAATGATTGTGTGGACAGTAAGCCAATGAAGGGCTCCGGTGAAGTGATAGTAGAAGAACTACCGCAATTCTGTTCTTTGCTGCGTTTGGGCCGGCGCTAGGTTGAATAACTGGAAAGTGAAAGTCGAGTGAACGAAAGCGATCAAACTGATAAATCAGTGCAAGGCGCACGCGGTGCTTTTCCCGCGTGGCTAGGCATTCTTGGAACAGCTGCGATTCTCGTTGCTGTGGTGTTTTTGTTGAAGGGAGCCCTGGAGCAACCCGTTGAGCCACTCCCGGAGCTCGACTTGAGTGAACTCAAGAAGGTAGACGGGCGATTCTACATCGCCGGTGAGACGAATGTCTTCTCGGGGATGGTGGTTGAGAGTTATGAAGACGGATCGCCAAAGTCTCGAACAGTGGTTGCGGACGGCCTCCTCGACGGGCTTTCTGAGGGGTGGCATTCGAACGGGCAGAAACAGATTTCAGAGTCTTTCGTTGCCGGAGTTTCTCACGGGCCACGAACCAAATGGTGGCCCGACGGAACAAAGCAGTCTGAGGGGATGGTGGCCGATGGCGAATGGGAGGGCTTGTATCGGAAATGGCATGAGAATGGGCAGTTGTCCCAGGAGATACCGATGAAGCAGGGGAAAGCGCATGGGGTGGCGAAGGCTTGGTTTCCGAGTGGGGCATTGAAGTCGCGGGTGGAGCTGACAGATGGTGAGACGGTCAAGAGTGAGTTTTTCGAAGATGTTGCGAAACCCAAAGAGGAGCATGTCGACGGTCAAGCGAACGATTCGCGGGGCTAAGAAACAGATGACATGAAGCAACGAGGACTCCAAGTCTTGGCGGCGAGCCTCGCCTCAGTGGCGGGCGTTGGTGCTGCCGATCTAGAGTCGATTGGCGGCTTCGTGAGTGGCGCTTCGGAGTCGCAAGCTGTGGGGATCCTATCCCAAGGCGCTTTTGCAGGTGGCTTCAGTTCCGGGGGAGTCCATTCGATAGATGCCTCGGTGTCCGCTCAGTCGGGGCCCTTAGCCGCGATCCAAAATCAACCGAGCGTGACGGAGGATCGGTTCAATTTTGTGGCTTCTCTGGGAGATTCGTTGGAGCTTACCTACTCAGATATTGCGTTTCTTTCAGGAGTGGTTGAAGTCGATGGTGAAGCGCTCAGCTATCGAGTCACGGTGAACGGCGGGGATCTGATTCAGAATGGGACCTCCACTTCGCAAGTCGAGCTACAAGCGGGACAAGGGTTTCTCTGGAAACTGCCAATTAGCGGTGATCTCGAGAGTTTGGGGATGATTGTGGTGGGAGTGGACGCTATCGCCCTCTCATCAGGTGAATCGCCTCTCGCAATTGAGGAGGCCGGCGCGATTACTATTTCGGTCAAGGGGAGTGGGGACTCGGAGCTTGGTGCGACCAATGCCTCGGAACTAGGGAATGCCGAGTTTCCTGGAGGGATGGTCACCGAAGTTTATGAGATCACAAATACCTCTTTTGTTACGGATTCATCCGCTCAGCTAGATCTCTTGAGCGCTGAGGTTGAAACCTGGACTCCTGAGGAGAGATTGGCGGGTTTGGTCCTGCTGCGACAGCCGCCTTCTCGTTCGTCTCGGTTGACGCTGAATGCCATTGATGTGAGTGGCCTCGCGTCGGGTGATTTCATTGTGAGCGATGTTGAATTGCCCATGTCCCTGGCTCCGGGGGAGACAGACACATTTACGGTGACCTTCGAGCCACAAGATCATGGGGATCGGGTGGCATCCATCGGATTAGCTCGACCTGGGTTTCCGCAGGGATTCTTCGAATTTGGTGTGAGCGGTTTCGGAAATCGCGCTCCCAATGGATCGAACGACGAGATCGTGCGTCCGGTGGACTTGGAACCCGTGAAAATTCGAGTGGCCGATCTCTTGTTCAATGATCGGGATCTAGACGGGGACATGGTTCGATTCGCTGGGCTTGTCGCTCCGGTGTCTGCTCGTGGTCGATCGCTTGAGATCTTGAATGATCAGTGGTTGGTTTATTATCCAGGAGTCCCCAATGAAGTCCAAGACGATCAATTCGAATATGAATTATCGGATGGTCGGGGGGCTTTCGCGACGTCGATTGTGACCATCAAGGAAGAAGAGGCGAATGGAAGCTCTGGTGCCATTGAAGCCACGATTTCTGCAGGACCGGGACAGCCCGTGACTATTCGAGTTCGCGGGATTCCTGGGCAGAGCTACCAAGCTCAGTTTACCGATCAATTCAACCCGCCTAGTACCGTTTGGAACGATCTCGGGCAGCCATTGACGGCTTCGCCGCAAAACGGAAATTTTCAGTTTACTGATCTCCAGCCGCCACCTGAGCAGCGGATTTATCGGGTCATTAAAGCCCCTCAGCAACCTTAGCCGGACATGTGTATTCGCAGTCACAGTTTGATCGAGTTTTTGAAGCCTGCGGTGGCCTGCTTGCTCCTGGTAGGGCTTATTGACGGGATTCGAGTGGAAGGAGGGACGGTTACGATCGCGGATGATGTGTCGCTGGCCATTCCTGATGGCGATTTGGCGGGCACATTGGTTCGGATCAACGTTTCTGGTGTTCCTGTCGGGCAAGGGATTCGGGATCTAAATGTGACTTTATCTGTGGACGGGACGGTTGGGTTCAATGGGGATTTGTATGCCTATTTGACGAAGACGGATAATGCCGCTTTTTCGATTTTGTTGAATCGACCGGGACGGACGCAGAGCAACATTTTTGGGAGCGCTGGGGCTGGTTTGCAACGTCTGGTGTTTGATGACGAGGCGAGCAATGGGGATATTCGTGATTACGAGACGGTGATCGGTGAATCCGCTATTTTCGGCTTGCCGTGGACTGGATCTTGGCAGCCGGATGGGCGCCTGGTGGATCCTTCATTGGTGACCGGAACTGAGGCACGCTCGGCAATGCTGAACCAATTTGATGGGATCGATCCGAACGGGGAGTGGCTCTTGTTTCTCGCGGATGTTTCACCGGGAGGTCTGGTCACTCTCACGGATTGGGCCTTGGAGTTTGAGCTCGACGCAACGGTGAGTCCGTTTTCTGGGGTAGCCAGCGATGGCTTGGTTGCAGGTGGTACGGTGTTTTTCGATGCGAACTTGAACGGGAACCGGGATGCTCCTGAGCCCTGGGTGTTCACGGATGGGAGTGGGGATTATCAGTTGAATGTCTTGCCGGGACCCTTTGATCAGAATGGCGATGGTCAATTGCAGGCTGCCGAAGGGGTGCTTGTTTTGAGCGGAGGAATGGATATCGCAACGGGCTTGCCTTTGGAGATTTCTTTTCGAGCGCCGTTGGGCGCATCGGTCATTCATCCAGTGACGAGTTTGATCGCGGCTCTGCTGATTCGAGATCCGAATCTGAGTGAGACGGTAGCGGAATCTCAGGTGGAGACGGCCTTGGGCTTGGATGCCGGGTTGGCGGCTCGGGTTGAAATGTTGCGCTTCGATATGTATGCCGAAGCTTATCAGGGAAATGCAGATGCTGTGGCGATTATCAAGGCGGTGGCGATGTTGCAGGACACGATTGTTCAAGTTGGCAGTCTGGTGAGCGGTGCGAATGGGGTCGCTCGTGCCCCGACAATTGAGTTGGCTTTGGATCAGTTGGTTGAAGATTTGGTCGCTGGACGAACGCTTGATTTGTCTTCCGTGGGACGGGTCCGCGAGCTGATTGATGCGGTCGATGGCGCGTTGTTCGACAAACTTAGTGTGAAGCAGAAGGACACGGCGGCAGAGATCATCGTTGCCAACGCTGTTTTGAAGCAGTCTTACGCTGACAGCACCTTGCCTGTGGCTCAAGCCGTGCAGCGAATCGTTCAATCTCAGGTCCAGGTGCAGAGTGAAGTCGCAAGCGATCTCCACGCCGCCGGGCAGGGTACCTTGAATTTGCAGGATATTCTCGCAAAGAATACTCATGTGAATCTTCAAACCGCGATCGAAGGGGCTCCGGTTGGGGATATTTCGGGGAATGTTGTTGGGGTGGGAACTTTTTCGTTTGATCAGTTCGGATACGAGGTCATGGAATCAGGGACGGCCATTCACCCGATTACGGTGATTCGCGAGGGAGGCAACGCGGGGACAGTACGGCTGCTGGTCTG
>CAJXVR010000186.1 GCA_913061285.1 uncultured Verrucomicrobiota bacterium | reverse complement strand
ACGATACTGTCATCCTAATCAGCAGAAAACGCACGCATCCCATTGCGAACAAAATTCTTCGTTTCCCCTCGCTTCATGGAAAGCTCTTCAGAATCGAGATACCGCCTGTTTCTTCGATCGAGGCAATCACTGCCCCAGTTAGGGACTGAGCAGAGAGTATTACCGCCTACAGAATTCTCGAAATCGTAGCGTAACAAGCCCAGCCCGGTCAGAAAGACAAGCAAAGCGGTCACCTCTTTTCTCTCAAGCCTGCTAAAACAAAGTGATATGCCCTGGGGAAAGTGGAAACGGGATTCTCTTATTTCGCACAAGATCACTTAGGTTTAGTCTCCCCCCCCTGCCCCGATTTCGTGACGGAAGCAAGCAGGCATAGTCGATTTAGGCTCATTGTAAGAAAAAGACGAACGCTGAGTAATTCTGATTTTTTCAACTAAGGAACCAGGTTTATGATCGTTTTCAAAGAGATAGAATATCAACTTTCGACATCAGTGAAATGCCCTCTAAGGCCTTAAAAGAATATTGGCATACCCATGGACACTTCAAACCCCGACAAACATCTTTCGATCCAATGCCTTGCCGCCCTTCAAATCACCCGTCGCTTATGCCTGGCAGCAATCACTACGTTCCTTGCGTCTCATCTTCTCGCCCAGTCTCCTCAGATCTCCATAGTTGCCTTCGAACAATCACGGATCGCCGGGCTCCAAGAGGATGAGATTCTTCAAAATTGGGACCTCGCCAAAGGAATTAACCAGCAAGGAACCGTCGTATTTACTGGAAATATTTCAAGGAAGAACACCAATGGAAACTGGTTCCAGTCCGGTAAAGGACTCTGGACTGGCAAACCCGGATCGATCGAAATGGTCATGCGTGAAGGAGAAGCGATTCCGGGAGAGGATGCAGAGCTTAAATTCTTCGAACTACTCGAACCGATCTCTTTCAACAACCGCGGCGAGATTGCCTTCTTTGCCAGTATCAGACCCACTAACGGCTCTAAAAGAACGGCACTGTTTGTCTGGAAATCAGGAAGCATTCGGATGGTCGCAAAAGATGGAGACCCAGCAATCGGATTTGAAATGATCAACGGAAAACTCGAGTTTAAGACCGAATTCAATCTTAGCACATCAGCTCGGATTTCGCTCAGCGACACCGGAGAACTAGCGTGGAGCTCTGCGGTCCAGGGAACGAACACAGAAGTTTGGGGCGTTTGGTTCACCAACACCGACACGACTCGGATCATTTCTCCAGTCTCTGCAGAGCACGAAAAAGGGCACTTCCCCGCCTTGACTATTGGAACGGACGGAGCGGTAGCGTTCATTGAAAAAGGTGCCGTGGACAGTCTTTACTTTTGGAAAGACGCTACCTTGACGACAGTTGCTCGCGAGGACAACAAAATCGAAGATTCTAACAGCCATTGGCGATTGTTTAGCCAGCCCGTTCTTCAAGATAATGGCACACTTGTATTTGGCGCGCAGACCAGGGGCGAAACGAAATCAAGGAACGACAGTGCAATCTGGCATTGGAAAGACGGGCAACTAAAAGAAGTGGCGATTTCACAAACAATACTCGTGCCCGATCAACTAATTTCAAGGGCGATCTCCTTGCATTCGGTAGTCTCCGCTAGTGGGTTGGTCACCTATAGTGCCTGTGGGGAGGCGCCCGTGAGACCTCGCCCAACGTGCCAAACGGTTATCCTCGTTGATGACGAGACTGGGGCAAGAATCGTCGCCTATGAAGGCATGCCATTCCCTGGAGCACCTGAAGGATCCACGATAACCTTCAAAAACGTCAGAGGACTCTCAGACCACTCACTAGTCTCCAATGAACGCCGCACCAAAATCATGCACTTAGGACAGAAGTCGAGTGAAGGTGAAGTGGGGCACGGAGTATACAGTATCAAAGAAATGGGTTACTCCCCTATTCTTGAAGCTGGAGAAATCTTGAATCTCGGGGATGAAACTGGGGCGAAGACATCAGGATTCCATATCTATGCAGACAACTCTCCTACAACTCCGTTTCGATCGATTAACAACAATAATGAGCTTCTTCTGACAATCAGTTCAGAGGAACTTCCTAACGCTCTTGCGATCGTAAAAGTGGACAACCCGTCGCCAATAAGTATCAAGAATACCGCCGAAGGTATCATCTTGACATGGAATGGTGACGGCATCCTGGAAGCGGCTATACAACTGCAAGGCCCATGGAGCCAAACCCCCAATCAAGATCTATCACAACAGATCTCGACGTCTCAATCGATTCAGTTCTTCAGAATTCGATAGGAGCGTGTTGACTCATAAATAAGGCCTGAATCGATTGAGAAAAGTGGACACGAGATTCACTTCTTTCGCACAACCTGTATTAGGTTTAATCCCGTCCCTCGGGATATGTTATCGGAACCGATGTTCCCTCCTCTGCACCGTGCGTTTAGGGCTATTTGAAGGCCTATCCTACTTTGATGCAATTAAAGAACCGGCTGTCCAATTTTCTCAGTACTGATCACCCTGACGGGCCCGGAATTTGGTAGGCACAGCATCAGATTCCATCGAACGGAACGTGAGCCCTTCCATTATTCCAAGCGCTCAGATGATGTCACGATTCGGTCGATTCACCTTGCTGCTGGCTGTTCTGGTAGTTGCGCAAAACAGCCGTCGCTTCCGGAAGTCCCAGCCCCGTCTCCTCTCGGTAGGCTTTCACCGCATCGACAAATGATCCGTAGGGATCATCACACTTAGCCCGGACCTTGATTGATGGACTCGGAAGTGCAGCGACATCAACCTCTTTCTTGAGCGAGCGAAGAAAGAAAAAGGCAACAAGCAAAGCACCCCCAACACCCAAGAACAACCCGCTCCATAAGTTCGGCAGCAACTCGAAAAAAAGACCAAGCCCGATGGAAAAAACGGAAAGGACGAGATAGGCAGTAACGGCCCATGGTAGATCCCTCAGGGAGAAATCAGTGACCTGGAAGGATTTGTGGCCTTTCATTGCAGAATTGATTCGCTTTAATCAGAGGACAGCTTGTTCCCGACATTTCGTTCTCGTCTCATCATTCTAGTGCTTGAAGGCCATTATGGGAAGATCATCGGTGAAAGAAACCCACACTATCGTGCCTCTAAATCCGAGAAACCACTCTGGTCCATCCCAGCATCGTTACCAGCAGGGATGAGCTCTGAGAATGATGAACCCGAATTCTGTTGTTCACGTCACTTGACCTCGAAAAAGGGATAGCCTAGAAACCAAGATCAAAGAGACTGCCATAGCATAACTTACCCTGGACAGTGGTTGAATCAAGGAGGCCACCTCAGTCTGTTTCTCAAGCGATTATGAAACGATCATTCGAAGGTTCTAATCTGGCATCGTTCTTATGTGGAACCCTGCTATCGCTTGTCTCCCTAACAATGCAGGGCCAGGGAACCGTAAATTTCTCAAATGTCGGTGTTGATGCACCATTCACATCAAACGGCGACGCCGAGGCAGCCTTTAACGGGGAGCTTCTAGGAAATGGCTACTTCGCTGAACTCCAATTGGCAGACGGTACCGCGATTGGTGAACGAACCGAGTTTCTTACTAGAGGGCTCTTTTCCGGAGGAGCGCGAGTAGTCCCTCAGCGTCAGGGAGGCTCGACTGTTCAGATAAAGATAGCCGTTCAGAATGCTGCTGGCGACGACCTGCTAATTAGCAACATCTTTGAGGTAAGGCTCGGTCAAGCCGGCGTTCCGCCAACACCCCCCACCAAGCTATTCGGATTAACTGCTTGGAACATTCCTCGGTCAACATCGACTAGCTCCCTATCCAGCGTTTCGATTATCAAGTTTCAACGTACCGAGGACGGTCGACTCCGAATCACGTGGCCGAAGGGAACAACATTGCTTGGAGCGGCTACCGTCCGCGATTTCTCCACAACTGTCCCAATCGTACCCATGGCAACGGTGGATGGACTCAACCTAGTGGTGGTATCGCCATTGAAGTCACAACAGTTTTTCTGGGTGAAAGAGGAATGAAGTTACTCCCACGAGACGACGTGTTGAATGTGTGTGGCGTTCGAACAGTGAACACCCGTTTCTCCTAGTTCGCACAAGATCGCGTCAATTCAATCTTTCATCACAGGGGTTCTGGTTGGAGCCATCGCACTCGCACATCCGCAACGACCAGAGGAACGATTCATTGCATTTCAAATCAGAGATGATTGGCCGATCCATCTGATGACGACAAGAAAGCAAGAGTCCGTAACCCGAACGACTCGTCTCGAGCGCTCGTGCGAGGAGGCCGTATTCACTCAACACTGGAGATCCGTGATCTAAGAGTTCCCCCAGATGTTTCGATTCGGGGCCTGCGCTATCGAGCAACTCGATTCCTCAATTCTCTAACAAGAATTCGTATCTCGTCTTTCCAGCAGGCCTGTCGCCATGATTCTCACGGACGCCACTTGAATGGTTCAGGGAATGAAAGCCCTAGTCTTCGGTCCTCCGGTATAGAAATGCATCTGAGCTCAGAAGAGACGTGATTAATGCTTTCATGCTTCCGCCGCCTTCGCGATAGGCCTGGTGGGCGGCTTGAAGGACCGGGGCATCATTCAGGGTTTCATTGCGGCCCATCCAAAACCGGAATGCATGACGAACGAAGACCTGCTCAACACGCACACTATTGGCAAGGCGACCGATCAAATCCAATGCGTTCTCCACTGGTCCATCGAGCGCGGGATCTCCAGAGTCAGTGATCGCACCTGTCGTATCCACTGGTTTGCCCCATTCCGTAGTGCGAAAAAGTCCGGCATGGTTGAACATTTCAAAAGGAAGCCCCAGGGGATCCATTTTTTCATGGCAGGTCCAGCAGTATTCTTCCCGTGTTACCCGCATTCGTTCTCTAAGGGGTGTTTCGGATTCGTCGGGGAGCATCGCGTCGACCGTGATCGGAACATCGGGAATGCCACCACCGAGCAATCGTTCACGAATCCAACGCCCACGGTGAATCGCATGGTTGTCCATCGCGTCGGAATGAGAGACAAGCCAGGCGGGATGAGTGAGAATGCCCATGCGCTGGCCTTCTGGAGCCAGTGCCAAGACGCGGTCCGGTTTCATGGATCCGTTGCCAAAGGAGCGGCGACTTACGCGAGCAAAGATTTTGGATCCCTGTAGATCGGCAACAGCGACCTTTGTATTGCCCTCCCGCTGCCGCCTTGTTTTCGCCCGTTTGATCCGTTTCTCAGCGGCGCTGAATTGTTTCTTTTTTCGATCTAAACTTCGCTCGGTCTTGCTATCCTCTGGGTCTTGTTTCAGAACGGCTGTTAGTTCGGCAAGCTCCGCTTCCAGTGCCTCGAGATCCGCTGTTTCCTTTTCGGCAAGCGCCTTGTCTGCTTCTCGTTTCGCAATGCGAGCTACTTTTTCCTCTTCAGAAGTGTGTCTTCGCCCGAAGTACACATTGTCAGTCTTCGTGGCCACGACCTGCTGTGTCGTGAGCAGTTCTCTGAGAACGTTGGTGTCTTTTTCCAGAACCAATTCGATGAGTCGGTCAGTACTCGCGACAGAATCAAACATGGCGCGATAGTGCGCTGCTCCCCGGGCAGAGGCACCGGTTTCAGCGAGCGCGTTGGTATCTTTGCAAATATAACCAGCTAGATCGTGATCGAAGTAGTCCCGGAAAAAGCGCAGAATGCGTGGTTTGCGGATACTTTCGTCGTTCAGCATTCTGGTGACTTCACGGCGCACATCTTTCCGAGTTCGCATGCGCCCATCAAGAATGGCTTGCCGTAGCGCGGCATCAGGCTTGATGTATCTGAGAGCATGGTTGACGGCGAGGCCAAGTTCCCAATCTTGGAGCATTAAGCGACCGTGTTCATCGGCTTCTCCTGATTCCACCAACTCAGGGCGAAACAGCGCATCGCGGTCGAGAAAAATGGCGGAGAGGCCCATGATCGCGCCATCTTCCTTGCCGATCTTGGCGATGGAATCTTTGACCATTCGGAGGTAATCATCTGCTTCTTGCAGGCTTGGAGGACGGAAAGTCAGTGCTTCGAACAGATGCGCCACAGAGGCTTGAAGTAGATCGTCAGAGACTTCAGGAACCGCCATGAGTCGTTGAATAGGGGTCATGGGGCGAACGGTTTTGGTGTTGTAGACAATGGCCGTTGGGAGTCCGCGAATATCCCCTTTTGGCTTGACCCGATCGTAAGATTTCGGATCGTCCGTGATCTGTTCTGGCTTGGCTAAACTGAGAGGACCGTAGGCCATGTATTTGATCAGATCTTCTGCCTTACCAAGAATTTGGGTGGCTTCCGCGCTGTTGACGGAATAGAAAGCAGGGTAGTTTTCGAGGCCGTGTTTACGGGCGGTAGAAAGCACAGCCGGCACACTCTTAACAGCGGTCGCATAAGCGACGGTGCCCCCTTCCCAGCGGATGATGCGATCCGTCCCAAAGTAGAGCTTGAGCTCGCCGCCGTGGTTCGTCGGGACGGCATCACCATGGGTTCGTAGCCCGGGCTTTTCAGGGTTGTAGGGTGCTTCTGTGTTGATGAGCTCATTGAGACGAGTGATGTGTTCTTGAGGCGTCAGCCTCCAGAGCCGCGCTGGGGATGAGGTGGGGATGAGCCGAATACCCGGAGGAAGGGCCCCAAAGAGCAGATCGTGATTCAAGAAATTCGCTTTCTGCGGATCACGGTGGGCATGAAACCCGCCCTTGTCACTCATAGCGCGTTGTAGTTCACCGACGATCCAATCGGACATTCGCAAGCGCTCAACGATGTCTGGTTGCGATTTCTTCTTGGGGGGCATTTCCTGCAGGGCCAATTGAGCCCAGACAGACTTCCAGATCGCGGCGTTTGTCTCGTCTACCGGCCCAAGATCTTCAAGTGAGAGACTGCCCTTGGTCGATTCGTTATCGTGGCAATCGAAGCAATGATTTTCTAGAAACCCCTTCGCAAATTCATCGAAGCTTTGACGGATAGTTTCCCCGGGAATATACGTCTCGCCAGCCAGCACCGTCTGGCTCAACAAACTGATACCGATAGCTGCCGAGATGAAGAAGAATCGATTCACACCAAGACTTCTCTGAGAGGACCATTGCCGGAATCGAATTTCTTCGCGAGTTTCTCACCCATATTGAATCGATCGCAATTCACTCCTGAAGCCTGTAGGATGCTCGTGTAAAGCGCATTGATTGGACGAGTACCATCGAGTTGCGTGAAACAACCGGTCTTGAAGGCCCCATTGCAATTGCCGAGCAACATGACGGGCCACGTTTTGCCATTGGTATGTTGGCTATCGGCGTTGTTGCTCGTATAAACAATAAGAGTGTTGTCCATCATCGTGCCGCTCCCTTCCGGCACGCTCTCCAACTCTTCCATCAATTTCACGAGCATCCGACTATTGTATTGGCGGATCTTCACCCAGATCGGATTATCAGGCTGCTTCATGTGACCGAGATTGTGCCCTTGTTGTTCAACGCCGAGCCCCTTCCAGGCGCCAAAGATTTCACCACGGCCTGAGCCGACCGTCAGCACGCTCGTAATGCCAGATTTCAGGGCAGAGACACCGAGATCAAGGAGCACATCGTGCCAGTCCGTTTCAAACTCTGGATTCGTGTAGCGATCATCTACCTCGGGAGCAAATTTTTGGAGATGATCTGAGACCCCACTCAGACGTTCGCGAAGACCGTTGATATCCTGGAAGCCCTGAACGAATTGACCATAGCGCTGTTTTGTTGCGGAAGGCAGCGCGGCTCCTTTTGCAGAAGCCAGCTGTTCGATGCGGTCGAAGAGCTTCGAGCGGGCTTCGTGTTGCTGCCGAATGTCACCTTTGGAAATGCCTCCATATAGCATTTCGTAGAGATGATTCGGATTCGAGTGCATGAAAATAGGTTGACCAGCCCCACTGGCGGACAGATTCGCCACCGTTGGTTTTGCGGTCATGTTTTCCATGGAATCCATCCCAATACAAAGATGCGGCAGGAGCGTCTTAGGAAGCACGTGACTCAACTCATAGTCAATCGTCGCCGCGCTGGGAGGGACGCCGTCGCTACCGCGGTAGCCTCCGAGCGCTCCGAAAAAAGCGCTGTGACTAGGACTTGTATGTCGCCCGTGCAGCCCGTTGATAATGTGCAAGCGTTCTTTAAATGGTTCCAAGGCCTTGATGGGCTCGGGCAGCTTGGCTTTGGCGAGAGAGCCGCTCGACGTCATCGTTGCCGGGATACAGGTCGCAGGGTCGAACCCCTGGTTTTGCAGAAAAAAGATCACCCGCTTCGGACCGCCCGAGGAAGCCCCTGCGGCGTTGCTGACTCCGGGGAGAATTGAGGAACCAACGATGGCTCCAATTCCGGCTGCGATCGTTTGGATGGATTGCCTACGGCTAATCATAATGGAGGAAACACTGTTTAACATAATTCACTCGTACTTACTCCGAATGATCAAGCCTTCTCTTCGCCCGTCTTTTGTGCCAGGGGCGCCTGATTTCTTTCGGGTTCAGACGGAGACTCAAATCCTCGAATGATAGTTCGGTGGGATACAAGGACCTCCATCGTTGCCGAATGACATCGGGGGGCAACAAGTTACGACGAAGTGTTTCGTTCATTGGTTTCAAGGGCCGAGTGAAACGAGCACAACAATCAGACAGCATTTCTTGCATCACCTCCCCGCGGAACATAGGATAGACACTGGAGCTGATATGTCGGGTCAACCAAACCGAACTCAATCGCCTTGCCGAATCCCAGCAATTCGACTTCGAGGATTCACCCTCATCGAATTACTGGTGGTGATCGCCATCATTACCATTCTGGCTTCGCTCCTTCTCCCCGTGCTTTCCCAAGCTCGCGTCGCAGCTCAACGAACGGTTTGCACCAACAACCTTCGCCAACAGATGTTGGCAGTCAGTCTCTTCGTCACGGACAATGGCCACTACCCACTCCTTCGAGACAGCCGGAATGCGACCAACCAAAAATTCTGGTTTGATTTTCTGGAATCCAATTCGGGCAGCCAATGGCCTTCATCACGAAGCACTGCGCGGCGCTCCGTTTTCGCTTGTCCAAGTTACACCCGACTTGGCGGCATCTACGCCAGGCACCAAGCATACACCCCTGATCTCCGAGATCGAGAAGGGACCGTCATACCATCAACGCTGCAATTCGAGGCCTCGATGGGAGCCTATAGCTACAATGGATCGGGCGTTGGCCCTACCTTTTCGCAGGTCTCAGACGGCCGAAACCTAGGCCTTCGCGGCGATTGGGAGGACGCCAAGAACCATCCGAATCGCGGCCTCTATCGTCCCGTGCGTGAGGCACAAGTCCGTGCTCCATCGGAGATGATCTCCATTGGAGACGCTTCTCTGGGCTACCTGAGTGGTGATAACTCTATCCCAATTCCAGATGCCAGCGCGGGGGCATTGAGCGGCAGGCTCGCCTTTGGTCTCTTCCGTCGATCAGCCCCAGAGGCCAGCTTCTTTCAAACGCTCCAGATCGACGATGATGTTTCAGAATCATCGAGGAAAGCGCTCACCGGAATAGCCCAACGACATCAAGGGAAACAAGGCATGGCCTTTGCTGACGGACATGTGCGTTCACGACTCCTCAAAGATTTTTTTGATCTTCGCCACGAAGCCATCCGGAAACTATGGAACCAGGACAATCTACCCCATTGGGAGTTCGATCGGTGAACCGTCAATGTCCGCTCGCAGCAACAGTTCAGGAGCCAAGGATTGGGAAGGGGCCAAGCTGCCAGAATCCAAGGGCAGGCCGCCCCAGAGGTGAGGCATGTCAAACTCCATTAGCGTCAGCGCTTCCCTTGACGATCCTAGCAACGCTGCACAAAAGTGTCTTCCTTAACTAAGCGCCAGTGGCACCTAGGGGTATCGTCATGGAGCGCATGGCTTCGGCGAATGCTTATGATGTTTCTTGTCTGGAGCCGGAAAACAAATAAGCTCGAAGCTTCAATGGGAACCCAATCCGCGAAGACCGCTATTGATACTGTGGCCACCCACAAGCTATGCCTCCGTATTATCCCGTCTCTGGTTGTTAGTGTTGGCCCCTTGTTCGCGATGTTGGTGGTGATGGTATCACTCGACGCGGCTCAAAATGATGGCTTGAAACGGCAGTCCAGTCCCTTTTTCGATCAATACTGTATCGACTGTCATGACAGCGAGTCGATGAAGGGCGGATTGGATTTAGCCGCTCTGACCTTGGATCTGGAGCATCAAGAAACCCTGAAGACCTGGATCAAGGTATTTGATCGGGTCAGCAAGGGCGAGATGCCTCCCAAAAAACGAGAACGACCGAACCAGGCCCACCTTAAAAACGTCACTCAGTCCATTGCCAACACGATCATCGAGTTTGAGGAGACTCAAACATCCCGCAGCGGTCGGGCCCCGCGCCGCCGTCTCAACCGCGACGAATACGAGAATGCTCTCCGCGATCTGCTCCATGCGCCATGGTTGCCATTGAAAGGTAGGTTGCCCGAGGATGCGATCGCCCATCACTACCCGAAGAGTGGAAAGGCTCTCGATATATCCCATGTTCAACTCGAGGCGTATCTTAAAGCGGCTGAGTTCGCCCTTCGCGAGGTAATCGCCAAACGCCTGGAAGCGCCACCAAGCAACGTAACGCGCTACTATGCTCGCGAACAAAAATCATTCACCCGGGCGACCTGGAAGCACACCAACGAGCAAGAACGCTGCGTTATCCCGGTGAATGGTTTCAAATCTCAATACCAGCTTTTCGGAAGTAAGGGTCCGATGAGCGTCGGGGATTCCGATCCAGCGACGCGAGAGATTGAAGGTTTCGTCGAGGTCGCGAGTCAGGCGAATAACTACTTAATGTGGTTTGACAAATTCGCTGCGCCAGTGGCCGGTCGCTACAAGATTCGGCTCAACATGTTTTCCGCTTGGATTGGGCCTTCCGGGCGGGAACCAGGAATGCCTCATCGCTGGTGGATTCCTGATTTAGCCAATGTCACGCCCAGTCACCGGACGGAACCGGTTACCGTCTACGCTGAAACCTATCCGAGGAAATACCGAATGATCGGGAAGCTAGATGCCCAGATTGAGCCGTCGGTTCATGAAATCAATGCGTGGTTATTGGAGGGCGAAACGATTCATCCCGATGCATCCCGTTTTTTTCGATCCAGGCAGGGAGCCTCTCGCTTTCGTAGACCCCTAGCCACCCCATCAGGCTCACCCGGTGTCGGCTTCCGATGGCTTGAAGTTGAGGGCCCGATCATTGATGAATGGCCGCCTGCCGGGCATCGGCTTCTCTTCGGCGAATTGCCACTGAAGGCGCTGCCTTCACCGGACGATGGCAGCGTCACCGTGACGGTTGATTCGCAAAACTACGAACAAGACGCCGAACGTTTGCTACGGCGATTTCTCACCGAAGCTTATAGACAGCCCGTCAGCGATGAGGATGTCATTCGCTTTCTTGGAGTCGCTCGCTCAGATTGGCAGAACGGCCGCTCATTTGCCGACGCCATGATCACCGCCTACACGGCCGTTCTCAGCTCGAGTCGTTTCTTGACCTTGATTGAGAATCCCGGCCCCCTCGACAGCCATGCGCTCGCCAGTCGCTTGTCATTTTTTCTACAGAACACGTCGCCAGACGAGACACTACGCTTGGTGGCAGAGCGTCGTGAGTTGCCAGAATCGGATGTCTTGCGAATGCAAACAGAACGTCTTCTCAACGGCCCAGGCGCGGCACAATTTATCGAATCGTTTACAGACTACTGGCTCGATTTACGAAAAGTTCACGCCATCTCGCCTGATCCGATAATGTATGCGGACTATTATCTGGACGATTTGCTAAATGAATCGGCAGTTGCCGAAACCCGAGCCTTTGTTGCCGAACTAATCCGTCACGATCTTCCCGTGCGCAATGTGATCGATTCGGATTTCCTGATGGTGAATGAAAAACTGGCGGCTCTGTACGGTCTCCCCGACGTGCAGGGCGTTGCGATCCGTCGCGTCCCTGTCCCCGTCGGAAGCCCACGTGGGGGGCTTCTTACGCAAGCGAGCGTTCTCAAGATCACTACAGATGGCAACACGACGTCGCCGGTGAAACGCGGCGCATGGATCATCGATAGAATCCTCGGTCGTCCTCCGTCACCGCCCCCAGCAAGTGTGCCTGCCGTAGAAGCAGACACACGAGGAGCGACGACGATTCGGGAGCAACTCCAATTGCACCGAAACAGTGTCTCGTGTGCGGCCTGCCACAAGGATATTGACCCTCCGGGCTTCGCTTTAGAAAGCTTTGACGTGGCTGGAGGATTCCGGGAGCGCTATCGAGGGGTGAATGCCGGCGTTCTCCCTGAAATCGGAGTTGGACGGGTTGGGCAACGATTTGAATTCCACTATGCCTTGCCGGTAGATTCAAAGGGGCAGATGCCGGACGGCACCTCGTTTGCCAACATCAACGAGTTCAAGAAGATCCTGCTACGGGACGAACAACAGTTGGCGCGGAACGTGGTTTCCCAGCTAATTGTCTACGCTACCGGAACGCCGGTTCGTTTTAGTGACCGAGCACTCGTTGAGGCAATTCTCGACCGGGCTCAAGCAAGCGAATTCGGCTTTCGTACCCTCGTGCACGAAGTCGTACAGAGCCAGCTCTTTCGGCACAAATAATCGCGATCATGAAAATATTTCCTGTCAGTTCCCGCGTCGCCGATGGATTTCACCTATCGTCAAGGCGTGCGCTATCCCGTCGTCGATTTCTTCGCGGTGCGGGTGCTGCCCTATCCTTGCCCTTACTCCTTTCGATGTCCCCGGCCAGAAGCGCCACTCGGTCGCAGGCCTCCGAGTCAAAACCTCGGCGCTTTCTGGGAATCTGTAACAACATTGGGTTACTACCCGAGAATTTCTTTCCGCACGGTGAAGGTCGCGACTATGCCCCTTCTCCCTACTTGGAGCGTCTCGCAAGCCACCGCAACGAGTTCACAGTGTTCTCCGGTGTCTCACATCCTGGAGTGGACGGTGGGCACCCAGCAGACGTGTGTTTTCTAAGCGCTGCGCCGCACCCTGCTAGCAGCGGATTTCGGAACACGATCTCACTGGATCAGTTTATTGCCGCGCAAATTGGACATCAGACTCGCTTTGCGTCGCTCACGCTTGGAGTCAATGTGGATCAAGGCAAACGCAGTCTTTCCTACACTCGGGGCGGTGTTTTATTGCCGAGTGAGAACAGCGCAGCGGCGGTTTTTCAACGGATGTTTGTGCAAGGGACCGAGGCCGAGGTCAAGGAGCAGCTCGCCAAACTAGACCGTGGCCATAGCATTCTTGACGCGGTCCGTGATCAGGCGAAAGCATTAGAGCGAAGTGTCCCCCTGGCGGACCGGGAACGGCTGGATCAGTACTTTACGAGTGTTCGTGATTTGGAACAGCGAATGAATCTGGCTAAGGAATGGGAGAAACGCCCTAAGCCGACGGTAAACTACGAACTGCCCGTAGATCCCCGGAGCCCTCGCCAATACATGGAGAAAACCCGCCTCATGTATGACATGGCACGACTCGCGTTTGAGACGGATTCCACCCGTTCCATCGCACTCATGTTGGATAGCATGAATTCACCGGCAATCAATTTTGAGGGGAATCAGTTTACCGCAGACTACCACTCCATGTCTCATCACGGAAAGTCCGAGCAGAAGCTCAAGCTTCTAAAAGCAGCCGACGAAATGCATATGGATCTTTTCGGCGACCTTTTGCAGGGCATGAAGTCGGTGACGGAGGATGGAGAATCGCTTCTGGATCGAACGATGATTGTCCATGGATCCAACATGAACAGTGCGCAAACACATTCAACCACCAATTTGCCCATTCTCTTTGCTGGAGGTGGTTTTCGACATGGGCAACATCTCGTATTCGACAGGGAGAACAACTACCCCCTCCCCAACCTCTTCGTTTCCATCTTGCAACGCCAAGGAATCGACGCGGATCGTTTTGCTTCATCCACGGGTTCGATGCGCGGATTGAGCGTCGCATAAATCTAAATCTAAATTGCAATCAATGAAACTCACAGTCGTCATACTCGCCTTATCGTGCGCCTTGATTACTCCCATGAGCGGGCAAGGCCTTGTCAAGCGTTGGGAAAGCGCGCCCGTCCTTCACTCTGCTGAATCCGTGCTCTATTCAGCGGAGCGACAGCTGCTATACGTGTCGAAGATGGGCCCCAGCAAGGATCCGATGAAGAAAGATGGCGATGGCTCCATTGCCAAGGTGGCACTCGATGGCCAGGTGATCGAGGCCAATTGGATTACAGGGCTCAACGCGCCCAAAGGCTTGGGACTGCACCAAGGCAAACTTTTCGTCGCCGACATTGATCGAGTCCATCTCATCGACACGGAACGAGGGACTATCACCCAAACCATCGTGATCGACGGCGCCAAGAGTCTGAATGACGTGGTGGTGAATCACGCAGGCACTGCCTTTGTCTCCGACTATTCCGTAGGAACGATTTTCTCCATTGAGCAGGGACAGGTGTCTGCCTACCTCTCCGAGCTTAACAAGCCCAATGGGATTCTCTGGCACGAGAACGATCTTTTCGTTGTTGCTGCTGGAGTGCTTTATCAAGCCCAAGTGGATGGGAGCGTGAAGGCCGTTGTGACGGGGCTCGACCCCAAGGTCGACGGCATTGAGTATTTGAAGGGCGATGAATTCATTGTGTCCTGTTCAAGCGGGATTATCTATCAGGTGAATGTCGTAACAGGTGAAAAATCGACACTATTAGACCGACGTACCGAAGGGAACCAATCAGCGGATATCGGAATGAATCGCACCAGCCGCATGGTTTACGTGCCGACACTATTCTCCCACCAAGTCATTGCCTACCACCTTGAATCCGGTGACGCTCCCGAACAAACCTTCAGCGTCGACTGCCCAGAACTCGATGGTACGGAACCGGAGCCTGGGGTGCGAAAAATCATCGAACGCAACGAGAAACGTTTGTTGGAGTGGGTGCTAGCCGGAAATGAAGAGGAACTTGATTCCTTGCTCGCGGATGCCATGTCCTACGTGCATGAAAACGGACAAGTCAGCACTAAGGAGGAATTCTTTCGAGACTATCTGCCCCAAGGTTACATAGACGTTCACCTCGAACCGAAAGAGAAGATGCGACAGTTCTGCGGCACGGTGACTACCGTAAGCCGCGGCTATTTTCGTCTGAAGGGGGAACGGGAATATCCCCCCACGGCCGTGACCCACATATGGGTCTTGACGACTGAAGGTCAGTGGGTGCTGGCCCATCGGCACGAATCCCACAAGGGCCCTGCACTCGGAGCCCAGCTCCCGCAGGAAGGCAGCGTCAACAATACTCACGCTATTGGCGCCAAGCCCACTCTGGAGGTCGCGAAGGTGATTGCTGCCAATGAAGCCGCTTGGTGCCAAGCGATGGTCGACAACGATGCCGCTGTCATGGATCGACTGATGAACAACTCATTGCACTACGTTCACGTCACGGATCACACCAGTACCAAAGCCGATTTCATGCATGAACTTTCCACCGGTTTTGTTGAAACAGATTTTAAGGGCACGACCCTTCGGCAATTTGGTAACATGGTGATTGCCCTACACAACGCTCACTACTGGCACACCGACAAACCAGATCAATCCCGCTCCCAAGCGATGCATTGTTGGGTTAAGTTTGGCGACCAATGGCGAATCGTGACACGGCATTCTGCTCGCTTTCTACCCTACTAGAATCGGCCTGGAGCTTCGCGTCCTGTTCGACTCCTCGCCAAGGGATGTTTTGGCGAGACTCGTGATTCGCTTATTCATCTAGCCACTCTTTGAGCGGCTCTTGGC
>CAJXVR010000185.1 GCA_913061285.1 uncultured Verrucomicrobiota bacterium | reverse complement strand
AGCGTCAGATGTGTATAAGAGACAGACCTTGCTTGATACCTTGCTGGCGGAATCGAAACGTCTAGGGGCCTTATCTGTTTGGTTGACGGTCAATCGACATAACGGCGCCGCAATTGAGTTTTATCTTCGCACGGGGTTTGTCAAGACCGGGACGAAAGTGACTTCCATTGGCAATGGCTTCGTCATGGATGATTTTGTCATGAAGAAACAATTAGAGAATAAGAACAGAGAAAAGGGTGTGAGCCATGAGTGAAATGATTCGGATAATAATTCAGCATGGGGCTCTTGGTCTCGGACTTGCCTTTTGTATCGTGAATGTTGGTTCGAATCCAGCGTCGGCTGGTGAGTCGATGCATTGGCCTCACTGGCGAGGGCCAAATGCCAATGGTGTGGTGGATGTTGGTAGCCCTCCGGTGACCTGGGGGGGCGCAGAGAACTTAGCGTGGGTGTCTCAATTGCCCGGGACGGGGGCGTCGACGCCCATCATTGTAGGGAAGAATTTGTATATCGTCAGCGCTGAGGAGACCGATCGCTTGGTGGTGCCTCCGGTGGAAAAGCATCCGGATGCTCGCACTCAGCCTCCACAAAAACACTATCGGTTTTGGCTGCTTGCTCTCGACCGAGAGAGTGGGAGGGAACGTTGGCGGAACATTATCGTCGAAGCTGCGCCCCGCGAGGGACATCACCGTACCAATACTTATGCTGGTGGATCTCCCGTTTCCGATGGCGATCGACTCTATCTTTCCCTCGGGTCGCGAGGGGTCTATGCCTTTGATCTGGATGGGCAGGTGCTGTGGAAAAGAGATTTAGGCGAAATTCGAACTCGGCGCGGCTGGGGGGAAGCATCGACTCCAGCGGTTTACGGATCAAATCTCGTCGTTCCGTGGGATCAAGAAGATCAGTCTCGTCTGGTGAATTTGGATGCGAAATCCGGCGACATCCTCTGGGAAGTCGCTCGTGATGAACCTTCAAATTGGTCAACCCCAGTGTTTCTACCGAGTTCTGAAGGGATGCAGGTTGTCCTCAATGGGACGAATCGTGCCCGTGGCTACGCACTTTCGAATGGCCGTTCGATTTGGGAAGTGGGGACACTCAGTGTCAATGCCATTCCTACACCGGTTTTTGACGAACAATTCGTCTATTGTATGAGCGGTTATCGTAAGTCAATCGCCTTTGCAATTCCTCGAGGAGCGGTGGGTGACTTGACTGGATCGTCTCGGGTGGGATGGGTTTCGAATCGGAATACTCCCTATGTGGCCTCACCCTTGCTCTATCGTGGGCATATCTACATGACGAAGGGGCTCAGTAACCGGATAAGTATTCTTGATGCCAAGACCGGAGATCCTTTGGTCGAGGCCGAGCCCCTAACGGGGCTGTCTAACGTCTACGCGTCTCCCATTGGGGTGAATGGGTTTGTCTACATTGTGGATCGGGAAGGGAATACCGCAGTTTTGCGAGCTGGACATCAGTTGGATGTGGTTTCTGTCAATCGCATTAACGATACAGTGGACGCCTCGCCGGTCGTAGTAGGGAATCGTCTCTACCTTCGCTCATGGAATGCGGTCTACTGTTTTTCTTCCGATGAATAGCCTTCTGCTAGCTGAACGCCGAAAGATGGCAGGTTAGCGAAGGGCTCTGAAGATAGCTTCGGCTGCACAGGCTGGTTTTTGGGTTCCCTGAAGTTCGATCACTACTGCGAGTGCATATTGAATGCCGCCTTCGATCGCTTGACAGGATTGGAGTGTAATCCTGCCTCTGAGTTGGCTTTCGACGACCACTGGATGGGGGAATCTAACCTTGTTTAGCCCGTAATTGAGAGCGATCGACGCGTCTGACAACTCTAAGGTTTGTTCGACGAAAAAGGAGATCAGAGAAAGCGTGAGATAGCCATGGGCAATCGTCGTGCGGAAGGGGGATTCGGCGGCGCAACGCGTTCCATCGGTATGAATCCACTGATCGTCGTTCGTGCAGTTTGCGAAGCGAGTGATTCGGTCCTGAGAGATCGGGAGCCATTCTGAGAGGCCTAGTTCCTTGCCAACCAGCGGAGGTAATTGCTCCATGGTTAGGGTTCGCTTCACTGGCTGTTGGATACGCTCTGACATGGTCAATCGATGGGGGATTCAGGCCTAAATACACGATCTAGATATTGCTTTGTGTGTACCGATTTCGATTGGTCCATCTTGATGTTCGCCAAATCTTTGGCCAGAGTCATTTTCTCGTCTAGTTGCATTTGTCGTCCAATTTGAATCCGCTGGGCTTGCGGAGATCCTGCGCCGTGCATTGATTCAGTTAGGTATCCGACAGCATTGCGTCCAAGCGTCATGTTTTCAATCAATCGAAGGATCTTCATTCGATCTCTTGTGGGCACGTCGTCTCGAGCTTTGAGAAACTTTTCGATAAGATGGCCGATCTCTGGGCTTTCAAGATCGGCTTCGGATGGCATTGTGACCATGAGCCCCCCTGCCAGATCTTGTGCGAGTCGTGAGATCTCAAATGGAATCTTGGTGACATGATGTTTGCAGACGTTCGCGATCATATCGTCATTAAGAAAACAACCGGATTTCGTCTCGTGGCTCTGAAAGGAGGAGGCAATTCCAGTCGCATAGATTGTTTCGTTGAGATGGGTCATCTCGACCAACTTATCGCGGATGTGAGAGGCTTTAGGGACACCGTTGTAATCTGCAACGGTGGCAGCCGCTCCGATCAAGACATCCCCGACGCCACTCTTGCAGACGTAGCTGCGCCGGTGGTAGCAGGTGAATCTCTCAACTAGCATCGAGGCGAATTCATGTTCTCCGTCCATGAAGACTCGTTCCCAAGGAATAAAGACGTCTTCAAACACAAGCATTGCCTCCTGGCCCCCAAATTGGGCGTTGCCCTCATCAATGCTTCCTTCTTCAAGGCTTCTAAGATCACAGGACTGTCTCCCGTAGATGTATGTGATTCCCGGAGCGTCAACAGGGATTGCTCCGACGATTGCGTAGTCTTTATCGTGTAATCCGAGTCTCATCGTCGGCATGACGACGAGCCAGTGCGAATTAAGACAGCCCGTTTGATGTGCTTTTGCCCCTGAAATCCAGACGCCTGATTCATCACGTTTGACAATGCGGACGAACAGATCCGGATCTGATTGTTCATGGGGTGCTTTGCTTCGGTCACCTTTGACATCGGTCATGGCTCCGCCAATAACTAGGTTCGCTTCTTGGGTCAGCTTGATGAAGGCACTGAGACGCTGATGGTAGTTTGTTCCTTCTTTCTCATCGATCTCGTAGGTGACGGAGAAAAGCGCGTTCAAGGCATCCATGCCCACGCAGCGTTGGAAACACGTTCCGGTTAGTTGGCCAAGTTTCCGCTGCATCTTGTTCTGCTGGACAAGATCCGATTGGGAGGTGGCGATATGAAGAAATCGGTTCACGGGGTTACCCGTGAACGGGGAATTGGTAAGTGCCAGTTCGGGATGGGTTTGGGCGATATCGTAGGTGGCGGCTACAGCATTGATCGAAGGGCGGATGACTGGATGGTCAACGGGATCCGAGATCTGCTCGCCACGGTAAAAAATCTTGAGATTGCGGTTTCGCAGGCTTTCGATGTAGGCCTCACCCGTTTCAATGGGAGTTGGGATGCTCGTGTCGGACATTGGAGGTCTTTGCCAGTCTATTTTGAGTGTGTTGGGTTCGGGCATTCAGCAATCAATCGCTGTTTCCAATTCCTTGCTTGGCGTCTGTGGCGGCGTTAGGAAACTAACAAGGACAATAGTAACCATGGAAGCGAGGAGAGCGATCGCCCCGATGCTGACGGAGCCTGGGATCTTGTATAGTGGTGCTTCCTTGGGATATTTTCCGACAAGATCCAAGCCAAGGTTAGCCACAAGGCCAACAATGGTGGCAGCAGCTGCACCCTGCCACGTCGCTCGTTTCCAGTTAAAGCCAATTGCAACCACTGGGACGAAGGCTGCGGCGAAAAGGCCCCAGCCGAAGGTGCCCAAGATGGCGATCAGGTCGCCGTGTTGGCGTGCCCAGAGAGCGAATAGCGTTGCTGAGATTGCTAGAGCAACGGTGGCGATGCGTGCCCAGAACAGCTCGTTTGAGATGGTGCGGCGAAGAAAGACCCTTGGCATATCGCGGACGAAAACCCCAGCGCCAATGTTTAAGAATGAATCGGCTGTCGACATGATTGCTGCGAAGAGACCTGCAAAGACGATTCCGGCCAACCAGGCCGGTGCATGATTGAGAACAAAGAGGGGAGCGGCGTTGTCCTCATGGCCGATGGGAAGGGCGGAGGTCTTTCCCGTGATGACAAGGTACTTCATGGCAAAGCCAACGCTCATCCAAAGCAAGATGCACAATGTGTACGCGACCGCGGTTAAGGGAAGGCTCCAGCGTACAGCCTTATCATCACGAAACATGAAATACTTGGTGATGACATGGGGCTGCCCACTGCCCCCAATGGCGAAGAGGAAGAAATAGCCAAGACAAGCCATGGGGCCCAGAACACCCCAAGGCCCTACTGAATCTGCCATGTTGGCATCGTGAAACGCTTGGGTGATGTTCCCTGGGCCTGCGAGAAAACTTCCTTCGCCTGCAATCGATAGAGCAATCCAGAAGAGCGCGACGGAGGCGAAGGTCATGATAAAGCCTTGAATGACATCCGTGTACAAACCGGCGATGATGCCACCGAATACGGCGTATAAAATGACGACAGTCATTCCTCCCGCGGCGGCCACGGTAAAGTCAATTTCAAAGAAGGTTGAAGCCACGGTTCCAAATGCAAGGATGTTGGTGCCGAGGTAAGCAATGACTCCAAGCAAAATAACCAAGGCGGTTAAGAATCGGCAGAGTTCGCTCTGATAGCGTATCGCGACCGCGTCAGGAAGAGTCAAAATTTCGAATAATTGTGAAAAGATTCGAAATCGTTTCGCCACTAACAGGGCTGTGATAGCGAAGCCGAGAATAGCCGGACAGCAGATCCAAAAGGACGAAGTGCCAAACTTATATACTAAGCCCGGACCACCGATAAACCCGAATCCGCTCATGGTTGTAGAAAAGGCAGCGAAGCCTACCAGGATGGTTCCGATCCCTTTGCCGGCGACGAAAAAATCGCCTACTGACTTCGTTCTCATTGCTGCCCACGCGCCGACTGCGATGCAGCTGAGCATATAGACACCAATGATACTAAGGATGAGCGTGCGATCTTCCATACAGTTGCTCAGAGAGAGGCGCTCTTATCTTCGAGTTTCGCGCGAGTTTCTGGTGGAAGCACAATTCGATAGAATCCAAGAACCCACAAGGTTACGAGCGAAAAGGGCCACAGTGTGATCCCGAGAACAAGGAGAGTGGTGGCGGCTTCCATTCCAAAGAGCTTTGGTGGGGAGGCGCCATAACGTTGTTCAAGAAGAATAATGGAAACCAAAATCAGGCCCGAGATTACAGTGCATATTGTGTAGCTGACCTGATACAGGCGATCGGTCTTTGACACTCGAAGGCCGCTGTGGATGAGGAGGCCGGCGATGCTCTGCAGTGAAAGAGCGACCGTCAGGAGCTTGATTGTTTCCGAAAGACGGTCACCGACGAGCACCAGCAGTAAAATGATCCCACACAGGGAACCGATTGCCGCCATTCGGCGATCTTGTTTTGAGCTCATGAAGTGTTCGTTCGTCTTAAGAGTTTGTTTCGTCAAAAAACTATGCTCCAACGTCTCGGAAATGAATTCAAGGCTTGTTTCCGGTCCCGGTTTGACAAGTGGGTTGTTCGTTGCTGAGATGCCGCTGGAATGCTTGAGATCGCGGTGGTAGGGAATGTGTTTTGTAGGGGCGATACGGGAGTTCAGGGGGCTTGATCTAAGAGGGGATGCTCAGACAAGGGGCGAAGTCTGAGGTCTGTGTCGTTGGTAAAAGTCTGTTCACTCGATGGACAATCGTACTCAAATCGTTCAGACTAGTCGTCTATGAGAGTATCTATGACGCTTTGTTTGCTGGCGCTCAGTGTTTGGTGTCGTGCTGATTCTCAGGAGTCGGGGAAGCGCCCCAATATTGTGATAGTCTATGCGGACGACTTAGGCTTCGGTGACGTCCAGTGTTACAACGAGCAACGGGGGATGATTCCGACCCCAAATATTGATGCCCTTGCGGCTGCAGGAATGCGATTTACGGATGCTCATTCGTCTTCAGGGGTATGTTCACCGTCCCGCTACACGCTTTTAACGGGGCGTTATCATTGGAGAACGCGACTGCAACGAGGGATAGTCGGATTGTGGGGCAAGCCCGTGATTCACTCGGATCGATTGACCCTTGGGGGCCTTGTGAGAAAACGCGATTATAGGACTTTCTGCATTGGAAAATGGCATCTTGGCTGGAATTGGCCAATTGATTCCACTGAGAACTCGTATTTTCAGACCGGGGGCTATGGCGGGAAGAAGGATATTGTCGCCAGCGCAAGTCACCGGAGTGCCTGGGCTCGGGTTTTTTCTCAGGCAATACCAGGCGGCCCGACAGCGGTCGGGTTCGATGAATACTTCGGTGTTGATGTGCCGAATTGGCCTCCCTACTGCTTTATCGAGGGAGATCGAACGCTTGGTATCCCAACGGAGTTCGCCGCAGCTAAGCTTTTTGCAAAGAATCAGGCGAGTGTTCAGGGGCCTGCGCTCGCAGAATGGACACTTGAGCCGATTCTTCCTGAGCTAGGGAAGCGCGCCGTGGAGGTGATTGAGCGGGAAGCTAAGAGTGATGATCCCTTTCTAATCTACTTGTCTCTCACGTCGCCACACACGCCCTTATCCGTGAATGAATCTTGGAAAGGAAAAAGTGGCTTAGGGCTGTACGCCGATTTCGTGATGGAAACTGATGCTCTCGTCGGGCGGGTAATAGGCTCTCTAGCTGAACAGGGGATTGCGAATGAAACGCTGGTCTTGTTTACGAGTGACAACGGCTGTGCTCCCTACATTGGCGTGGAGGCGCTGGAGAGAAAAGGACACTATCCGAGCGGGCCTTTGCGGGGATACAAGTCAGATGTCTGGGAAGGGGGACATCGAATTCCTTTCATCGTTCGTTGGCCAGAGGTAATCTCACCCGGGAACGTATATCGGGGATTGATTCATCAGGCAGACCTCATGGCAACCTTCGCTGATATCCTTGGACTTCAACTAGCGCCCAATTCAGGTGAAGATAGTTTTAGCTTCTATAGCGTTCTTAAGGGGGACGAACAGGGGGCGGTGAGAGAACATTCGGTGAGTTGTTCGATCCAGGGGTTGCCCTCTTTCCGAAGTGGCCTTTGGAAATACATCCCCGGGCAAGGTTCGGGGGGATGGACCAAGGGGGAGGACGCCAGCAAGATCCAATTGTATGATCTTTCAAGCGATCTATCGGAGACGCGAAATCTTGCCGCTGAGAATCCTGAGAGAGTGGCTTCGATGGCTTCGTTATTCGAAACTATCATCAACGATGGTCGGAGTCGCCCTGGGCCCAAACAGCTGAATGAGGTCGATGTGGTTAGATTTCCGGTCGAAAAGAATCGTCTGTGACTAGAATCTGCTAAGAATCTCGATGAATGCCATAGTATCTTCCGTATTGCTCGTTCTCATTTCATGTGTGGCACTGGGCGGTCCGGCTCCTCGACCAAATATTCTCTATGTCTATGTGGATGATCTAGGGTGGGGATCGATTGGGCCCAATGGGCAATCAGCTCGAAAGGCGGCAAACCTCCCCTCCGTATTGACTCCGAATATCGACCGTTTGGCTGCACAGGGAGTCAACTTTTCGCGGGCCTACGGATGCACCGTTTGCTCACCGGCGCGTTCCTCTCAGCAGAGTGGGTTTCACCAAGGACACACTTTTGCGGACCGGAATGATCCGAACAATGCAAAGAAGGCGATGCGGGCCGACGATCGTTTGATGGGTGATTTGCTGTCCGAAGTAGGCTACGTTACGGGTTACTGGGGAAAATGGGGGTATGGGGGATCGAAAGATTTGGAGAATCCGGTGATCCAGAATATTCAGACGCTTCCGTCTACGCACGGATACCAGCATGTGTTGGCGGAGCTACATCATGTTCGAGCGCATACCTTTTTTCAACCAAGCCTCTGGAGGGCTCCTGCAGGTGCTAAGGCGATAGGAGGACTCGAGCTGGTGCCAAATTCGTTGTCTGGTTACTCGGATAGTAGTCGGTTTCCTAACAAGCCGGTCTATCAACATGATTCGGCCTATCCCTCAGTGGCCTATTGTGATGACATGTATGCCTTCGCGGCTCTAGACTTTATCCGAACCCAGGCCAAGAATTTTCACCAGACGGGACAGCCATTCTTCGGGCTCATCGCCTTTCAAGTTCCTCATGCGCCATTTGGAGAGATCGCTCAGCTTCCGAAATGGGACGAGGCTTATAAGAATCAGCCATTCTTCGATACGCTCCCGGAACAGGCTAAACATTGGGCTGCGATGGTAACGCGGATAGATTCGCATTTGGGAAACCTTCTCAACGCCCTTTCGGACCCCAACGGAGATGAGGATTCATCCGATTCGATTGCAGAGAATACTCTCGTGATTTTTCAATCCGACAATGGCGGCCCTCAACATCGTGCAAGAGATGTCTTCGTTGCCAATGGAGGTCTTCGCGGTCGCAAGGGGCAAATCTATGAGGGAGGTATTCGTGTGCCTACTGTTATGAGGTGGCCATCACGAATTAATGAGTCTTCGATCCTTAAGCAGGGCGAGAATTGCGACTATGTGATTGATGTCAGTGACATGCTGCCAACGTTCTGTGAATTGGCTGGGGGCCTGGCGCCGCCGGGGCTCGATGGAGTTTCGATTGCCCCGATGCTAACTGGAATGGGGGTGCAACGCCGTCGTGATTTCTTAATTCACGAGGCCGGTGGGGCTAATTCGATAATCCATGGTCGATATAAATTGATTAGCAATCGTAATGAGTTCGCTCTTTTTGACCTTGTGAGTGACCCGGGGGAAACCTCGAATCTTGCGGCTTCTCAAGAAGATCGTGTGGCTCAATTGCAGCGCATTCTAAGGGAAGAGCGGGTTGGAGAACCCAGGGGCTTCGCAAACACCTATCATCATTGGATGGGACCCATTGGCGGAGCGATCTCTGAGGCGGCACACTGGTCGGACTATGTCTATGAAAACGAGGGTGTGCGCTATCTTGAAGATGCCGGACCGCCCCAAAATTCTTGGACAGCGGTCTTTGGTGGGCGCGGTACAACGGTCTGTGTTGCCCACTGCAATTCAGAAGTCAACTTCTTAGGTCTCGAGATTCGAGGAGGGGAGCAAAAACGGGGAGAGGCCTCGGTGGTTCTTGGCCCCGAGGGGTGGCTTTCAGGGAGAAATGAGATCCGAATTGCCAGAGGAGGTTCTTTGGACCTAGCTGGAGGAGCTGTTTCTTCCCTTCGGTGGTTGGATATTCGAGTCGGGGGACTGTTAGAAGGCTGGGGGCGGGTGGCTTCAGATGTCTACAACGCCGGGCGACTGACGGTGTCTGGATTCGAGAGTTCTCAGCGAGCCAAACTGAGAATTGATCAGCGATATGTGGCGCTGCCGGGGGCAATTCTACGAATTCCACTGGACGCACAGGGATCGATTCCGATGCATGTGAAAGGGCGAGCTTATCTGGATGGGATCCTGGAAATCGCAACAGATGGTCCGTTTGAATCGGTGCCGGGCGAGGTCTACATGGTGTTGTCGGCAGAGCGAGTGGAGGGACGTTTTGCGAATGAAAGTAATAAAGTCGTTTCCAGTACTGGTGTCGAATTTCGAATCAGCTACTATGGCTCGAAAGTCACGGTAACAGTTCTATAACATGATAAGAAAACGCCACGCGTTGGCGTGGCGTTTTCCGTGAAACCGAGCTGTTGTTGCTTACTGAACGAGTCGGAAGAAGGCGCTACCGCTTGGGCTGCGGCTCTGTGGGTTGGACTGATCAGCCGCGGCTGTCCATGGTCCAGCGACACTGCTTGCTTCTTCGAGTGTTCCTCCGCCTTCCCAAGAGAGCGTCACATCACCATTGGCAGCGATGCCTGGCACGTTGAGTGTGCCGATATCTTCGACAGGAGATTGCCCTCCGCCGATTTCGCCGTCAGTGATCCGGATATTGTCAAACACGACGATCTCATTCCACCAGGTAGTATTGGCCTCTATGCGGAGGTTGATGGAATTGATTCCAGCCGGAATGTCATAGGTGATGTCCTGCAGTGCAAGCCCTAGCCGTGTTGGATTCGAAGGGTTTGTATTGATGTCATTGAAGAACTTGTCGTCGCCGGTTGGAGCGGTGAATCGAATCAATGGCGTGTTGCTGTCATCAATAAACACACTAAGAAAATCGCTCGTTTCGAAGTCAAGAAACGTTGCCCCGATGGCGATGGTCAGTTTGACGTCTTCTTTTCCAGTAATATCGATCGAATCATTCCAGGTGATTTTCTTCGGCGTGCCTACACCATCATCTCCGGTGAATTTATTGAGCGCTGAGCCGGCAAAGTAGTAGTCGCCGTCAAAGTTGCCAAAGGGACCGCCGCCGAATACGGCACCACCATCTTCCGGGGCTTCGAGGGCCAGGGTGAAAGGCGTCTCTACTTCTTCGGGTGGTAGATCTGGAACGTAGGTTTCGACGGTGATATCTCCATCGAGTTTGACGTGCGCACTACTTGATGAGACTAGGTCCCAGGCTTCTTCGCTGACACCGGGAGCTCCGCCGCCGCTATCGAGAGCGACGAGAAATTCGGCGCCAAATTCGGCCGCCGCATTGAAGGAGACCCATTCGAAGTCGTAGTTGCCTGCCGACGGAAAGTCGACGTCCGTTGACGCTGAATACTGCCAGCCACCGCGGCGATCCATGGTGATAACCGTGTCAGCAGCGCTAAGGCCGTCTCCGTCTAAGTCGATTCGAAGTCTTGATCCATCGGCCCCACCGATGGCGAGTGATACCGTTCCAGCGGACGCTTCCAAGGTGCCCGTGGCTCGGACTGCAAAGCCTCCATCTGGGTCGCCTGCGATCGGGTTGTCCCAATCAAAGAACGCAATTTGGCTAGCTGGACTAATCGAGTTTACGATGTCTGCAACAGTGATGCTGGTTCGCTGAACTCCAGTATTTGGAGTCGTTCCGTCGAAAAGGGCATCGGCTGCTGCAAGTTCCCTGACGGAAGCTGAAACCGTTCTCACGAATGCTGCGACGACGGTTGATCCTCCGGGGAGTTCCGTTCCGAGTGCTTGGAAGGTGTTCTCATTATTCACAAATGTAAACGCTCCTTCTTGACCGCCGGCTGAAGCGTGTTCTGGGGCTGTGATACGAACTTCTGGAAGGGTTGTCGTGATTGGTGTTCCAATACTACTCAACAGTTCGTCATCTAGATCGCTTGAGTTGTAGTGGAGACCGGGGACCTTGTAGCTAACGAACCGGCTGGTATTGCCCCCTGAATAGATATACATGTCTATTCCTGATTCGGGGAGATCGCCTCCTGCATCTTCTTCAATCGTGTGGCCTCTTCCTTCGAGCCGCTCAGCAAGGGCCTGGTCGCCATCCGCACCGAGGCCTGAGAAGAGAATCGTTGCGTTCGCTTTTCCTCTTAGCAACCAGTCAGTGACATTGTCAAAGTGGGTCCAGAAATCGTCGGTAATATTGTCGGACGTGATCGCCGAGCCCCAGGCCATCACAATGCGGCGTTCCGGTGTGGGGGCAGGGACGCCAACAAATGAAGGCGTTCCGTTGCCGGCTCTCGTCCAATAGACAGGTCCTCCTTGATCAGTACTAATACCGTTGGCTGGAAAGCTTTCTGGCTCGAAGATTGCGACACCTTCAGTCACGTAGCGAGATCCTTCGCCATCCGTTTCGAAAGATTCTTGCCAGAGAAGTTCCTGTCCATATGAGAGTTGTAGTGGTCCTAGAAGCACAGCAGCAATGCTTAGTCGCGAGATCGACCTAGCAGGTTTGCAGCCTAGCCAATTTGTTTCTTCTGGTCGGTTCTGTGTTTTCATAACAGGTTGGATTGGTTCTTCTTCTGGGGTTGATTTGAATCTGATTGTTGCGTTGTTTTCGCTTCCCACTCCAATCTAGTCGCAGTTTCGGTTTAGAAGCCGAAACAAGGCTCAAATTGGAAGACAACTCGATAGCTATTTCTATTGATTCGTGCCAATTAAGTACAGTTTGCCCCTGGTTGTTTGAGGGCCAGGTGACGCCCATACTTTCGTGAGTCTTATGACATCCTACTAAAATATTAGTGGCTGTCAAAAGAATCTGTAGTGCTTCAGGGAAGTGGGGGGGGGCTCTCAGTTGCTTTGCGAAAGTCCTCAGAAGTAATCAAGAGAGATGTTTTTGACTTCGGATCGCTCGGATGATACGGATTTTCCCTATTGGGCTATCATGTCCGGGATCGTTTCGGAAGGAAATGAGATGCCCTAGAAGGGCGAACCCTGGGAGTTCGTCAGGGCGGGAAGACAATCCTGAAGGAATGTGGTTTCGTCGGGATCCGCTACTTCAGAGTTCTTGTCGCTAGAATATCGAATCGATCTCTTTGGAACTGAAATCCCATTTTGGAAAGTCTGGAAAGTGTCGCGTCCAGAGCGTCCTTCGGAATATGGTAGTGTTCGAAAATGATCGTGTGGGTTTGCCACTCATCTGGTAAGGCCTGGGCGAGAATCTCGTTGTCGTAGCCTTCGGCATCGACCACTAGTAGGTCTACCTTTGATAACTTGCTGTCGGCTACGATCTGCTCCAAGCGTTTGCAGGGGACGTCGATCGTCTTCACCAAAGTCTCTGGGACTTTCAGTTCCTTGGTGACGATGATTGGGCGCCGTGGATTAAACGAACCAACCCCATCAGCATAGGGTGGAAGCTGAAACTCGGGCGTGCTTTGGAGGTAGTGGAAGGGCATCGACGTCTCACTGGCATGAACGGCAACCATGATGGGCTCAACCGGGAGTTGACGATAGTTGTTCTTGAGTCGTTCGAAGATGGGTTTGACCGGTTCCACGACGACTCCATTCCAGCGATAGCGACTCGTAAATCCGTAGAGCGGATCATTGGTAATCCCGTCATTTGCCCCAATCTGAACAAACGAGATATTCTTATGTTTTTTCCCTAATGCCTTTAAGTGGTCATAGATCATTTGGGGGCCTCGAATGGCCGGTGGCAACGAGAGATACAAGTTTCGAAGTGCTCGATAGAGGGGAGGAAACCTCTCCGTCGTTTCAGCGATTTGTTTCGCAATGTTTCTAAACAATTTCAAGTGGATAAACGGTTTCTCAGAGTTTACTTCAGCTGTTTGATTTTGCGAGCCTTTACATACTCCTGAACCTGTTTTTCGAGGTCTTAAGGGAGCAAGGAAAGATTTTTATTCCACTGTCCTTAGTCAGAGTGTTGAGAATAGCTTGAGGAGGAGACTTTCAGGGAAGGCTCTTTCGTGGGGGCTTTTTGGTTCGTTTTTTTAGTCGCGTTTTTGTCTGTCTAGATGCAAGATCTCCGGCTTACGTGCGCGATGGGTGAGGATCAACTGCCAAACAAGATGAGCAAACCGGACGACAAACGGCAAGGTGTTCATGCAATTGACAGCACTTCGTCGTCTCGCCTGAGATCTCACCAGATTCGCGATCATTACAAGGCGGAACGGAATATCACGTGGTATGACTCAGAGCGCATGAAGCCGTATCGGATGTTCGTGCTCAAGTTGGTTGGGTTGCTACCATTTGTTTTTTTTGAATGTCTCTCGGTCTATTTCTTCGCCTCAGGCAGTCCCTTTCCGGGGCTTTCGGTGACGGCATCGGTGCTGATCACTCACGGCTTTGCCTGTGTGCTCTTACCATTAGCCTTGTATCCGTGGTTGCCGCGTAGCTATCGGGAAACGGCCTGGTTATCGACAGGCCTGATCTGGGGGTTTTCCTTCACCTTGCCTGTCCTCGGTCCTGGCTGCATCGTGCTAATTCTAAAGCTCGTCAAGAAAGTTGATAAGTGTGCCGTGGTGCAAAAACGAATGGATTGGGTTGTGGGCAGCCGTGTGCCCAATGCAGAAGGTCTCGATTTTACTTCCGGCCAGGATTCATCTGAAAGCATTCTGCAGGTCATGAACGGTGCTGATCCCTTGGCGAGGAGAAATCTTGTTCTCGCGACAAAACGCCTCCCCGCTGAGGAAGCGGTTCCTGTGTTGCGAACCGGACTTCGCGATAGCGATGAGGAAGTCAAACTCTACTCGCAGGCAATTTTAAGCAAATTAGTGGAGCGGTATGAGGCCATCGTAGCAGATCTCAAGAAGGAATATGAGGAGAAGCCGATGGACTCGGGCGTAACGCTGCGGCTGGCAGAGCAGTATTGTGAAATTGTTGAACTCGATTTGATAACGGACCACGAACTGCAGCTCTTTTATCTGAATCGCTCTGTCTCGCTGCTCGAAGATATCTTGAAGCGCGAACCTGGCAATGATCATGTTTGGAGGCTGTTAGCGAAGTATCAACTAATGGTCAACAAGCCGGATCAAGCTTTGAACTCTGTTGAGGAGCTCAGGGCTCTCGGGGTTTCCAACGAGGTGTTGGCTCCCGTTGAAATTGAAGCTCTTTTTCAGAAACGCCGCTGGAGTGAGTTTCGGAAGCAACTGACGAATGGCGTGATTGATCGTTTCTGTGATCCCCAGCTACAGAGTCTCGGTGAGTTTTGGATTGGTGGGCCTCGCCCATCGCATGGTGGTCCCGGAGCAATGGTTTCCGAAGCTGGCGCCGCGGGGTAACGTATGCTTGGTTGGGCTGGCTAGGGTGCTCGATGGCGGGAGCGTGTTTCTTTCTCGAGTTCTTTCCCTTGGTGCCCATATTTCGATGGCAATCCAGGTAACTCTCAGCGATGATCTTTGGAATGAAGATGCGAAGTTCTGCGATTTGTAGAGTTATTTGCCTAGCGGCTTTTTCGGTTCTGTGGAGTGCGAGTGCTGACCCTGCGAAGCGCTCCTTGTTCAACGGGAAAGATCTCAAAGGCTGGAAAACGGTCGGCTCAGCGGAGTGGGTGGTTAAGGCTGGGCGTATTCGCGGCGGGCAGGATGGCGATCCGAAACGGAGCGGGTTGCTCATCACCGAAGGTGTTTTTCGTGATTTTGAGATCGATCTAGAATTCAAGATCGATGAGCACGGGAAATATAATAGTGGTCTCTACTTGAGGCACGCAGTCGGTGAGCGCCGCCGCCAGGGCTACCAAGTAAATATCGGTCGAGCCGATGCTGAAGAGTATGTTGGGCTCTACACGGACCGGTGGTTAGACAAGGGAGATGAACAGGATAAATACCGGAAGATTTTGGATTGGAACCAGCTCCGAGTAAGAGCCGTGGCGAATCACATTCAAGTATGGCTAAACGGGCACAAGATTGTTGATCACACAGACCTCGGTGCCACCGAAGAATTTCTTCGACCTGGTACGATCGCTTTTCAAACCTATGGCGCTGAGGGGCATTCGGGCTGGGTTGAATTTAGAAATATCTCTATTCTCGACTTATCCCAGTCGCCGTAAGAAGCCATACTATGAGCCATGCATGTTAACAAGGTGAGGTCTTAGGCGAGGGGCTTGTCACGAATGTGGACGTAGGCATGAACGTGAGGTTCGCCTCGGAAAAAGATCAAGGCTGAGGGCCCTTCAATCTGCCAAACATCCCAGACGCCATCGTTTCCAAGATCTTTGTTCTTGTAGAAGGCCATGTGCAACTGATCGAACTGTGTTGGATTTATTAGCTTAAGCGCCTCCTCCGCGTCTTTCTTGCGGAACGGAGCGAGCACGTCGCCGATCACTTTGCGGACATGGGCTCTTTGGTCCTG
>CAJXVR010000184.1 GCA_913061285.1 uncultured Verrucomicrobiota bacterium | reverse complement strand
CGCTCGTCGGCAGCGTCAGATGTGTATAAGAGACAGATCTAAAAACGCGAGGACAAGCACCACGAGTTGGCTGAATCGCAGGGGCAGCTGATGCATGCCAGTCAACATGATGCCGCCGCTGACGCTAATGATGGCGTAGAGGACGAAGAAATAGCGCACCATGACCAAGGCCACCTCTCTATCCGTCTCAAACACACTTTCCGACCAGTTTGTGAGGAAGAGATAAATCCCGACCAACAAAAGAACGGCTCCCTTAACGGGGATTCCAAAATTCCTTTCGACCAAACGAAGTCGAAAAGCGATCTGGCGCTGGTGCGGGTCGTTGCTCGCCTCTAATCGTGGCCAACGCCGCCTAAAGAATGCTCCTAATCTTTCAAATAGTCTTGTCACATCAACTATCTGCGATTGTTAGCAATTCCAGTGCCTTTCCCGCAATCCCCTCAACATTCCACAAACGTCCGATGCCTTCGTAGCCACATGACAGCATCCCCTCTTCCGGCCCGATAAATTGAGCTCCCCGTTCTTTTAACGTGGCGGCGTTGCTCTGGGTCGCAGGATGTAACCACATTTTGCCATTCATTGCCGGAGCGATAAGGAGTCGAGCCTTCGGATTCAGAGCCAAGGCAATACAGGTCAGCGCATCATCGGCCAAGCCGAGGGCTAGCTTGGCAATATTGTTGGCCGTGGCAGGTGCAATGAGTAATAGGTCCGCCTCATCGGCGAGACGAATGTGACTCGGTTTCCAACCTTCATCTTCCGCGTAGAGATCTGTGATCACCGGACGTCGCGTCAGGGTTTTGAACGGAAGCGGCGTCGCAAACTGTTGAGCGTCGCTTGTCATGACAACGTCGACGGTACATCCCGCTTTAGTAAGCTGACTGGCGAGGTCGACCGCCTTGTAGGCCGCGATGGATCCGGTGACACCGAGAACAACTCGTCTAGTCATGTTGCTGTCCCCAATTCAACGCGCCTTCAGTCAGCGTGAGTGGAAGTTCATGGCGACTTCGCCGAAGGGATTCCGCTTCGAGAATCATCTCCATTCTCCGACGATCCTCTTCCATTGATTGGCTTAGGACCAAATAATCAAACTCGCGGGAGGCCTCTAGCTCCATGGCCGCCGCTTTCAATCGAGTCTTGATGACGGACTCAGATTCAGAACCACGGGCTCGCAAGCGGCGCTCGAGTTCTTCCCAAGTTCCAGGAGTTAAAAAGGCGGTCACAAGACAATCACGAACCAGACTGTCGTTAGCGGCCCGTGAACGAATCAAGCTTGCTCCTTGAACGTCAATATTTAGTAACACGTCCTTTCCCTCTTCAAGTAAACGGCGCACTTCAGCCTTTAGCGTCCCATAGCGATTGCCATAGACTTCAGCGTGCTCCAAGAATTCATGCTGCTCGATCTTTTCATCAAAGGCTTCTCTACTCAAAAAATAGTAATCCACCCCATGCTGCTCGCCTTCTCTGGGCTGACGTGTCGTGCAAGTGATTGCGCGTACGAGGGACGGATTCGCGTCGAGGAGATTACCGCACACGGTCGTCTTTCCAGCTCCGGATGGCGCTGAAATCAAAAACAGAACCCCTGTCTTCCGATCACTCATTCCACATTCTGGACTTGCTCACGAAACTTTTCTAGCTCCGTTTTCAGGACGACGACGTCCTTAGAGATATCCGTATCGTTGGCTTTGGAACCAATTGTGTTCACTTCCCGATTCAACTCTTGAGCCAGAAAATCGAGTGTTCTTCCGACCGGGGTTTTCGAAGCGGCTATTTGTTTGAATTGTTTAAAGTGGCTAGCCAATCTCGTTAGCTCCTCAGAAATATCCGAGCGATCGGCAAAGAGAACGAGCTCTTTGAGAAGCCGGTCATCATCAGGGTCGGTAATTTCCACCTTCGCCTGTTTGATCCGTTCGAGAAGTTGTTGGCGATAGCGAGTCAAGACCTTCGGAGCACGACGTTCAACTCGAGCCACGGCTTTTGTCATTGCAGAGATACGGTTGTTCAGATCCTTCGCTAGTTGCTCTCCTTCGGCAGTCCGCATAGCCACGAATCCCTTCAGGGCCTGGTCCGTCGCACGACGAATGGAGGGCAGAACCTCATCGGTATTCTCTACTCCAGATTCGCTTCGGATCACACCTGGAATCCGCAAGAGGGCTTCGATAGAAAGGTCAGAACTCACCTTGGCTTCTTTGGCAATTCCTCGAAGCTGCTTAGCACTTGCGAGAGCTAATTCGCGATTGATGACAACCCGGTTCAACTCTTCCCCTTTTGCCGTTTGAACCGACACTCGAACAGTCACCCGTCCGCGGGAAACTTTCTTCTGCACGCGCTCCTTAACAGCGCTCTCGAGACGATCGAATTCTCTCGGAAGATTGACATGGATCTCCAACTGCTTTCGATTCACAGCCGAAATCTCGACAGCTACTTTGTATCCATGCTGGAGAGAGTCTCCCCGGCCGTGTCCGGTCATTGATTTCATGAGCCGCCGACTATGAAAAACACAGGCTCACTTGTCGACGATGGATTGCTCAGAATTCAGCAAATCAACGGAATGGCGCCTCTTCTGCGCGCTATTGAGAAGACTACTTAGAGCCACAATCTCGAGAAGAGGGTAAAGAGTGGTCGACCGTTTCAGTATCCCAGGAGCTGCTGCATCGCTGGTAGGAGTATCGATTCCACCGAAGGGTCAACCCGTGAGGCTCGCTCACTGGCTTCGTATCCCCCTTGTCGATAGTGTTCAGTGAGGCAAATGTAGCCAGGCCCGTAATCGCCGTAGGCGGCGAGGCAAACAAAATGCTCGGGACGCATCTCTTGGGCTTTCAGCTGATACTCAACCACGAGCTCCCCAGGACAATGGAGTAGTTGAATTGGTCCCAGATCAAGACAGGAAAGACTACTCATAACCCCATCGTTTTGACGACGTAACCAGGCCAAATTTCTCGCCGCTTCCTTTCGTTCTAACGCTGGCAATGTTCCGTTGCCAATTTTCTCTAGCAGGCGCGCCTCATTAAGGTGTTTCCCGGTGGGCAAGTGGACTGAGCCTGTCCGCCATTTTAGATCTGAAGAGTGTATGGCAACCTTCTCCGTTTTCTCAAACGCCGCTTTCATGCCACGAGCCAAGCGCAAAGCCAAGAGCAGCCGATTCTCTCGATTGCCGTCATTGTATTTCCCCGCACCGACGTTTCCTCCTGCTCCGTTAAAATGAACCTGAAAGACGCCTCCCGACTCGGTTTCTCGGAGTTCGCGAGCAATACCAGGAAAGTCTGGGTTCGCTCCCCCGGTTCGGTAGTAGCTTTGCGGGTGGGTTGCGAAGTAACTCAGTACTGCGATCGGCGACTCACCATTCCAAAAACTGACCAAACGAACAAAGGGGTCCACGACCCCTACAGGCATCGATCGAACTTTGGGGTCACGGCAAGCAGTGTAGCGCGTCACGGCAACTTTACCGTCTTCTCCCAAGATTCTTCGATTCGATGCTACCTTTTCAACGCGTGCTTTTCCATGCCCGACATGGGTGACCGGAACAGCATGCGCAAGCGATGATTGAATTGCTCCGGCAGCGCGGGCGATGGTTTGACGGATAAAGACCGGGTCCGCCAAAGCCCCATTGAGACCAAAAGGGGTGAGAATGCGATTCGCGGTCAGGTCACAGATCGGTGCATCATGCTGGTGTAGGGTATGGACACTCACTCGCTCCGGTATTGTTCCGGCTGCTTCAGCAAAGGCTGCCTTGAAAGCATCTTGCCCCTCGTTAGCGATACCGATCCAATCAACGGCGCACAGAACCACAGGCAACTCATCGCTTAGCAAGACAAGCCCGCGACAACTCAAGGGCTTGTCAACCCACGTCATCTCATCATAAGCCAACGGAGTCCCCACCGGAGGGGTTGCATCAATCGAGAACTTGGCCAGCTTCAGTTGGCCCTGGGCGATGGCGTTCCCCTGGAAAACAATGCCAGCCAAGAATAGAATAATAACACGCATAATGAAGGTAGGATTCCGTGACTTCACATCTTTCACAAGGCGGAAAACATGCTCTCTCTAGTTTTCTCAAACGCCATGGTTGTGTCATTTCAGGAGCACCACGGACCACCATTCCGCGAAGTTGCGAGCGGCTCCTTCGACGTCTCGAGATTTCGGGCCAAGCATTCTTTCAGCGACTCGTCCGATTCCAACACTGGGCTACAGAGGAACGAACCAGGCCCCGCCCAGTCATCCTAGCCGACAGAGATGAATTGTATGATAGTAGTAGCTGCCCCCCTTGGGAGGATAGCAGAAAACGGAGCTCTATGAAGGACCGGATCGAACCGAGTGAATGCCAAAGCTGCGAGATGCCTTCACGTATTTCATGCGACGCAATGTCCGATCGCGGCTAACAGCTGGGCCTGACCTCTCAGGGCTTGAAAGAGAACCCTTTTCGAAAAGATCACCCTCCTGCAAGACCTTAGTTGGCATGCTCAATAGACTGGGAACGCTAGTGTTCGGTCCCTTGATAGATCCACATGGGAACGGTTTTTCCAGCACGGCTAAAGCCAAGATATTCGTAGAAACCGACGGCATCACCATCGGCAAGAAGAATCTGCTGATGGAAGCCGTGATAGCGCGTTTGCAGTTTTTTCATGAGTGCCGCCCCGATACCTCGTCGCTGAAAATCAGGGTGGACCAACATGTGAGGATAGCAGACTACCAAGTGAGCATCTGAAATCGCATTGGCAATACCTATGAGGCGTCCCTGGAAACGAGCTGTGACAAGACTGTGCGAACTTCTCAGAGCGGCAAGCAATTGATCGGGCTTGTCTGCCGAAGACCAATCATTCGCCCGATAGATCTCTAATACTTCACCCGCTTCAATGGAATCCCCCAGCTGTACTTCCACCTCCATTGTTGCTATTCCGCCCTTTGGGCGATCAAGGGATTCATGAGGCGAGCTCTTCGCTCAGCTCGAGATCTGCTTCACGCCACTTCCCGTGCTCTCGAATCAAGTCGACGAGCCGTTCTACCGCTTCATCTTCTGGGATGTTAAACTTAACCGGCGTTTTACCAACGTAGAGATTGATCTTTCCGGGAGCTCCCCCAACGTATCCGAAGTCTGCATCCGCCATTTCGCCTGGCCCGTTCACGATGCATCCCATAACCGCAATCTTGACGCCTTTGAGATGCTCTGTGCGGTGGCGAATCTTCGCCGTCACCGTTTGCAAATTGAAAAGCGTTCGGCCGCAGGAAGGGCATGCAACATAGTCGGTTTTGAAAGAACGACTCCCCACGGCCTGCAGGATATTGTAGCCCAATCGCAACGACTGGCCGGGGCCGGTTTCGTTGCGAATGAGGAGGCCATCGCCGATCCCATCCGACAACAAGGAACCGATCACAACGGCACTGCGGAGAAGAGCGATCTGAGGGCTAAGTTCTGGCGATGGAATACTGGGGCAATCTTTAAGAAGAATCGGATTGTTCAAGCCCAGCCGTTGTAATTGGGCCGCAAGCAAGCGAAACGCAGTGATGCTTGGCACCGGCACATTGTCTGCAACGGTCACCAACTGTGTATTGCAGGACACCGAGAATTCTTCTCTAGGATCAACCTCTAAGATATTCAGATCTTCATAAACTCCTTCGGGTCGCACATCATCGCGAGGACGAATCTTCGGTGATACTGCGTCCCAGGTTGCCTGAGTAACGATGACTCGGATTGGCTGCTCGCCCCCCAGCTTGATGTTATCGGCGAGCTCAATTTCTGGAGTCCCGCGACGAACATATTCGAATGGGTCGTAACTCAGTTTTACCGGGCTTAGCTCAAGCTCGGAATCTGTCAACGACGGGATTTCAGCCAAGAGATCATTGCACACAGCAATCTCGTTTGGAGAATCTTCAGTCAGCGACACGCGAATGGTATCTCCAAGCCCATCACAAAGGAGCGACCCGATCCCGATCGCACTCTTGATTCGCCCATCTTCTCCATCTCCTGCCTCAGTGACGCCAAGGTGAATCGGATAATTCCAATCAGCACCCAAGGCATCCATGCGAGCAACGAGAAGTCGATAGCACTCAATCATCACTTTAGGATTGCTCGACTTCATAGAGAACTTGAAATTATGAAAATCTCGGGCACGCGCGATTCGAGCGAATTCCAAAGCACTTTCCACCATGCCAAGTGGGGTGTCCCCAAAGCGATTCATGATGCGATCGCTTAAGGAACCATGGTTGGTTCCGATCCGCATCGCCCGTCCCCTCGCCTTACATTCTTCAACCAGTGGAGCGAACTTCTCTTCAATACGAGAAAGCTCTTCCTCGTATTGATCATCGGTGTACTCTCTGATCGCAAACTTTTTACTGTCGGCGTAGTTCCCCGGATTCACCCGAATCACCTCAACCCACTTAACCGCTTCCATCGCCGCATCCGGCTTAAAGTGAATATCGGCCACGATTGGAACCCAACAGTTCTGCTCACGTAGCTCGCGTACGATATGCTCAAGGTTCGCCGCATGTCGTTTGGTCTGCGCCGTGATCCTTACGATCTGGCATCCCACCTTGACGAGATCCAAGGTTTGTTGAACACAAGCGTCGGTATCCAAGGTATCGCAGGTGATCATGGACTGTCGCACGACAGGATGATCGCCCCCCACGATAACACCCCCTCGAGTCGGGTCCCCCACGATGACTTCTCTCGTACGGCGTCGAGCGAACTGAAAAGGCGAAGTGCAGTATTGCATTCTGTTTACTGAACAATCTCTGGAGTCACACTCGTCTCAATATCACTGGCGGGAGCGAAGTAAATCGCCTGAGGCTTCGCCCGCTTCCAAGGAAGATCCTGCACGTCAAAGAAGGTCACATAGCACATATAACCAATGACCAAGAGAGCACAACCCGTCTGCACGATGTTGAGAATTGAATATGGAATTGGACGTCGAAATACGGCTTCGACGGTCGCCATAACAATGTGGCCGCCATCAAGCACGGGAATGGGCAAGAGATTGAGCAGAGCAAGGTTCACGTTGAGGAGAACGCTAAACCAAAGAGCCAGTCGCCACCCATACTCACTCTCGAACAATATGTAGTAGATTCGCATGATCCCCACGGGACCGCTGAGATGTTGGGCTCCAATATCTGACTTTTCGGCGAACAATGCCTTAAAGGTATTGGCCATGGCCATCACGCTCGACTCGATTTGTTCCCATGGGCCAGGGTGAACAATCTTCATTTCCCCCGACTGATCCCACATAACCCCAATCATCGTTCGTTTTTCACCGGGGAATTCATCGGGATAAACGGGCAACACTGCACGGAGCGTTGCCTGAACTGGGACACCGCCTCGGTCCAAATCTAAGACAAGATCTGTATCTGGATTGTCTTGAATATAATAGCTGAGAGCGGTGGGGTTATAAAGTTTGACCGAATTGACCGCCTTGATCACATCGTTCTCTTGGATTCCGGCCAGCTCAGCGGGACTATTCGCTTGGACTCCAGCGACGATAGGAGTCTGCATGGGTTCAATCTTGATCTGTCGAAGACTGGCTCGCTCCCAAGCCGCTTTGTCTGGACGCGTTGGCGTTGCAGTCAATTCCTGCTCGACGCCATCCCTTTCAACCTTCACGGAAACGGTTTCTCCGACGCTACTGACGATCCGCCAGGTTACGGCATCACCGATGCCACTCCACTTCTTGACCGGAGAGCCATCGACCTCGAGGATCTTGTCACCTGCTTGCAATCCGGCCTTTTCAGCCGGCGAATCAGGATGAACGAATCCAATGACGGTTGTCGTGTCAGATTCACTGATCGGTCTTCCAATCATCCAAACGACTCCGGCAAAAAAGAAGGCAAGACCAAAGCTGAAGAGCGGTCCTGCGAAGGCCACAATAATCTTATCGAGGGCCCCGATCTTAGGCAAATCCGCATAATTTGTGTCACTGTCCCCTTCAATCGCTTCCATCGGGGCCATCTGTGGCAACGCGACGAATCCCCCTGCCGGAATTGAGCCCAGCGAGTACTTGACGCCTCCGAAGCTACGCTCCCAGAGCGGCTTTCCGAACCAGATGCCAAAGCGTTCGACATGGAGTCCCCGCCATTTTGCTGCCAAAAAGTGCCCTAGCTCATGAACAATAATGAGCAAATTGAAGAGCACCAACACTTCCAATATAATAAATATGACGTTTAAAACCTGCATAATCACCCTGAGAACGCCATGCGCCCGAGGTCGGCCACAATATACCGGCTCTTTTCTTCCTGGCAACCTGTGAAATTAATCCTCTGAATCTCTCGACGGTTTCATGAAGATTCCCGCTGGAAAGCGTTGGCGATTCCGGCCCCGTTAACGCGTCATACAAAGGCGTCATTTCTGGGTGTCCGCAGGGAATGGAACCTTGAAAAGGGACGTAAATTGACAGAATTGAGCGTTTTTTGTGGCCTCCAAGCACTCTGATGATCGAGAATCAGTACCGTGAATATCGTCCTTCTTGAACCCGAGATCCCACCGAATACAGGCAATATTGCCCGTCTGTGTGCGGCAACGAGATCTACCCTTCATCTCATCGAACCGCTTGGCTTTCAATTGGACAATAAACGGCTTCAGCGAGCCGGTATGGATTATTGGAAACAGGTGACTTGGTTCAAATGGCCTTCGTGGAATGATTTTCAGCTGCAGAACCAGGCGAAAGGCGCCTTTTGGTTTATCGAATCCGGTGGGGCAAAGAACTATTCTGAGGCGGAGATCAGCCCTAATGACTACTTGGTTTTTGGACGCGAATCCGCGGGCTTACCCGAACGACTGCTTAAGCAGCATTCGACCCGTTGGCTCAGAATTCCGATGTTCAACGAAGCATCGCGATCACTGAATTTGGCGAATTGCGTTGGGTTGGTACTTTACGATGCCCTTCGACAACAAGGATTTCCTGGAGAACTCTAGGGGCCTAAGAATCAGACACTGTTGTCAATCCGTCAGCATGAAGGCGTTCTTGAACGTTTCTCGCTCCGATTCTGAACAGCGTTCATAAGGGGCCTCCGGCACCTTATGCTACGTCTCCAGGAATTGAGGCGGCACGGTTCAGGAGTCCGATGGAGGGAATGAAATGCTTTGGCTTGAAGCGTTTCACGCGACAATTCAAGCTGTTCAAATGAATCCCACGACATTCCGGATCTTGAAATGGCAACTATTATTGCTGCCGCTCCTACTGCTCTCCCTCGAAACTCTGGCTCAAGATTCGGACACCCGCCGTCGACGGGCTCCAAAACGCAGCATGGATGCGCATTACAAACTTGGTCCCGATTCGATGATCCAAGCTGGGGTTCCCCAAGGAGCCTTCGTTGGTCCGACGATCATTCGTTCAGAGGTCTTTCCTGGAACCCAGCATACCTACTGGGTTTATGTTCCCGCACAGTATGATCCTCAGCACCCAAGCGCCTTGATGGTGTTCAATGATGGCCAAGCACTGAAAGCTGAACCAGGGGATGTTCAAGCTCACCGCGTCATCGACAATCTAATCTATCGCCGAGAGATTCCTGTCATGCTCGCTGTTTTCATAAATCCCGGACGTCGCCCGGACCAGCCCGAGCCGACGCCACGCAGCTGGGGGGACCGGAACACGAATCGACCTGAGGAATACAATGCTCTTAACGACAAATACCCGCGTGTCATCGTTGATGAATTGCTCCCGGCCCTGCGGGAGGACTACAACATTACGAATGATCCGAATCTGCGAGGGATTGGCGGCTCCAGCTCAGGCGGGATCGCTGCCTTCACAGTGGCTTGGCATCGTCCCGATCAGTTTCGCAAGGTGTTTTCTTTCGTTGGCAGTTTCGTTAACTTGGGGAACCGCGGAGGCCATACCTATCCGGATATCGTTCGGCGGAGTGAGCGAAAACCCATCCGAGTGTTTCTCCAAGACGGACGCAATGACAATCGCCTTGAAGGCTCAGGCGATGATCCAAATGAACGAGATTGGTTCTACCAAAACGTCAGGATGGTCGACGCGCTCACCGAAAAAGGCTACGATGTCAATTACACTTGGGGCATTGGAAATCACGGCCAGAAACAAGGCGGCGCCATCTTTCCTAGCATCATGCGGTGGCTCTGGCGGGACGCACAGACTGTATCAACGGATCGAGCGAATGAACTTGAACGTGCCTTCCGTCAGCCCAGCGAGAGATAGCAACTTTCATGGTCCATCCGGAAAGATTGTTGTTTAAAGTGATTGATCTCCGAACAAGCGGCAACGAAGACATCGCGTGATTGCAATCTACAACCGCTTCTCGAGAGGATACATTGCGGGGCAACATCCCATGGTTTGACAGAATGCTTGGCTGAAATGACTCAGACTACTATAACCTACCTCCAAAGCAACCTCCGTAACGTTCAGATTTCCGGCTCGAAGCAATTCCGCGGCTTTCTCCATGCGGCGCTGTCGTAGGAATTGAGGGATCGTCATCCCTGCTTCCTTAGAAAACGTTCGACTCAAGTAATAGGGACTACACCCGACGATCTTTCCGAGCTCCTTCAGACTGGGAGGTTCCTCCAATTGTGTCTCAAGAATTTTCTTCACCCGAGTCGTTCGTGATTCAGCAATTCGCTGATGCCGATGGCAGAAGAGTTCATCCGGAGGCGTATCGAAGAAGAGCTCACAGGCAACTTCTAAGGCCTTTGCTCGATACCAAAGTGAACGGGCGGCTGTAGGCACCTGAGGCTGATGCACTCCATCGAGCCAGTGGCGCATGCCGGAAGAAATAGGCCGAATTGATCCGAAAACAGATTCATTATGTTCCTGTTTCAAATACCTCTGAGCTACTGTGTGAAGTGCCGAGTCAAAGTCTAGCAGATCGTCTCGGAGCCATTGCTTGGATAGTAGTAGGCTAAGGAAGCGATGTTGTTGCCCCGTTTTTCGAGTGAATTCAACCGCTTTTTCGCCGCGGGTCACGTACCAATAGCACTCTCCATTAAATCGCTCCTCTGCATCTCCAATCCGGACAGATCCTTCACCAGACAGGTTGAAACAAACATGGATATGAGGTGCCTTGAGTGCTCCCCATTGGCTTTGCAAATGCATTGATGTCAGGCAACTGAAATCAAAATAATACCCAGACTTGCAGAGCACTGAATCGATAATCTCCGGGGAGTCATTCACCGCTCCGGGAAGAGACCTGGAGTTCCCTGCTCTAAACATAGGTCAACTGTCTTTTTTTGCGATTGAGACTCAATCTCATAAAGAAACCCAAAAAAAAGTGCTTCCAGATACAACGAAAACACCTCCTGAAATTAGCCTATATTCCTACTGAAGGGTGAGCCTAGACACTCATCTAAGCCCACCTCATCATGAGGAACTGAAGAGGAAAAACCGCTTCAGAAAAAGATCTCGACCCCGGCATTAAAGAATCGAGGTAGTCCCGGTCGCGGACCATGTGGGTGCCTTGATGCGACATACTCTCGATCAAAGAGATTTCGGATCCCTCCGAAGATAGTGGTTCGCTCTTTGAGTTGGTATCGAACGGACAGATCTGTCAGAAAGTAGCTATCCGTCTCACCGACCCGTGCATCAGGAGTCCCGTCAGCGCGAACGTTTGCGCTCGTGTTGCTCGCACTGGTATAGGTCGCCGGCACATAAGTCATGCTGACATAGGCGCCCAACTTACCATATTCCAAGCCGAACTCAGCGTTGAGCTGGTAATCCGGAATATACGGAACATCCGCTCCATCAGTGCCCCCTTCAAAAAGGGATTCTGGATCGGTATTCGTGGCTGCACCGTCCAACTCCGCATCGGTCAGCGTCAAAGCAAAACGCGCAGGCGTTCGGACCGCCCATCCTGCTGCTTGTCCGTGATCATAGGCAAGGGCGAGCTCCAATCCCATGGAATCGATATCACCGACGTTTTCTGTCACAGCGGCCCCACCCCCGCCAAGGTTTCCACCAACAATCAGATCATTGAAGTCCGTACGAAATAGAACAGCTTCAGCCATCAGGCCTTTCTCCGGATTGGTGTAGCGACTTCCAAGTTCGAAGCTCAAAGAGGTTTCCTCATCGAGGGAACTTCGGATAGCCGCACGGGGACCGGGAACCGAAAAGCCTCGATGCACGCCAAAGAACGCATTCCAGTTCGAATTCAATTCATAGGCGATACTCAAACCACCCGCGTAAGCGTCGGTTCGCCCGTCACCACTTGCCGGGCTCCCGCCGCCGTCGGCTCTTCGCTGATCCTGTTCATATTCTTGATCAATGGTTTCAAAGCGAATGCCGGGTGTCAGAGTCCATCGCTTGAACTTGATTTCATCCTGGGTAAAGAGAGCCAAGGCGTGCGATTGCTGGATCCGATCCCCAGCGGCTCCCATAGCGCCTACGGTTGAACCAGAGATGGTCCCATTGGCTGCTTGCACATAGTCAACATCCCACTGAAAGCGATCGACTTCATCAAAGTGATAGCGAATGCCGGTTTCCCACTTATGCGCCGTGTCCCCGACATCAAAGGTTGCCGTGGCTGAGGTTTGGATCCCGTAGATTTTGTATTCACGAGCGTTATTCCGAACCCTCAAGGTACCGGCCGCCGTGCCATTGAGGATCGCTAGCCCCCCACCAGGGCTTGCGTCGAGAAGAGCCGATGAGAGACCGACGTTCGGTCCCCGCAATTGGTGCAACTTCGCCCAATTTCTTTCAAAGTGTTGCATGTAACCGGTGGTGGCAATGCGGAGATTGGCTCGAGGTTCCATGATGTGTCGCAGTGAAGCGCGATGATTCTCGGTCTGGATATTGTCAAACCGAGAGGCTGAATAGCGACGGAACGGATCCGCATCGAAATCTGTTTCCGAAAGCCCCAAATAGGTTTCGTCGGCATCAAGATCTGAATACCCGTACTTCGCCTCTATCCGATGATAAGTCTCGGTTGGAAGTTCCCAGAATACTTTGACCATGGGCTCAACGCGAGTAAAGCCGGTGTCCTCCCCATCACTGAAGTCCGGGGTCGTGTCGATGTCCTTAAAGCCGTCCGTCGTATGGTAAAACCCCTCCACCAAGTACCCCACGCGACCACCGTTCTCTAGCTCTTTGACGTTTCCGTGCCAAAAGTGTCCGATGAGCTCATTGTAGGACCCATAGGAGAGCTTGAGGTAAGAAAGATCATCAGCGGGAATTGGTGTGGAGAGGTAGTTGATCGCACCACCAGTAATGTGGGGACCATACTTGATTTGGCTAGAGCCTTTGAGAATCTCCAATCCATTCATGCGCGCAACATTCGGACTGTAGTAGGCTGAAGGAGCCGAATAAGGGGCTGGCGCGCTCAATATTCCGTCCTCCATCACCGTCACCGCCTTACTACGTTCGGTAGTCACGCCTCGAATGCTGACATTCGGGAATAGTCCCATGCCGTCTTCCTCGCGAAGATAGACACCAGGAACTTGTCGTAGGACACGGTTCACGTCGGCACTCAAGTATTTGCGAAGTTGCTCCTCACCAATATAAGCCCCGGAAGCAGGAAGCGTTCGAACAGCTTCTTCTGAGCCGATCAACGAGACCTCTGGAAGTAACATTGGTTCTGAGGCGCTGCTTGCCGTATCGGTTTCAATTTCCTGGCCGGACAAAGTAATCGCCGAAGCGCCTACTAAACCGGCAATGACAACATTCAGGCTATGGGGTTTCCTAGATGATTTTGGGAGGTAGTTCTTCATTCTTCCATTTCGATATCGAGACTCAATCTCAATTACTGTTATCTTTTTATTGAGACTGAGTCTCTGTATCAAGTAAAATCCTGGCACAATGTAGAGTGTTTGGCTGACGATTGAAATCCAACTGGCCATTATATTCACTTAATGGTCTTCAATCACTGCAACGACTTCGTCCGCACCAATTCTAATTAGAAATCCGAGAATCAATACTGGCCTAGAGAAATCGATTCCAGGCTCGCGAGGTGTCCCGCTTTTCGCGATGCTCCAGCGATGGCTAGTAGCCCGCCATGAGGCAGCGGCGTGATGCGATGAAAGAAACGTTTCTCAGCGAGCCTCCCCACGGAATCCCATTCGGTGCCGTCATCACTCAAGCGCACGATGCCCCCCTGATAGGAACTGAGGAGAAGGGCTCCATCGAGATGACAGGCAGCAGAACCAAACCCTTGCATTGGGCCGGAAGGAATCAAGGGGCCCCCCGACCATGTCCCGGTGCGAATATCGTAAACATCAACCTCACGGGAAGGATCTCCATCAGCATCCATTCCGCCAATAAAGTAGACTTTTCCCCGAACGGTATCTGAAGCAATGGCGCGCCGTTGGAAGGGTTGCGGAAGGGCCTGCCATGCTAATTCCTCTGCCTCCAAATCGATTACCAACATCGAATCGCTCCACTTTCCTCCGGAGGTCCGTCCACTCATTGTCCAACCTCCACCGACAAAGATCTTTGAACCAACGATCGTTGCTTCATGGCTCGACCGTCCATTTGGCATGGGAACTAATGGTTCCCATTTGTTCGCTCGGACATCGTATCTGGCGAATTCGGGAAGAGAGTGCAATGCTACCGAGCCATCAGCACGTTCCCGTGCCTGTAGCCCTCCGATTCGATAAAGCGATCCTTGATAGGCAACGAGTCGGGTTCCCTGTGCACGACTCCCCCCCGCGAGTTTCTCCCAGTGCCTACCACCATCCAAATCCAAGCGAAGAAAATCCCCTAAGGTTGTCTCTACAGAATAGTCATGGGCCTTCCCGACGTGTCCTCCATAAACATACACGGCACCTCCAAGCACCTCCGCTCCAAAACTCGTCAAGCCTTGCGGGAGCGCTGGGAATGACAAGGCTGTCTTGGGAATATCTGAGGCGCCTAGATTGATTGCAACGAATGCGATACTCGTGATTCGTAAGGCCGTTTCCGAGAAAAGGTTCAACTTCATTGCGAGCACCTTAGAGAATAAGACGAGGGCTGAGCTATCGGTAGATTGCGATTCTCTGTCGGAGAAATGCGCCCTCTCACGGAAGGGCTCGGAGAAACGTCATTGCCCTGATGCTTCCAGCTTATCAAGACGCTTGTTCATTCTTCGGAGAAGCGATCTTGGCGCATATACCCCTCTTAGAATCTCGTAGACTCGCGCATTTTAAGGAAAGCGCAACCCACCGAAGAAAAAGCGCAACCAATCGGCAGCACCGATTTCTACGCTCTGGCATCTTACGCAGCATGAAGTTGGCAAACGCTGAAACCACCTATACCGAACCGAGTGCTTTTACTCTGATCGAACTTCTCGTTGTCATTGCGATCATCGCGATTCTTGCCGGATTGCTGCTCCCTGCAGTAGGCAAGGCGAAAGAGAAAGCTCAATCCATCAACGAGCTCAACTCTGCCAAACAACTCATGATGGCGCATCGGATGTACAGTGATGACCACCGCGGCAATGTCCTTCCTGGCTATCGCTACGAGTTTCAAGCAGAAGATCGAATTGGGCGGCCTCTGCATCACCCCATCAACGCACGCTACCCGTGGCGAATCGCGCCTTACCTTGGAATGAACTTCGAGATTCTCTACGCGAACCGCAACCGCGCCCTGCTCCATGCGTTTGCACAGGACGACGAAACAAACTACGCCTACGCGGCGAGTCTCTTCCCCTCACTCGCTGTGAACTCCGTTTTTGTCGGCGGCGATGATCAAGTGCTTCCTCCTAGTGACAAGGCCTTTGAAAAATTTGGCCGCTTCGCAGTGATCAATGAATCTAGCGTCAAACGTCCATCCCAACTGATGGCCTTCGTTTCAGGCCGATCTGAATTCAACGGAGACCTGGCCGATGGCTACTATCGTGTCGAGCCCCCCTACCTCACTTCTCGTTTGTGGCCTGAGGAGTGGGAGCCGAATGAAACTCCAGCGGTCTTCGGGTTCGTGCACCCGCGCTTTAATGTTAAGGC
>CAJXVR010000183.1 GCA_913061285.1 uncultured Verrucomicrobiota bacterium | reverse complement strand
CTGCGGAGCCTGACAGTAACCCCCCCTATCCCAAGATCGAAGCCCTGCTGAGAGAATCGAAACAATCAGGCAAGCCATTTTGCCTCTTTGCCTGCTCGAATGAACCCCACACCCCATACAATCGAGGCAATCCTAACGACTACCCGCCGGCGACGCTTTCCCTTCCCCCAACCTTTGTCGACACGCCCGAGACTCGATTCCAATACTCCAAATACCTGGCAGAAATCAGCTTCTTTGACGCCCAATGCGGGGCGCTCCTTCAACTATTAGACAAATACGAACTCGAGGAGGAGACGCTGGTGATGGTACTCTCCGAACAAGGCTCAGGCTTTCCATTCGCCAAATGGACCTGCTACGAACTCGGACTCGGATCCGGAATGATCGCTCGATGGCCCGGAACGATAGCACCCAATTCGCAAACGGATGCCCTTGTCGAATACTGTGATGTGACGCCCACATTACTAGAAGCCGCCGGACTTTCCCCGGCGCCAGTCATGGACGGACGTTCCTTCTTGCCCGTTCTACGAGGGACCACGTCTGAACACAAGACCTACACGTTTGGCCTTCACACCACCCGAGGGATCATCAACGGATCGGAATCATACGGCATTCGTTCCTGCGGAACTAAGACCTTCCGTTACATTAGAAATCTCACTCCCAATGTCCGATTCACCAATGTCGTCACCCGAAAAGGGGGAGACAAAGCTGACTTTTGGAACTCCTGGGAACGTCAGGCTGAGCAGGGCGACACCAAAGCCCAGACCCTGGTTCACAACTACCAATATCGACCGGAAGAAGAGCTCTATAATGTGGCCGACGACCCACATTGCCTCAATAATCTCGCAGCAAACCCAGAGCACGAAGGCATCAAACGCGAGCTCTCAAATCAGCTTCACCAATGGATGCGCTCGCAAGGTGACCAAGGGGCCGAAACCGAAGCGCTGGCCCATACTCGGAGCAATAGCTACATCAAGAAGCACGGCAACAAATAGCGACCTAGCGAAGGGCAAGGCGCTTCGAAGCGCCTTGTAACACGCAGACGGAAGCCCAATTTCCATCGCATGGCGCATTCGTCCGGCGATTGGGGGTTTGTGTTGATCCTTGGACAATGCTGGAGCATACTCGCGACAGATCTGATTCAATAAATCTTCATGCCGACAGTTGCCGAACAGCTGCGTACCGCTCGAGAGGCTCAAGATCTCACGATTGAGGACGTCGCCAACCTGACCAAGCTCCGCACTGACCACGTGCGAGCGCTTGAGTCCGGAGACTATGATATTTTTTCGGCTCCCATCTACGTTCGTGGCTTCACCCGGACCTACGCACGGCTACTCAAACTCGACTCGAAAGCCCTCATCGCCGCCCTCACAAGGGAACTAGAAGGGCAAGAATCGGGTCCGTCCGAGGAGGATGGACCAATTCCACCCAAAAAGGGCTTCGTCGAGCTCTTGGCTCTCTACCTTTCGAGAATTAATTGGAAGATTGCCCTGCCACTCATGTTCCTTTGCGGCCTCATCGGCATCGGAAGCCTTGGCGTTCGCCTTTGGCAGCACCAACAAACGAAAGATCCGCTCTCCGATCTCGGGGAAGGAATCTACACCGACGAAAAAGCATCTCCCTCGGCTTATCTCCCTCTGCCGAGAAATGTAGACCTTTCGCCTACGAATTCACCTTCACAATGATCCCCGTAAGATCATCGTCCTGCTCATCTGTCCCCACAAACTCAGCGACAGCCTGTCGCAATGATTCAAGAATCGCCTCTGCCGGTTGGTCACGATTTTCTTGAACGTGCTGGCAGATCCGGTCAACGCCGAAGAACTCATCGTCATCCGACAAGGCTTCTTCAAAGCCGTCTGTCAACAGAATGACAATGTCTCCGGCAATCAAATCGACCCCCTCCCCGGCTGCGTACTCCGTATCCTCCCGAATCCCTAACGGCGGTCCATTTCGTTTCAAACGGAGACGGCACTTCCCGTCCACTCCAAGCACAAGTCCCGCAGGATGCCCCGCATTGGACCAGGTCAATCGATTGGTATCCGTATCAAGCGCCGCGAGAATCATCGTGATGTAGCGCTCGATGCTCAAGTCTTCAGCCAGGACAAAGTTGGCGCGAGTCAGTATTTCTCCGAGATCTTCCCGTCGTTTCGCTAGAACCCGGAGATAAGCTCGAGCCTCCGCCATCAGCAAAGCCGGTCCAATCCCATGCCCCGTCACATCAGCAACCACGAAACCGATGCGATCATTCAATAATGAGACGTAGTCAAAATAATCCCCCCCAGCCGCTGCGGCCGGAAAACTGACGCCAGCAATATCGAAACCCGGATAGTGAGGCGCCTTCTTAGGAAACATCCATTGTTGAATATCTCGGGCAACCCGAAACTGTTCCTCGTGCTCTCGCAGTTCCTTCTCCGCGGCCTTACGAGCGGTGATATCTCGAATAAACGCCACATACATTCGGCGTTCATGAAGTTCAAGACTACTCAGAGCGGTTTCAAGCGTGATCGATTTCCCTTCTTGAGTTTCCCCGAGCGCTTCAAACAACTGTCGTTGGCCCTTACTTTCGCCCTCCAAACCACCGCTGGCCTCAAGATTCACCTTGAGTGTGGAACGCCCAGAAGCCCCAAACAGGCGCTCAATATTGGTTCCAATCAACTCGGGGCTTGGATAGCCGAAAATCTTGGTCGTGGCTGGGTTCGCAAACTGGATCACACCGGCGCTATCCAAGAGCATCACAGCATCGCTCGAATTTTCCCAAAGAAGCCGGTTTCGCTGCTCACTTTCCCTGAGTGCGGCCTCGACCTGCTGCCGCTCGCGGCGCGTCTGTGCCTCACGCAATTCGCGCTCCACGGCCACAACCAAACGAGCCAACTGCCCCTTCATCAGGTAGTCATGCGCGCCCGCCTTCATCGCCGCGACCGCGACATCCTCACCGATGCCCCCAGAAATGATAATGAAAGGGACATCCACTCCGGACGATTTGAGAATACGAAGCGCTTCTGGAGCCTGGAAATCGGGCAAATTGTAGTCGGACAGAATGATATCCCAATCATTCGTCCCGAGAGCATCACGCAAGGACGAGCCACTCTCCACGCGTTGACTTGAGACGTCATAGCCCCCCTGACGCAACACGCTCGTCATCACGCGCGCATCAAATTCAGAGTCCTCAATAATCAATACTCGCAGTGCTTTTTGCATCCGTCTCTATCTAACAGTTCTTTGCGCTCTTCTGCACCCTATAACTGAATCCGAGAGCCCCTAACAAAAGCCCTAGATTCCCTAATCCGACCCAAAAAATCAACACGTTCACTGAAAAGGAAATCGTTGCCAACCCGATTCCATAAGCAAGCACAACAACGATTAGACAACTGATCTTTCGAAATTCTTTGAGAGCCACTAGGTGACTCACAAACACATTGGCAATCGCAAGTGGCCCCATGGCGATCAGAAACAAGGGGACAACACCAGCAACCCACAGCAAGGCTGGGCCCTTCGACTCAAGAGCTCCGGAAACTGCCGCCGGCAGCCAAGTGGCAGAGGAAGCATAATCGAGGAGGCGAGGCGCTAGAAGGCAAGCGATCCAACTAAATAAACTGACGCAAATAACCACACCGAAGGTTGCCAATGCGGTGTCTCGAACAAGTTTGCTTCCAGTATGGCCTGAACGCTCCTTGACCAATCGCGGAAACATCACCCCGGCTAGAGGGCCCACAAACATCACAAGGCCCCTCCCAACGAGCGTAGCCGCTGCGTAGTGACCACTTTCAATTTCTTCAAAATTCGCCCGGGCAACAATCGCATCGGCAGTCAACATGAACTGAAATACCCCGGGCCCTAAGGCAAACGGAATGGCTCTCAGGAACCAACGTTGCCATGCTATTCGCTCAGATCCAAGACAGAGCAGGTCCCGACAAATAATCCCAGAAACAATCAGCGCCCCAAGCACTCCGATCAAGGGGCCAAGCATGATCCAATTAATATTGGCACCTAGGAAGGCGAACAGACAAAAGATCGTTAGGAAGCGACCGGCACCATTGCAAAGCACCGCCCAACCGAGCCACCCAAACAATTGTCGGCCTTGCAAGACTCCCATCAGCACTGGTAACCAAAGGTGTGGCAAAATAACCAACAAGGTGACCCAAAGCCCTCTGCTACTCGTCATTTTTAACTTTGCGAGAATCCAAGACTCCCCAAAGAAAACCACCCCGACCCCAAGCCCCCATAAGCAGGTCAGAACGACCAATACGCCAACAATATTCGCTGACAGCGTCTTTTCCGCCCTGAGATTCTTCACCCCAGCGGTTTCGTAGGCGAAGACGGTTTGGATACCCGGAGAAAGAATCGTTGAGAAATTCACCAGGTTGAGTAGGACCATAAAGAGGCCATACGAAGCAGCGTTTAAGAAAACGAGACCGAGCCCATGGACGCCGAACATAAAGACACCCGCAAGCGTCGTGCATCCCACCATCCAAGCCCCTTGACGTACAATATTCACCCTCGTCTAGACTGAACCAACCCTCTCAACGGATACCTCCACGGCAGCCTTGCTATTCGTCTGTCCCGACGGACCAAGGACGAGTCCTTTCCACAATCCCACGCCATAGGCAAGATGCGCCACAGGCAGGAAGGGCATCCCACAAAAACCAATCCCTCCCCCCGCTTGGCGCACCAGATTCAGTCCCCAAACCAGAGTCACGAGAAGATATCCCACCATGGGCAATTGGACGATAAAAGGAATAGGGCCCAAAAACATCCCCGATAGGACAAGCCCAAAGACATAACAAACAAAGAAAGCCGGCACAAAATTAAGCGCCGATCCAACAGATGGATGAAGGCGAACCTGCTCGCCCCGCCCCCGGCCATAGCGAAACAGCATCCAGACAAAGGCAACCACTGACTCCCGAGGATGTCGATACACGACGAGATCAGGATCATATCTCAATTGCTTCCCTTCTCCCATCAAGCGATCCAAGAGAGCATTTTCTTCGTTCGGATACAGCGCCTCATCGAACCCCCCTGCTCGCTTAAACTCCGATGCGAGAATGGCCAGGTTGCATAAGATCAACTCCTTTTCGGAGGTGGCCCGAACCACGCCGATCTGACGATACCTTGCAGCGCTAGGGCCGAAAGCCAACCAGCTACCCATGACAGCGGCAAAAACCTTCTGAAGAAACGGGGCCTCTGGAGGACAGAGATTGGGGCCTCCGACAACAGCAAGATTGGGATCCGAGAACGCAGCCAATAGTCGATCAAGATTTCCCTTATCCAACAGCGAATCATCATCCAGGAAATAAAGAATCGCCCCGTGCGCCTGCTCGGCGGCGCGATTGCGCTGGCAACTCGGCTGAGCACCACGGGCTAGCAATATCTCGAATTGGGACGACTGAGATTGAAGGGACTCCAATTGGGCCAAAGCAGGAATGTCCGCCTGCCCTTCCCTCGCTGCAATGATGATACTGACTCTGGGCGACTTCCCCATCAAGCAAGCGCCTTCAAATAGCGAATAAGCAGTTCCGTTCCTCGGCGGAGTGAGGCTACTGAGATCCATTCGTTCGCCGTATGGGCTTGGGCAATATCACCGGGCCCGAAGACCACACAGGGGGTCCCAGAGGTTGCCATGATTGCAGCATCACAAAAGTAATCAACTCCAATGGTTCGGCGACGCCCAAGCGACCGAAGAAACTCCTGAACCACGGGAAGATCAGGATCCGTTTCCAAAGCGGGCGTGGGGCGTTGACGGATATCCGTCACCGTGACTCGAACGCCAACACTACGAGCGACGCGGGTAATCTCCTTCTTCACTTGAGCCAAGCTCTCACCCGGAAGCGTTCGTCGATCAACGTGAATGGAACAGCGATCGGGCACCACATTGGGCTGCGTCCCTCCCTGGAAGCACCCCACATTAATCGTGGCATGCCCTAGCAAAGGGTGCTGCCGCACCTTCAACGCATTGGCATACTCGCTTTCGAGCGCTACAACGACCTGAGACATCGCTTTCACCGCATTCCGCCCCAGTTCGGGACGCGCCCCGTGGGCCGCTTTTCCAAAACATTCTATTTCAAACCAAAAATCTCCCTTGTGGGCTGTGACGACCTGTAATTGCGTCGGTTCCCCGACGATCGCCAAATCGTATTTCGGACTCTTCAAAGCGAATGCCCTTGAGCCCAATTGCGCATTTTCTTCGTCGGCCAAGCCCACAAAACTGACCTCAATGCCCTCCGGACGATTCGGATCCTCAGCGAGGACCAGGAGAGAATAAAACATCGCCGCCACGCAGCCCTTCGTATCGCAGGCTCCGCGACCGAAAATCTTTCCATCAGCGAGACGACCAGAAAGCTGAGACGCCTCGGCGCCAATGGTATCCAGATGAGGCGCCAATACGATTCGCCGACGCCGTCTCCCCTTGGACGGGAGAGTAACGATCAAATTATCGCGCCCACGAGCCACTCGTTGCCGACGCACCCGCAGGCCAGCCTGCCGCCCCAAAGCCTCCAAATGAGCAACCATCCGCTCCTCGCCCGTCAAAGGACAGTCCTGCGGAGCAAAGGCAGGATTCACACTGGGGATACGAACCAAGGTTCGCAAAAACTCAACAACAGATACTGGACGGCTAGCCTTCAAAGCGCGGAAGTCTATCGATCGATCAACGGCCCGTCGAGCCGGGAAAAGCCCTCGCACGCCCCACTGCAGTCGCAGTATCACTGCCAAGCCAACTGACGCAGCTGTCACATAGAAAACAGAGCGAAACGGCCCTTAACAGCAGCAAACCATCGAACAAATGAAAAAAATCATTTGATCTCGCAGTCTTTTTACACATAAGTGTTGCGCGACTGATATCAGGGAAGAGACGCTTAACAGTCAACGCCCATCAACACTTGGCACACTCAGTCAACCAAGTTCCTAATTATGCTTAGAGCTGGAATCGTAGGATTACCAAACGTCGGGAAATCGACCCTTTTCAATGCGGTGACCAAAACCCGCAAGGCGGAATCGGCCAATTATCCCTTTTGCACGATCGACCCCAACGTCGGTGTTGTCACCGTCCCTGACAGCCGCCTAGAGCCACTGGCCAAAATCGCCAAGACGGAAACGATCATCCCTACGAATATCGAGTTCGTCGACATCGCCGGGCTGGTCAAGGGAGCGGCTCAAGGTGAGGGCTTAGGCAACAAGTTCCTTAGCCACATCCGTGAAGTCGACGCCATCGTTCAGGTCGTTCGCTGCTTCGAAGATACCGACATTCATCATGTCGCGGGATCGATCGACCCGATTCGAGACATCGAAACTATCATGACGGAACTCGTGATTGCCGACCTCGAATCTGTCCAGAACAGTCTCGCACGCCGAGCCAAAGATGCAAAACGCGGAGACAAGACGGCCATTGCAGAAACCGCTGTACTCAGCAAGATCGAACCTCATCTCAACGATGGCAAACCCGCTATCACCCTCGAGCTCACCCCTGAAGAACGAGCTGTGGCCCATCCCTTTTTCCTCCTTTCTAACAAGCCCACAATTTTCGCGGCCAATGTGAAAGAGAGCGAACTCGCAACGGCCACCGAAAACCCCTTTGTCCAAAAGGTCCAAGAATACGCCAAGAATCATCATGCTTGCGAAACGGTGATTATCAGCGCACAGATCGAGAGTGATCTCGTGGATCTCGCCCCAGAAGAGGCGAACGAATTCCTCAGCGAGCTTGGCGTCAAAGAATCTGGCGTGGGGGGATTGATTCGAGGCACCTACCACCTCCTAGGACTCCGAACCTTCTTCACGGCTGGCGAACAAGAGGTAAGAGCCTGGACCATCACTGAAGGCGATACCGCGCCTAACGCAGCGGGCGTTATCCACACTGATTTCGAACGCGGGTTCATTAAGGCAGAAACCGTGGCCTACGAGGATTTGCTCCAATGCGGTTCGGTGGCGGTCGCTCGAGAAAAAGGCCTCTACCGCATGGAAGGCAAAGAATACATCGTCAAGGATGGGGATGTGATGCTCTTCAAGTTCAACGTCTGAGCAATTACGACCCTCTAGAAAAAAGCCCCCTAGAGTTTGGAATTTGTTCCAAACCTAGGGGGCTTTAGTGCAAAGGGACTGAGCCGCGTTAATCCGGGGCAAGCTGTCGAAGATATCTACTCTTTTAGCGAAGAGAGGTAAGCGACAAGATCACGAATTTCGTAAGGAGTCATCAAGGCGCTCATGCCCTCAGGCATCGCAGAGAGTCCTCGAGACCGGCCCTTGATTTCATCAGGACTGAACTCCATTTCTCCGTCCTCAGGAGTGATGATGACCACCTTCTCGGCAGTGTCCTCTTTCATGATTCCACCGACAGTAATATCATCACCGAGATCAAGAAGCACCGTTTCGAAGCCCGCTGCTACGGCCTTATTCGGATACAATACCGATTCAAGCAGGTAAGCGGAATCCTTACGCGTCCCCACCCCGGTTAAATCAGGTCCGGCTTCTCCTCCTTCACCATTGATTTTGTGGCAACGAATGCAAGAGACTTCAAGTTTCTCGAAAAAGACCCGTCGCCCCTTGCTCACGTCACCGCCCGCTAAGAGTTCGGGGTGGTGAGCCGCTGACCCCGCTTCCGGTAATGACGCCCGAAAGCCTGCTAGTTTTTGATCCAGCGTATCAACTCCCGATCCCTCGACAGCCCCCAACAGCTCAAGCAAGATTTCCGCTGGCACTTCATTGGCACGGCTTCGATCCAGCCATTTGCCTAGCAACTTGGGAACCCGAGCGTCAGTCATCGACCGGAGAGCAGTAAGCGCCCCCCGTTTTTCAGCAACCGCCCCACCCTCGAGAGTCTTGCTGACGAAATCGAAGAGATCGAGCCCTGGAACATTGGATGACAATTCTAGCGCTGCAGCCCTAAGGGCTTCATCCGTAGCGACTAGAGCACCTTGCAGTGATTCGGAAAAACCACTGGCCTCAAGTTGTTTCAAGGCCTTCAGAGCAGCAATTCGAACTTTGGTTGACTCTTGGGTCGAATTTGACGCCTTGAGAACCAATGACGATTTCTCGCTCAACCCCAAGTGCCCAATAAGCGAAATGACCTCACTTCGAATGGTTTCATCTGGGTCTGCCAATAAAGCGTCGATCAACGGTTCCAAAGCCAGTCCAGCAATCGCGCTATCACGGCCACGCGACAGCAACGGTCGCCAGACACCAGTCACACGATCTCGGCCAATATGCCCCTCCCAATCGAGCAGTGTATCGATCGCCTCAGATCTCAGAGAAACAGAGTGGGAGGTATCAGCGGCGAATTGAACCAAGGCGTGCGCGCTCTCGTAGGTCCCCAAGCGATAATTGGCATTGATCACACGGCGAAGGATTGGTTCGTCGAGTCCGGGGCGAGCAATCAACGCAGCCAAGTCCGTGGTCGCGCTATCGATGGGCACGTCGTTGATCGCTAAGGCAGCTTCTCGCACCATCTCCAAATCTGAGTGAGCAAGAAACTGTTTTACTTCGACGCGTTTCATTCGGCGTAACGCGAGCAAACTCACACGTTCGACAGCTAAGTCGCCGCTCTTTGATGCCTGCAGAATAGCTGGGAGGTCATTGATTCCAACCAAGGCCATGACAACCGCATGGCGTAAATAGACGTCCGCATCCGCATTCGAAGAAGCCAAATCCAAGAGCGGCTTAACGGCCTCAGCATGCCCAAGTTTGCCGAGACTCAGGGCGGCAAAGTAACGCACCCGCGGCTCTGGATCCTTGAGCGCAGCGACTAGTTTTGAAAAGGCAAAGGATGCATTTAGATCTCCTAGAACCTTGCAGATCTGACCACGAACTTCTCCTTCGGACGTCTCTAAGGATTGCACGAGACGTCCTAGCCGCTCGCTCAACACATGTTGATCCACACCCGCTCCAGCTCGATCGATAACCTGGGCAATCCCCCACACCGCGTGCAGACGCGGCAACAAGCCCCCCTCACTCGCGAACACTTCCTCAAAGACAGACAATGAATCAAGCCCCCGCGAAGCCAACTCAAACTGGGCCTCCGTTCGCACCCGCATATCAGGATGTCCCAACATAGCGCGCAACGATCCCGAAGTCTCGGACTCGAGCCCAGCAGCCATGAGCGCCTTCATCCCAAGAACCCGCGGATCCAATCGTCGAACGGGATCTGCGATTCGATAGATTCGTCCCTTCCCTGGAGTCGCCCAGCCGCTGACCCAGTCAGTAAAGTAAACACCGCCGTCATAGCCAAACCCAACGTCGGTGGCAGCGGCCTGCCAGAGAATCTTGTCCAAATCGTCGAGCTCATAGCCAGCCCCGCTGGCTTTCACCTTGATTCTGTGAATCCCACTGGTTCGTTTACTTCCCTTGAAATCAACCATCAAGAACGCACCATTGTAATCATCACTCAATCCCAGGCCAGGGTAGTAGGCCAGTCCCGAAGGGCCATTGCCGATGTTGGCCAAAGGAGGAATGATATACGAGGCCTGTCCGTCAAAGCGTGGGTGCCAGAGTTTCTCAGCGTTCCAAGGACCTCGAGCATTGGGCTGTTGAATAAACTGATAGCCGATTCTCCATCCACTATCGCCGCCTTCAACGACATAGACCCAGCGAGCCTGATCGCCACCGTCAGAATTGTTGTCCCCAGTAAACAGATTTCCTAATTCATCGAAGGCAAGCTCCTGTGGATTGCGCAAGCCCGTTGCAAACACCTCAAGCTTCGAGCCATCGGGATAGCAACGAAAGACAGCCCCCGTGTCAGGCACCGAGATTTCTCTCCCGTCGAAGGTCTGTACGTAGGTTCCTCGATCGCCGATCGAAAAATAGATCTTTCCATCAGGCCCCATCACGAGACCGTGCAAATCATGTCCTAAGAAGCCCGTCCTGACGCCATATCCATAATGTAAAGACCGTGATTGCTCCGGCTTCCCATCCTGATCGTAGTCCGTGAACAACCAAAGATCTGGGATATTGGTGTAGTAGACCTGCCCCTTTCTGGCTAACACCCCGGCACCAATCCCATCAGCGATGTTTCTAAAGCCATCCGCAAAAACTGTCGATTCATCCACCGTGCCATCTCCATCGGTATCAACGAGCCGTCGGATGCGATCCGTGGCAATGGCCATCTTGCCGACTTCATCCCCCATGTATTTCTTCAAGTAGGCAATTCGATCATCGACCGTGCGAACCGCCAAATCAACATCAAGCATCTCTTCACTCAAATTTGCCAAGCGCTCCGGCGAAAGCCGCGACTTAAACTCATCGCTTGGCCACCCCGCCCGACCTCGGATGTCCAACACGCCCTGACCATGCCGAAACGTTTCTGCGACGTAAAAGCGCCCCTTTTCGTCAATCGCAAAGGCCACCGGGTTCGCCAAATGGGGTTCCGCAGCAACCAGCTCTACAACCAATCCCTCAGCGACTTCAAAGGTCGGAATCGCACTGATCCCTTCCTCAGAAGGACCAATCACCCTTGGTTCAAACTCTGCCTCCCGAGCCTCACCCAGCTCGGCAGCATTGAGGGATGTCGCGACAAAAACTATCGCACCTAAAAACGAAACGAAACGCTTGCTCATTGTTTACTCTCTAAAAAACACTCTACCCAACAAAAAGAAACGGCGCGGAGACTCCCCCACGCCGAGATTCTAAGCTCTCCAAACCCTCGACTAATCAACTTTCTTATATATCGTTAGCTTGGGATCTTCCGTGGCAGCATCATCAAAATTGCTCGCTAACGTAAACGACCGATAGCCAAACGAATACACATGCTTCGAGTCCGCATCGACCGCATTCAGCGAGTCCAACGATTCCCCCGCCTGCACCTCAGTGAAACTGAGCATCCGAAAGCCACCCGCCGACGTCAGGGTCACCTTGGCGGTCCCAACGATGAACCCACCCATATCAAACGTTACCTTGCTCCCATCAATTTCAAGAGTCATCTCGACATCTGCCCCTTGGAAATCTGTTTTTCCTGTCCATTTCCCCTTGAAACGGTCCAGTTCATCCGCCACCGCAACATGCGCCATCAAACAAATAAGTAAACCGGAAATCAAAGCTAGTGCTCGTTTCATCATCGCAGAACCTAAAAACCTATTATTATTGTCGATCGGAAAACCAGCGCAAAACTAGCCATACGCGGCCAGAACGGCAATCGATAAATTCATTCGCGGCATCGCTCCCGGGAGATCCGTAGAGCAAACTGACTGAAGACGAAGCGAAGAATGCAGCCTTCGCAGATATGCCGTTCGTCGCCACCAAACTGAAAGGAATAGACAAATATCCAGCCATCCGATTACCTCTTCTGCCGTGACGCAAAACAACTTTCTCAAACAAAAATCAGGCAGTTCAAAACCCCACCGCATCGAACGACGGACGATCGCCTGACACAAGCGGTCATCACGGTATTTTCAAATCAGCCGACGCCTCCCCACTGTCCCAAATAAAAATCACGCAAATTTTGGCGAATCAACGTTTCGAAATCTCATGGTTCGAAATCATTCCTCTCAATCGAATTGCACGCCCATTACAGAAATAACCCCATGACGCAGCCCTCATACCTCCCCTCTTCGTCGCTCGAGCTGAGAGCCGAGAAAGCGATCTGTTTTCTTCTTCTCTTGCTGATTCCAAATCTCGCATCGAGCGAAACCTACCACTTCGCCGCCCACGGTGGTGGGGCAAAAAAAGAAGAGCTGCTAGATTTCAAAGTGGACAATGCTGAAAACAGCTATGCACTAATCAAATACGATAGCGCGGTAAGCTTTGGCAACGATTCCTATACCAACAGCTCAAAGAACTCCCTGATCGTTCAGTATGACGAGAATGGAAATCAATTGATGACCAAGGATATTGCAGCCGAGGGGTCCAACGCTCTTTTTGGCGCTCTTGGCGTCTCTCCCGACGGCATGGTCGTGGTCGCCACCGCCACAAAACCAGGAAGCCTCGACGGGCATGATGTCTACAGCGGCACCTTCATTGGGAAACTGGGTCCCAAGGGAGATTTCGAGTGGGTACTGCAACCGATACAAACCATCGACCGCGTCAGACAGTTCCTGGCCTTTCGTGTCACGGCCATTGAAATCACCCAGGGTGACATTTATGTCGCAGCAACAGCCAACGGAAAAATCACCTTAAACGGTGTCACCGATCCCGGGTATGCAATAGATAACCAACAGTCGGCATTGCTCATCAAACTCGACTCACAGGGAAATGTTCAGTGGATAAAACACATCCCCACGCCCGGCGTGAACAACCACCCGACCATAGGTGGAGGTATGGATCACATCCTCCCCTCCGCCGATGGATCTCACATCTACGTCGCCGGAAAAGTCGGGGATGGAAGCTACAATCCATACGAAGTTGCCTTTGTCGCCAAATTTAGAACCGACGGTAGTTTTCTTTGGGTCAAGAGAACGTCCTCGAGTGGATCCGCGTCTTGGGGCTTGGCGGAAGCGAGCAATGGGGACCTGATCACCGGATTCGAAATCGGCGGAGCACAACAAATCGATTTTGGCGATGGAGCCACCCTCGAACCAAGCGATACCGGATGGTTTGGCGCGCTGATGAAACTGAATCCCGGCGGGCAAGTAAAGACCTTAGAATACGTGACGGACGCACTATACAGCGACGCCACCAATATCGGAGCCAGAAACCTCCTTCGACTCTTTCACCTCACCGTTGACCAGCACGATCAAGTCATTCTCATGGGTGAAGTCGTCGGCACTCACAAATTCAAAAATAATATCGAAGTAACCAGCACTCCTGGTTTGGCCGGCGCTTCAAAAGATGTGGCTATCATTGTCAGTGACCTTGAATTCAATCCGCTAGAAGCCTACGCCAATACCGGATCGAACAACGAATGGGGACGCAAATGTGTCACCAAGGGAGATAAGATCTATTTTTCAGGAGAATACGATAGCTTCAGCCACCCATTCCTCGGCTCCTATTCACCACAGTTCGGGGATTTCACCTTTGAGTCCGCCGGGAATCAGGATATCTACGTGGCCTCAGTCTCAACCAGAGCCCTCCCGACCTCGCCATTACTTCCTGAACTACAGCTCAATTTCAATCGACAAGGCAACGCCCTTATTCTCTCATGGGCATCTTCTTACAGTAATGCCAGCGTTGAATCCTCAGCCACGCTCAAGCCCGATTCATGGTCCCCTATCGATTCCCAACCCAGCCTCGAAAGCGACCGCTGGCAGCTCACCCTGCCTTTCCCCAATTCAGCGATCAGCAACGCAGCCTTTTACCGACTCAGCAACCAGGAATAGCCCCCAGTTCACCATCCGTGGAAGTCTGCTTGGGCATCGCCAACGTTCCGTGCTTCGGGAGAATGGGCCTTATGCCCAAAGACAGGCACAACGACCCATTTCTATCTGAAGCCCGCTGATTGACCCTGATCTGTTGTCCAAGATAGTCTTGAATCATTAGACCACCCTCTGCAGTCAATGTCGAACGACCCTTGGCGATGAATCTCAGCGATGAGGATATAGTAGACCGTTACCTTTCCGTAGGGGTTCGGCACCGCACCAGTGCCAAGGAGTTTTCGGGAGATGGAGAATGGGGCTATTCAGTCCGCCGACCGCGTAGCCCGAACTCTCATTGGCAGGTAATCGCACAACAGCCATCGCCCATTCAATTGGCCTTATTATTTATTGATCTAGCCCTTGGCCCGGATGGTGACACGGACACGACCCGGGAGATTTGGCAACCACAGGACCTAGCCATGACGTGGCTACCGATGCTCAGCGTTGGACTATTTGAAATCTTCCTAGCGTTTACCAAAAAAACGATCCCGTGTTCCAGCTGGGGTGTTTGCGTGCCGTAAATCGTCTCTTGAAGGGCATTCCCAATTTATTCGTTTACCTGCTATTGAGCTTTTCTTAGGCTCAACCGTAGGAAACTGCCAAGGCCCCGCTTTTAAGAAGCCCACTTTCACTATGCTCAATGCCACCATCACATCTATGATTCAGCTCCTGGCAAGGACCGGAAGCCTACTAATCGTTGGGCTCTTGCTGATCTACCTGGCCAAGCGGCTCTTTCAATCCTCCATCGCACTTCCGTCGCATGCAGAGCTCAGCCACAAGGATAATCCAGCACTCAGCACACTGTTTAGCGCTTTCCTACTAGCGACCGGGATTGCGGCCTCCGGCTCGTTCTTCGGACATTGGCAAGATCCCATCGCATCCGCAGCCCTCAAAATGCTTCCCGAAGGACTCCTCGCCATCGTCTTGCTAAGGGCGAGCATCTGGATCAACGACTATTCGATTCTATCCGATTTTTCGATTACGAAAGAAATCGGCGAAGACAGGAATCTTGGCGTGAGCATCACAGTCGCTGCCTCGACCTTAGCATCCGGCATGATCATTAATGGGGCCCTTACGGGATATAGTCCCAATTATGCCGCAGGACTGCGTGATCTTGTTGTCTATTGGACTCTTGGCCAATCACTGTTGGTCGTCGCCGGCATGGTGTTTCGGCGGATCAAACAATACGATGTTCACCGACTCTTGGAATACGATGACAACCCAGCCGTCGGTTGGTCGTTTGGTGGATACCTCGTGGGTATTGGAATCGTCGTCCGCGGCGCCACGATAGGAAGCGGACTTTCGACGCTCGTGAACGAACTATGGCACACGGTTCTACTCTCACTCATCGGTTGCACACTTCTCACCGTCCTGCACCAGACGGCTCCACGAATCATTCTTAGTGGAATTGACCTCAGGGAGGAGGTGGAGATGAACCGAAACACCGCAGTCGGCATCCCCATGGCATGCCTCACTATTGCCCTTGCCATATTCATCGCCGAACTGATCAAGCGCTAGACTCATGAGACGAATCCTGCGGCACAATTCACGACGACTTTCGCTCATGACAGCAATCATGATTCTCATGGGAATCGTTTGCGCCCCTCAGTTGCTCTGTCTCTTATACACATCTGACGCTGCCGACGAGCGATCTAGTGTAGAT
>CAJXVR010000182.1 GCA_913061285.1 uncultured Verrucomicrobiota bacterium | reverse complement strand
CGAGATGTAGAGAGGTCTCGTGGGCTCGGAGATGTGTATAAGAGACAGGATTAATCTAATCCGGCGCGCCACCACTCGAACAATCATCACTCTCCAGTTGCTAGCCATCGCGCTTCTCTAATGCTCTAGCAGCATACTCGAGAGCCCTCTGCGTCAAGGCCAGGATTTTGAGTTCGCAACGCTGTATCTGAATCCGGGAAACTCCCGTTCTGCCAGCGTGGTAATCTCGCCTTAGCACCTTGGCACGCCGTTCCTCCAACTTGAGCAGAGCCTTCAGATAAGCCCCTTTGTCTTGAAACGAATCCTATAGTCTTTGCCGAAGCTTCACCTGCCTAATCTCAGCATCTATCACGTCTCGGATATCGCATCCCCCCTTCGGCATATTCAAGGTTGAGTTGCGAGACGATCTGAGACATCAAATCCAATCGCTTTTGCTTCAATGAGTTGATGGTATCTTCGGCGCGCAAGAGACCTCCAGCGCTCCAACCCAGTACTAGTCAAACAACGGCTACGTTCTTCAAATGATTCATGGCGACTTATCTCCGTGGCTCTAAGGATTCAAGATTATTCAAGACGACAATGGCTTCCCATGAGCAGCATCCAATCAAATCTGGGACATCATGTCGGCCTAAAAAAAGAACACCGAAAGTGGGTGGCCCCCTGCTATTGAAGTAGTCGCTTCGCCTTATCGAGCGATAAAGAAGGACGGCGCCACTAGGCCCAAGGCCCAGCCCCAAAACAACAACAGCAATCCCCCCTCAAAACCCCCGCTTTTCTTGGTGGAACTCTACCTACGACGATCACGTCACTCTACCGTTCAAGAGTTAACCCTAATGGCCCTGGTCTCGTGCATTTGGTTACCACTATCCTGGGTAACGGGGGTAGGTCTGGAAATTTGAAGACCGACTTGCTATCCTAACCCTATGAAGACAAATATTTCTCCAATTACATCGGAATCAAGTGAGCAGGAAATTGCGAAGCACCTGAAAGAGATCGCAGGCCAGAAAAAGGATCTAGGAAAAATCGAGCAAGTAGCTTCCTCTCCGTTTAAAATCTGTTTTGGTATTTTGGAATCACTCTGCAGAGAAGTCTTACGACTCCGGCAAGAATCCGACGCGCAAAAAGCAAGAATTCACGATCTTGAGAAAGCGATACTTCCGCCATCAAAAGTTGAAGCATAACTCGAAACTCGGCCGACGCCCGTAGCGTTCCGAAAATAGATCAGCTGAATTCAGGCAGATCTTCGCTCTTGTGAAGCGCCCCCTTTTCTGATCGAAATGACTACCTCACAAATCCTTGACTATCAGGACGCAATGTATTTTCCACCAGGACATAGGTTGACTAATTCCTACCCGACAGAGTCATTCACCCTGCTAGAGGCACCAAGCTTCGCTTGGCTCACACGATCTCAATTTTGAAGACCGAATACGCCCTTAGGGTCCCCCCGTCACTTAAACAAAGGCAGCAAGAAGACCGTCAAGACCATCACTTTTTTGGCCAAACTCTAGCTACTACGATTGTGAAACCTTACATTCTAAGGGTTGCCCCTCGTTGACCAAACGGAGCGGGTGGCCAGGATTAAACACGGAAGGTGAACTTGCACCAGGGATAGGCAGATAGGGTCCGTCTACTGTTGCCGCTCCAGTCAACGTGGGAATAGAGGGCACGTCGAGACATTCAACATTTTGTTCTTTGGCCAGCGGTTCTCACTCTTCTTAGCAGGGGAAGTGACAGGAGAGGCTCTCACAGAGAAGTATTCATTTATTGAATATCGAGACGCGACTCCTATTCCCACGACAAATTGGCTTCAGGCGTTTCAACGAGCAGGTGATAATGATTCCCCATCAACACGTAGGCATGAATCATCCATCCGGTCTGTCCACACACTTAGCCCAAACATCTCAGCCAGGCCTTCCTCTGACCATCCTTCGTGAAATTCATCTCACTCCGACTAGCCCGGGACATTACGTGATACACTGTGCCGGGATATTCGACTCGCAATTGCCTGGCCATCTTCTGAATTTCCTCTCCTCAATCATTCCCAGCATTCACAAAACTCACGAATCACGCACTGCCCCCGTTTGACTCCATTTCAGTCAATATCAACGACTTTCACTTAGTAAGCGACTCTTGGCACCTTACGGGTTCGGTGCGAGTTTGGAATGACGACTCGATCGTGACTCAATGCGACCCCATTCTCTGTTTTTCTACTAACACAAGCGAATTAACAATAATCACATATCATATTGCATCAAAGCCTTAGTAAGTTGCATTGCAGAAAAATTCGATTCTCACTCGTGTCATCAATCGATCGAAACACCAATCGGAAATCTGCTCTCAACTTCGATGGTTCAGGTTGATTGCCGCGAGGAGTGCAGCTAGGATCTTGGGATGGCAGTAACACTCGACCAAATTGTCGAAGAAGCCCGACACCTCCCAAGCGACGTCGTCGCGGAACTCGTTGATAGAATCTTGGAGCCCCAGCATGTCGGCTCCGAGCAAGATACGGAAACCGCTTGGCGCGCCGAGGTCCGCAAGCGCATCGACGATATTAAGGATGGCAAGGTTGCGGGCATCTCGGTAAACGACACACTCGCTCGGGCACGAAAAACTGCCGGGCTGTGAGACACGTTCTCCACCCAGGCGCTGAGGCAGAGTTTCTTGATGCGATTTGATACTGCAGCTAAATCGACAGTGACCTCGGTATTCGGTTCTATCTCGAGATTGAGCGGTTGATTCTGAGATTTGTTCCACGCCACAACGTTTCCATCGCTTCGATCCACCGGCGCGTCGAAGCTTCAGCCGAACGTTTCCGTACGCAATAATCTTTCTGGAGGAGCCAGATCACATTTGGATTGTCGCAGTCATGCATATGAAACGAAGACCACAGTAATGGATCAAAAGAACCAACACTGGTTGACTGAATCTATCACACAATCCAATCTCTTGGCATAGAGCCGATCAAGTCGCGCGTCTAACTCGTTTCATGAGTGAGTCCGCCGCTCCAAACAAGGACTCTCTTGGTTGACGAAGGACAGCACTAAATGTGGACGGCCCGCGTGTTGAAGCGTCCGGTAGACAAGGACAACGCACCGTCATTGTGCCAGGCCGAGTCCAAGAGGTTTAGTCCGGGGTTCAATCGTTCGTTTGTCACGCTGGCACATCACCTGCGATTGGTTGCCACTAACTCCTATCACGTCCTTCAGCCCCCACCGTTGGTCAGGGACGCCCTTTTGGGTCGGATTCTCCTCCCGTGGACGGGACGAGGTCTTTCTTTTCGGATCGACGGGGTTTGCGAGTTTCGCTGGGCAAACAAGAAGGGCCACCCCGGATGGGTGGCCCTTTGCTAGTGAATTACTCGCTTCGCCTTATCGAGCGATGAAGAACTGGGCGGCTCCGCCAGCTCCGGGATTCAACACGTAAGGTGAACTTGCACCCGGGATAGGCAGATAGGGCCCGTCTACAGTTGCCGCTCCAGTCAATGATCCGTTGAAGATCAAAGTGACTGATCCGTCAGGGTTCACTGCAAAGGAAGTGATGCCATTGCCACTTCCAGGAATCGGAGGCAAGGCACCACCAGGCACGACGGTCGACGCCACGCGAACGTTATCAATAGCCCACCACCAATTGTTGCCTGCATCGAGGTAACCGAAGGTGAGAACCACTGAGCTTGCGCCTTCTGGATTCTGCAACGGAGCCCAAACCGTATCGTTCGGAGCGTGATCCTTGAAGTTCGGACTCGCAGAGTCAGAATCGAAGCGAACAATCTCGATCGGTGCTCCCCCATCAAAGGATGCCGTAACCACGGCAGTCTGAGCATTCTCTGGACGCCAGCTGGAATCAAATCCAACCAGGCCAGCCCCGGCTGGAATATCAGCGATGGAGATACTAGGGGTTGAGAGCAGGGTTGACATGTTCCCGTCGGTGCGAGGTAGATCATCCCACTCATCACCATCGGCCACTGCGATCGTCCCGGTCCCACGAGTGAACTCGGTTCGACGCTGATCTCCGGCGGTTTCAGCCCACCAAGCGCGGTCAGCAAAACTCCAACCAGCCCACTCGGTCACCCCGTCGTTTTCTGGATCTCCAGCACCAGGCACGGCACTGTCATCAATCGTCCATCCCTCTGGGGCTGTCTTTGTCCAGACATTGTCACCCGCAAGGGCTTCATCAACATTCGGGCCAAGCGCCAGGCCGTCGAATCCTTCATTGTAAGCCAAGAACAAGCCACTGACTTCAATATTATCCACAGCCCACCACCAGTTGTTACCGGCTTCGAGATAGGCAAAGGATAGCACGACCGACGAAGCACCTGCCGGGTTGTTGACCCAAGCTGTGATGGTATCATTCGGAGCATGGTCCTTGAAGTTAGGGCTCGCCGAATCTGAATCGAAGCGAACCACTTCAACAGGGTCACCACCATCAAACGAAGCCGTTACCAAGGCCGTTTGAGCGTTTTCTGGGCGCCAGCTAGAATCGAAGCGAAGAACGACAGAACCAGCCTCAACACCACCAAGTGGCAAGGCAGGAGTGCTCAGGAAGGTATTCATGTTCCCGAGATCAGCAGGATCACCGAGATCATCCCACTCATCGCCATCAGCCACGGCAACCGCTCCGGTTCCTTTGGTGAACTCAGTACGACGTTGATCACCGCCGGCTTCAGCCCACCAGGCGCGGTCAGCAAAACTCCAGCCCTTCCATTCGGTGACACCGACACCAGCATCATTCAATCCAGGCACATCATCAACGATTGTCCAACCTTCTGGAGCCGTTTTGGTCCAAACAGCATCACCTGCCAATGATTCGTCAACATTCGGCCCTAGAGCGAGACTGTTGAAATCCTCGAACAGAAGCCGAGTTGGACCAGAAGGAATGAGCACCGTGACAGCAACATCAACACTCGAAACCGAGCCCGATCCATTGCTGACATCAACACTGTAAACGCCCGCATCTGCTACGGCTGCTTCAGCAATTGAGAAGCTTGGCTCCGTCGCGCCGTCAATTGCGACTCGATCAGCACCAGTTCCCTTGAACCATTGGAATGACAAAGGCTCACCCACAGCGGAGACGCCAAGACTAATTGGATCGCCAGCCGTCAGGAGGAGGCTCGTCACAGGTTGTTCTGTGATCGAAGGAGGAGGCGTTCCAACCACGACCTCAACGTTGTCAATGGCCCACCACCAGTTGTTCTTGGCGTCAAAGTAACCAAAGGTCAACACCATGCTCTGAGCCCCAGCTGGGTTAGCTAGACCAACCGTCACCGTGTCGTTCGGAGCGTGATCCTTAAAGTTCTCGCTCGCCGCTGAGGAATCAAAGCGAACCACTTCGACCGCATCCGCACCATCATAAGAGACAGTCACGTTCGCCGTTTGGTCGTTCTCTGGTCGCCAGCTAGAATTGAAGCGGAGAATCAGAGTTCCTGAAGCTTCACCTGAGATGTCGATCGCCGGACTAGAGAGGAAGGTATTCATCGTTCCCAAGCTATCGGGATCCCCCTTGTCGTCCCACTCGTCACCGTCAGCGATCGCGACTGCGCCTATGCCCTTGGTGAACTCGGTTCGTCGTTGGTCACCGGCTGTGTTTGCCCACCACTCACGATCAGCAAACCCCCAACCTTCCCACTCACGAACACCAACATCAGGATCATCCAAACCTGGAACATCTTCTTCGATCGACCAACCCGTAGGCGGGGTATCCGTCCACACATTGTCAGCGGCGACTTCTTCATCGACACTAGATCCAAGAGCCAGCCCTTCAAAGTCTTCCGAGAAGACAGGAGGCACAACCCCGGTTACGACGATATTATCCACAGCCCACCACCAATTGTTGCCGGCATCAAAATAACCAAACTTCAACACCATATTCGAGGCACCTGCAGGATTGTCGATAGCAACGGTGACCGTGTCATTCGGAGCATGATCCTTATAGAAGGGACTTGCTGTGTCTGATTCAAAACGAACCACATCCGTTTCCGCACCGCCGTCAAATGAGACGGTTACAGTGCCTGTTTGAATCACTTCAGGACGCCAGCTTGAATTGAAGCGAAGAACGACCGAGCCCGCATCGATTCCAGCCAAGGAAATCTCAGGCGTACTCATGAAGGTGTTCATTGTTCCAGGATCGTGAGCAGCATCATCCCACTCATCACCATCCGCAATAGCGACAGTCCCGGTTCCTTTGGTAAACTCAGCTCGTCGTTGATCCCCCGCTGTGGTAGCCCACCAAACACGGTCAGCAAACGACCAACCTGCCCACTCTGTCACACCATCGAATTCTGGGAATCCAGCTCCTGGCACTTCCGAATCATCAATGATCCACCCTTCTGGAGGTGTTTTGGTCCAAACAGCATCTCCGGCCACACCTTCATCGACGTTAGGGCCCAGGGTCAGGCCTTCGAAGTTTTCTGAATAAATGGTAATACCGCCAAGAGCCGCTTGAACCTCGAGCAAGGCAACATCACTCGTGTCACTGCCACCGTCATTGGTGACGACCACGTTGTAAGCACCTGCATCACCAGTGCTGGCTGCTTCAATCACTAGCGTCTGCCCGGTTGCGCCTTCAATGGCTTCATCGTTCTTGAACCACTGGTAGGTTAGTGAGCCGCCACCTTCAGCAACCACTGAGAAGGTCGCTGAATCGCCTTCAGTGACTTCAACCCCACTTGGTTGGGTCGTGATGGACGCGGGCTTAGCACCAGCGTTGACCGTAATGTTGTCAACGGCCCACCACCAATCGTTACCCGCATCAAAGAGCCGGAAATTAATGACCATGTTACTGGCTCCAGCAGGATTCGCTAGGTCAAGAATGACGCTCTCATTAGGGAACGCATCATGAAAATCCGCACTGGATGAATCAGAAACCCAAAGCAATATCTGCTGAGGATCACCGCCATCGTAGGAAACGGTGATCTCGGCAGATTGATGGTAGTTGTCATCGAACTCAGGACGCCAGCTGGAATCAAACTGAAGGAACAGGCTCCCTGCCTCAATACCATCCAAGGAAATCTCAGGGGTCGTCAATGAAGTGTCATACCAACCGAATTCTGCAGAATCATCGTGTGCGGCATCATCCCATTCGTCAGGATCGGCAACAGCCACAGTTCCAATACCACGATTGAATTCCGAACGGCGTTGGTCGCCGGCAGCTTGAACCCACCAATCTTTATCAGCGAAACTCCAACCTGCCCATTCTGTCACTCCATCAAAATCAGGGAATCCCGCTCCAGGAACCCCGCTATCATCAACGGTCCAACCTTCGGGACCATTCTCGCGAGTCCAAACAGCCTCACCGGCCAATCCCTCATCTTCATTAGGGCCAAGCTCGAGCCCTTCAAAATCTTGAAAAAACAAGGCGGCAGTAAAGTCTCGAGAAGCCGACTTAGCTCCGTCTGCATCGTCGGAGTAATTGATCGTGATCGTATGCTTTGTCCCGACGCCAAAAGGGGCGCTCGGTGCAGCAGCCACATTAAGAAGGCTACCGTCCGCAACGACTTGGGCGCTCAACTCAGCCCCATCAAGGAGAACCTGGATTGACGCGCGGTCAACGGTCGTATCCCCCTGATGAATTACCGCTCCCACCATCGTGTCACGGTTTGCAACCGCACCCGCTGGTGTCCATTCAGTAATAAAGGAAGGCACTGGAGGCAGATCAACCGGAAGCCCAGAGGCTTGAGGACCACCAACAGCGAAAACCTGAGGACCACTCAAGGCTTCGGTTCGCAATTGGATACTACTGATGAATCCTTCCTCAGTCGCTGCATCTGGTTGAGTGTCGTCAGTGAACAACGCTGAATTTGGATCCAGGGCAAAGCGGCCTCCTGAAATATCCGCTTCGCTAATGCCACCACCGCCTACAAGCACACCATCAATGTACTTGTCGATGCGGGCTGTTTCGCTGTTTACAACGAAGGCGATTCGGTGCCAGGTATCTGCGAGAATCGTTCCCGAGCTAGCTCCGGCATGCGTCAATCCATTGTTGGACGCAATACCAAACTCAGCACCACCAAAGATATCCGTTCCTTCGATGAGTGCGCGCGTCTTTCCTGAGGAGGCAGCCGGAGAAAGAATATCAAACATCATGGTCCAGCTTTCTAGCAGACTACCGCCAGTCGTTGGAACGGGGATTCTGAGTCCCTGGTCAACCGTCGTCTTCCCGATCTTCATGACGTTGCCAACCTCACCACCGATGGCAGGCAGGCCGAACGATTCGGTCGTTCCAAAGTCCGTTACTGAAGCCGTATCGAGAATATACTCAAGATCAGCACCACCCGCCGTGGCAGATAGGTTTCCGCTATTGAAGTCCCACTGTCGGACCTCTTGGGCCTGCACAGCAGTCCCAAGCATGGTTAGCGCCCCTAAGACGCTAAGTGTTTTGAACGCATTAACTATTGATTTCATGAATCTAGTTTTACTTATTGACCTGGTTGTATCGAATGTACCGTTCCGCACTCTTATCGTTTTGTGATTCAGCCGCTTCAGTGATTTTGGCCGTAATTGTAATGAGGCACCGACTGGCTGCCTGACGACGCTCGTCGCTCAATTCCACGATGTCACAGATCTTTCGAAATTGTGCCATCGACTCCGGATATTTTTCCGCTTCGAACAAACTGACCGCCTTTTCCGCCATATCAAAGGTCTGAGCAGGGGCCTCGGCGAAGGCTTCCCGAATGGCCGCAGGGAGTTCTTCAGGCGTCAATGCGACTGGCCCCTTGTAAGTGTCGCTTCCACATCCGATCAGACTCACCAACAGCACGAGGGCGACAGCCAGCCGATTTAATTTCTCGAATTTCTTCATAAAAAAAGCCCCAGGTCCATTCATCGCTGCTTCCAAGGCAGAATGAGATTCCCGGGTGTCAATTATCAGGGTTGGGCTACAGGGGTTTCTCCGGTATACCAGCGGTAATCGACGCCTCTATCAAATCCGTTGAACTTGATGGTCGAAACGTGGCCAGGTAACCAAAGGGTGTTGCAAATGTTGTTGTGTCGATACCACTCCAGCTCCATCTTGCGCTCAGGATAGAGTCCAGCCAACCCAACCCGCCATTGGGTTAGGATCTCGCTACTGCCAGGAAAAAGCCCCAGTGTATCCGAGGCGCCATCCATTTTCTGTTCTGCAGCATCTTGCGCTAGAATCGTTGTACTGGGACTTTCATAGGCTTCAACTTTTGGTCGTCTGTTATTCGCCGTCAGAACCCCATTGATGCCATAAGTGGAGGTCAACCAAAAGCTATGAGGAAATTTCAATCCATTCTCTCGCCACTCATCAACCACCTTGGCACTTGGACAGCGAAATAGCTCCCGCGTATTTCCAAAATAGTCTTTGTAACCGATCGCCCAATAGGCTAGCCCATCGTCCTTGTCCAGTTGAACATTCGATCGAGGACTGGAAAACCACATTCCATGATTGGGAAAATCTCCCCCACGATTGAACAATTCGCCATTATTATCATCCGCGTACATTGTCGTCGCCAAACTGATCTGCTTGAGATTGCTCATACAGCGTGCGCTCTTGCCCTTCTCCTTCGCATTCGAAAGTGCGGGCAACAACATGCCAGCAAGAATGGCGATGATAGCAATTACGACCAATAACTCGATCAGCGTGAATCCGAACGTCGGCCGGGCTGCGTTTGCATCCAGACCAAGAATTTTAGATTTCATAAAATAAGAGTAAAAAACATCTGACTCACCCACGGCAAGCCACCTTCACTATGAACCAGTTCTAGCAGCTCTGGCAAAATCACCCAATAACCAGTTATAGCTACATTAACCTTCGCGTGGAAATACCCACCGTAGCCATTGGGTGGAACGCCGCCAACCAATCGTCGTGGAACATGGTTCTTCCGGGTTACCATTCTGCTACGGACAGTCGACAAATCCGAAACTTAATACCACACAACCACCAAACCCCGCAAAATCAGAGACAATTCGCTCAATTTGTTCAGAACGAAGGGTTCTTCGGGACTCCATTTCACGTTCTGCTTTACCACTTGAATAGCGCCACGCTCGCTTTTAGGCTACCACTGAGTGTCCAAGCACCGTCCAAGCCAAGGCAACATGGAGCCAAAAAACAAAATGACATCACCGCTGGCTAACAAGGAGACCCTGACCTATTGGCGACAGCGGCTGCAAAAGGCTAGCTATTCTCGCGGCGGTAAAACCCACCAAGTTCGTCACTGGTCAATCAAGATTCAGCATCAAGGAATTCGACGATCCATCCCTCTCGCTACGGCATCCCGCCAACAGGCGACAGAGCGGGCTCTCGCTATCTATCAAGCCGTCAATCGCTTCGGATGGCAAGGAGCCGATAGTACCATCCAGGAAATCAACCAATCAAGCGACGCAAAGTCGAGTAACTCCCCACGACCGATTCGAGGGGTCCGAACGAACAATTTTTGGAAAGAACGCCTCTTTCGTCGCAGCTATCTGAGGGAAGCCGGAGCCGATTACCCAAATCAGTGGTCGGTTAGATTCGAACGCGAAGGGAGTAATGAGTTCTTTCCCAGTGGCGAACAATCTCAAGAAAAGGCCATCCGCTTCGCCGAAGCACTCTACACGGAAATCGATGAGGAAGGATGGGAGTCTGCCTGCAAAAACCATCCTCGTGAATTCACACTAGCCTTGTTCTGGTCACTAAACCCGATCACCTCTACCTATGCCACGATGCTCACGCACCTGGAACGAACACTTAAACCCTTCCCGACGCAATCGATCCCGATCCGGCGCGTCCTGATTGTAGAACCCAGAAAGGAAATTGCGGATTCTATCCGCTTTTGGATCCCCCAAAACCCAGGCTTCGAAGTCATCGCTACGACCGCAGATCTTGCGGAAGCTCGGCGATCCGTCGATCTCGAGAATTGCGATCTAATTCTTATCAATCGACAATCACAAACCAGCACCTCTCTCGCCCTTGAAGGCTGGTCTTCAACGCAGCAACCTGATCCGGCGGTGATCGGCTACGGCTTGTATGAAGATAGCAATCAGATTTTTCGATCTGTCAGCGGCGTAAACCATGGCTACTTCTTCCGCCGGCGACGCCCCGACCAACTACTTGCGCCGGTTTCAACAAGCGCTCAAGACCTGCCCTTCGGATCGATCGTGCCCTTGGCGGTGAAAGCCTATTTTCAGCAACTCTTCGAAGAAATCTCGCACTCAGAAGCAACCTCACAATTAAGTCTTCTCACACGCCGCGAACTAGAGATTCTCGAAAACCTTAGCGCAGGTCTCCTCGACAAAGAAATTGCGGTCAAACTCCGGATTAGTAACTGGACCGTTCGAAATCACCTCAAACGCATCTACAGCAAGTTAGGCATTCACAATCGAACCGAAGCAGTGATCCAATACCTACAGAAGTAATCTACTTTCTTCAAAGTCAGCACGAGCACAATCATCTCTATTCTTCCACAGCACCCTCTCTCCCCCCCGCCCGAGACCACTTCCGTATCTTTGTGATTTCAGACGCATTGATCCCCAGCGATTCGAGAAAGGAAGCGTGTCCTTTGGGAGCACGTTTTTCGAATTCCACATGCCAGCGCGACATGGCCTCCTCATCCATTCCGGCCACCCTCAACATTTCAACCCAAAGATCCTTATCGACCTTCGTGGCGTCCCCATTCGACCGGAATCGCCGCAACATTCCGACCAAGAGACGCCTATGTTTCTCGAGCTGAATCATCTGAGTTTCAACTTCTTTCAGGCGTTGTTCCAAGACCTTCACTGAGGGACGTTTCCCCGAATTCAGCGCCGCCTGAATATCCCCCAACGAAAGCCCTAACTCTCGGTACCGACAAATCCGCTGCAGCCGCTGATGATCCCGCTGGTCATACCGGCGATACCCGTTGGCACCCCGACGAGAGGGAGTTAGTATGCCGATGCGATCATAGTAAAGGAGAGTACTCCGAGACAAACCAAAGTCTTTCCCGAGCTCTGAGATGGAATAGGAAGAAGAGCGACTGTTCATCGATTTCGGCAGGCTATTTACCAATCTCGTTCTCGACTAGCGATTCTAATACGTTCAATTTCCGATTCAGGCACGCCAAGCCAATCCAAAAAGCCGTGATGGCCTTGAGGATGCCGTTTCTCAAACACTTCATGCCATTGATGCATCGACACATCAGATAATCCGATCGCCTCAAACATGCTTTCCCATTCGCTGACAGTAACGTTGTTCTTCATATTGCTCAATTTCCAATGACGTAGCCATGATAGCCACCGTTCCCCTACGCTAAAGTGTGAAGCCATAGACGGGTCAAGTGATCTTCCTAGACCACAAATCACGCCGTTCTTGAGGATCAAGTCCACTCACAGACTTGATCTCCCAGAGGACTCGTCTACAGTGCCTCATCGATATGCGCTTATTATGGCCACTCTGGGTGATACTACTCAGCTTCAATGTTTCCCACGCAGCAGAATCACAGGCCTCGCAAGAATTCAGTCCCGAGGCCATGAAAAGCCTCGTCACCCCCCTCGGTTCAGGAAAATTTCAAATCGGAGACGTCCTCTTAGACAAAAACCTGCGTCAAATTTCTTTTCCAACGCGCGTCAACCTTCGAGATGTGCTAATCGAATACGCGATTGTCGGTCAGATCGGAAAACTCCACGAAGCTCTACTCTCTACTGAGGTCCCGCCAACGCACATACATATCGCAATGCTATTGCTGGGCACGAAAGATCTGCGCCCTAAGTCCCATGAGAACCATCTCCCTCCCGGACAGCCAATCGATATCCTTATCTCGTGGCAAACCGACGAAGGGAAGAGGCAAGGCCGCATCGAAGATTGGATTATCGTTGAAAAGGACAAGAAACCCATCAGTACTGGTATGTGGGTCTACAGTGGAGCGCGGGTTGACAATGGCTACTTCACGGCCAACACCGATCAATCCATTGTTGCGATCATTCTTGATATCGACGCCCTCGCTAACAACCCACGAACAGGTAATGAAAACGACGAGATCTGGTTCCCAAACGAATCAAAAATTCCGCCTGTGGGTACCGAAGTGAACGTCACCTTCAAGCTGCTCGACACCTATAAAGCATCGCCAATTCAGGGGATCGAAAAATAGCCAACGTCCCTCATTTTAAAGGCATCGCCACAGCGGGAAAACCGCCACCAATCCAAAAGTGCCTCGGTTAGTAACATCTCGCTAGAAAAACTCGTGAGTCGAAGTCAGCCAACGAGTCTACAAGACAACTAAACTGCTAAACCAAACTCGACTAGCTTATTAACATTGCCCTCGTCACTCTCGGTACCTCTGGTGATGTCTTTCCTTTCATAGGAGTGGGCCGCGAATTAAACGCACGAGGACACCAGGTTCAACTCCTGGCGAATGAATCTTTTGCCTCGCTCGCATCAGTCAATGGACTCGCGTTTCGATCGATCGTCTCACCCGATCAAACAGATCAGTTGCTCAACAATCCCAACAACTGGCACCCAACCAAGAGCGCCCTTCACGGAGCCCGTTGGATGAACAGAATGCTGGAACCCATCTATGACGTTTGCCGGGAGGAGATTCATTGCAAGAAAACCATTATCGTCAATTACCCAGGCGTCTTCGCTGGCAAGTTACTCAACGAGATCCATGGCAATCCATTGATTAGCCTCGTGCCAATGCCATGGATGCTTCTGAGCCGCAAGGCCTCACCAAAACTCGCCGGCCCACTCAATTTGCCCCAAAGCGCACCAAGGTTCCTGGTCAATGCCTTCTGGTATGGACTCGAAACACTTGCCGATCAACTTGTCGGCCCTCCGGTCAACCGGCTCCGGGAAAAACATGGATTGAACCGTATCAAACGAATACCTCGGTGGTCTTATTCGAACGACTTAACCATCGGGATGTTTCCTGATTGGTACGCGCCCCCACAAACCGACTGGCCAAAGAACACCCAACTGGTAGGATTTGCCCGCTTTGATGGCCACCTGAATCCGGAAGTTCCCTGCCCTACCCAAGCGTTCATTGATGCCGGAGCTCCTCCAATCGCAATCACATTCGGCACCGGCATGCGCCACGCCGCACCGATGTTTAAGAACGCCGTCGACGCCTGCGAGCAACTCAAGCTTCGGTGCATTCTCCTCTCGGCTGACTCCAAACAATTGCCGAGCGAATTGCCCTCTTCCACTCACCACTGCCCTTTTGCATCTTTTGAAAGACTATTCCCTCAATGCGCGGCCGTGATTCACCATGGAGGCATCGGAACAACCGCCCAGGCCTTGGCTGCAAACCTGCCTCAACTCATCATGCCTCTGGCCTGGGATCAATTTGATAATGCCGATCGTGTCCGGCGTCTCAAGGCTGGCGATTCAATCGCTTCAAATGCATCCCCTGAGATCATCGCCAAGGCACTCGCAAAACTCGCCGCTACTTCGAATGCCCTACGACCGACCGACTATGCAAACAAAATAGGTCGGCAGTCGCCCTTCAAAGACGCTGCCGACCATATCGAGTCGAGCGCGGGACGTCACCAAGAATAGGCAAGGCTCAAAACGCGCGATCCGTTAATTCTCTAGATCACCCAAGGCAATCGCATTGGTTGATGAATGAACTGATTAGCTCGCTCATCATCAATGAATCGCAAGGTATCGCTATCAAACTTCAATGGGCGCCGCAAGCGAACCGCAATTTTCGCAAGATTCACCATCGTACACGAGCGGTGACCGTTTGCTTCATTGAGGGCAAACTTCTTCCGCGTTCGGACAGCTTCGATAAAGTCTGTGACCTGAGGAATTGAATCCGGCAATTCATCGATCTTCTTCTTGAGGTTAGGGATTGTGGATTCCATCCCTTTGAAAATCTTGCCTTCCGGCCCTTCGATAAAGGCCGCATTCTTGTGGCGATTCGCGCCATCAAGAATAATCTCACAACCATCCGCATACTTCATTCGCACCTCACGCCAAGTCCCGCAGGCATCAGGATGTTGGGGTGGCGCATCCGCTTCAATTTCGATGGGACTCTCATTGTCTTTGCCCAAAATATACTGAACGGGATCCAAGTAGTGCTGCCCCATATCGCCAAGTCCACCACCGTCATAGTCCCAATAGCCACGAAACGTTCCGTGAACGCGATGGGAGTTGTAAGGTTTATAGGGCGCTGGGCCCAGCCACATCTGGTAGTCTAGATTCTCGGGAACAGGTTGCTGCGGCAGTTTCGTTTTCCCGATCCAATTGAACTTCCAGTTGAACCCAGTGACACCACTTACTGTCACCTTTAGCGGCCAACCAAGGAGACCGTTCTCCACCGCCTTCTTCACTGGAGCTACCGTCGTTCCAAGTCCATAGAACTGGCCTCGAAAACGAAACCACGTATTCAAACGAAAGATTCGACCATTCCGCTGCACAGCTTCGACCACTTTTTGCCCCTCACCAATCGTCCGGGTCATGGGCTTTTCGCACCAAATATCCTTCCCTGCATTGGCCGCCGCGATAGACATGAGTCCATGCCAATGAGGCGGGGTTGGAATATGAATAATGTCAATATCCTTCCGATCAATCACTTCGCGAAAATCGCCGTATCCTTTGACATCTTTCCCGCCCAGCTCAATGGCCCGTTTCAGGTGATTCGAATCCACATCACAAACAGCCAAGAGCTTCGCGTCCTTATTAATCGAAGACACATGGCCTCGCCCCATTCCACCGACACCGATCACGCCTCGCGTAATTTGCTCGCTTGGAGGAACATGCCCTTGACCGCCGAGCAATCGACGCGGAACGATGGAAACACTAGCTAGAGAGGCAATCGAGCCGCTAAGAAAGCGTCGACGCGATAAGGGAATCTTTTTCATTCAATTGTTGTCAAAAATTTCTTGGAGGTCCGCCTCAAACTATCGCTCAGCCTATCCAGAATCACAATGCAAAACATAGCGAAGATCTTCCGTCACTGGGGCTCATGGTTAAACCTGTCTCTTATACACATCTCCGAGCCCACGAGACCTCTCTACATCTCG
>CAJXVR010000181.1 GCA_913061285.1 uncultured Verrucomicrobiota bacterium | reverse complement strand
GTCGGCAGCGTCAGATGTGTATAAGAGACAGATTGGTCTCCTGAGATACCGAAGGGAAAGCCGGATCCATCGAGCCGCTCGTGGTGGCAACGAATTAGCTCTGCGACGCCTTGAAAAGGGGCTTCGAATCGGGCGAGATTGGCACCGACGGAAGAATGTTGATGGATGATGTCCCATTCTGAATCCGTCAGTTGGTCAGGGGACTTTCGCCAGCGTCTAGCCAGTTCAGGCGGAACGCTCACCATTCCAATATCATAAAGCTGGGCGCTAATATCAAGCAGTTCAGCCTCCGATGATTCCAGCTCAAGGGTGCTGGCCATCGAGGCGCAGAGACGACGAACGTTTTGGGCTTGAGTTGAGAGCCAGGGACAAATGGTTTGAGCGGTTTGAAGATTGATCTGAATCGTTTGTTGCCAATTTGCCTTAAGGTTTTGAATCTGCGCTTGCATGGCTTCGTGCTCGTTTTCGAGAGACAGCGCCGTCGTGGCGAGCGTTTCGCTTGCCGCTAGACTGGATTCGTGTAGAGATTCCGATCGGAATTCGTTTTCGAACTTTTTGATGCCTCGGTGAACCGTTTCGAGAAGATTCTCGGATTCCCAAGGTTTGACGATAAATTGGAACACTTCGGCCCGATTGATCTCATCGATGTGAGCGGCGACGTTGAAGGCGACTGTGGTTAGAATTCGAATGGATTGGGGGCAGAGGGTCTTTGCTTGGGCAAGAAATTCGAGGCCACTCATGCCGGGCATCTTTTGGTCTGAAATGACTAAGGAGTAATCGTGTCGTTCCAATTGGGCAAGGCCGTCCACGGCCGTATCGGCTTCATCGATAACGAAGCCGTTTCGCTCGAGAATTTTCTTAAGAGCCAGGCGGATGATCTCCTCATCGTCGACGATCAAGATTCGATGCTTGGGGCCTTGGTTGTTCATGTTCTGGTATTCAATCCTTGGTTAGAGGGCGAATCCGGCTTGAAGAGTCTACTCTCCGAACACCTCCGAGAGGGTATGAATCAGTTCTGACTGGGGAACATCCGCACAAATCGAACGATCGGCTTGGCGGGCGATGTTTGGCGGGATTTCATCTGGATTGCATCCTGAAATCACGAGGAGAATCTTCGCTTTGGGAAAGGATCGCTTGATGCGGGGGACCAAGCTGAGTGTCTGGTCGGATTGGCTATTTGCCAGGAGAACCACGCCTACTTGATGTCGGTAGGCGGACTCGATTTGCCCCAAAACATCGTCTTCAAACTGTGCCGTGACGATCTGGAATTCGTTGTCCTTAAGCGTTTCATTGATGGCGCGAACTTCCTGGTGATTCTCACCGGCGATGACAACCTGCTGTCGAAGTTGCTCAGCCTCGAATTCTTGTTCGGCTTCGGTGAAGGTGGCTTCCGGCATCAGTATCGAGAAGGTTGTTCCTTCGTTGATCCGTGTGTTGACGCCTATCGCGCCGCCTTGTTTCTCAATGAATCGGCGTGAATTGTAGAGTCCGAGACCCGAACCCTTGTTGTGATATTTGGTGGTAAAGAAGGGGTCGAAAATCGTTTCGAGATTCTTAGCGGAAATTCCATGACCGCAGTCACTCACTTCAAGGGCGATGATTGAAGAAGCGGGAATGGTTCCCACGAGCTGCTGGAAGAGTGGGAGTTCTGATAGGCGCCGGGTTGAAAGGCGGATCCATCCTCCCAAGGGCATTGCGTCCGCCGCGTTGAGGGCAAGGTTGATGAGAACCTGCCGCAGTTCAACAATATCAACATAGATGGGGAGTTCCTCGGAGTCCTGCTGTAATCGCACCTCGACGTGGCGAGGGAGCACTTTATTGATCAATTGGCTCACTTCTTCGACGACAGAGTTGAGATCCTGGTAAGTTCGTTCAGCGGCCTCACCTTTGTGAAGGTGGACGATTCGTTGGACCAGTTGCGTGGCTTGCTGGGCATTTGATTTGATCAGTTTCATGCCCACCTCAGCATCCTTTTCCAGACTGGCACCCGCTGCTAGTTCTGAAAGGAATGATTCTGAAAGGGAGATAATCCCAGAGAGAATATTACTGAAATCATGGGCAAGCCCGACGGTGAGAATTCCTAGAGTCTCTTTCCATGCCGCACTGGAAAGGCGTTTTTCAGCGATGGTTTCTCGTGAAATATCGATCCAAACGCACTCGTCAAGGCCTCCGTAAATGTGCTTTCGGTACTCGGTCACATAGCGGACTTGTCCTGAATCGAGATGGCGGACCCGGAATCGAGATACTCGTGGTTTCTTATTAGAAGGCGCATAATGGGGGGCTTTTTTTAGGTTGTTCACGTCCGCGTCGTGAATAATTTCCCAATAGAGCTCAGGGTGTTCGAGAAACTCGCCAGGTGAGCGACCGGTGAATTGAAAGATACTCTCACTCGCCATGACGAGGGATCGATCCGGGGCTTGGACGAATGCCACCATCGGCCACCACTCATCCGTCGCCTGGATCCAGTCGTGGGTCGTTTTAGGGATAAGTTCGCCCGCAGAATCTCCGCTGTCTTTTTTTCGGATCGGTCGCTCAGTTGGATGCGAAATCCGCTCAGGCTGAGGAATTCGGGTCTCAATCCGACAGATGCCACCAGACGGGTTGGCGTAAATGTGAATTCGATAGTTTCTAAAGGCATCCTGGTCCCAAAGGCCAAACTGAGTCGAAAAAGGGCGAGTTTCTGCGACTATTTGAGATCGAGAGATTGATTGAAGCCGGGGGCATAGTTGAGTGAGGATTGCTTCTAGCTCGCCTTTGATCGGCTGGATTGAGGTAATCGTCGGGGATGCGTTCTCGGTGTGTGTGGCGTCGATAACCTGCCACGCGTGATCGAACACCAGCGTGCTGGACGTGATCCATAGCGATGAATGAGCTATCGGGGTGCTGGTCATCCGACGCGGAACCCTTGAGGTGTCTCGCGTGGGGTCTGTCAAAGTTGCGGTGTCCATGAGGCTCCTCTACGACATCGGGATCGTTTACTTCATTTGCGCCAATTGTGGCTTGCTGGCTGAGACCGTTCTAGATCCTGCTCCTCGATTAAAATTCCTGCCCGGTATCGGACAGTGTCGGTATTCAGTCTTAGAATAAGACAATTAGTTAACTCAAAACTATATTTAACACAAATAAAAATACGACATTTTCTTCACAGCTGCGAAGATCTTATTTTTTTTACGACTGAAAAGTCGGTTATGCGACGTTTGATCGTGGTTTAGGCGTATTTTGGGATGATTGGTGAAATGAGCTCTTTTTGACACTTTGGTTAAAGCCTCCCGTGAATATTCCGATTGTAATCTTGATGACTCACGATTCTGGAGTCGCCGGTTGAGCGCCCGTTCGAAACGAGGATTTGGGGTGCTGGGTCGCGATTATTGTGGCGAGACGGCTCAGAATTGATTGGTTCCACCGAGGAAGAGCGTGGATTAGAACAGCTGAGAAATGGATTTCAAAGATGGGTGTTAAGATTTTACTAGTTGAGGATAGTCGCGTGATCCGGGCGATGGTCGGAGCCACGCTCCGGCCCTACGACTGTACGATTGTTGAAGCGAACGATGGTCAGGAAGGGCTCGATTTGGCCGAGCGGCATAAGCCAGATTTGATAATTCTTGATTATTCGATGCCAGAAATGAATGGCTATGAAATGCTATCGCGTCTTCGGAAGGGAGCTAATACGCGAAATATCCCGGTGATCATGCTCACCTCGGAGGCGAGCCGCGAGAAGGTCGTGAAGGTGCTGAAACTAGGAGTTAAAGATTATCTGGTGAAACCCTTGAACGAGGAACTGATTGCAGAACGAATTGGGCGTTTCGTTCCTCTGATCAAGCGTCCCTCTGCGGTTTTAAGGGATCGACGCTATGATGATGCCCTCAAAGTGCTAGTTGTCGACAACAAGGCTGCGATTGTTGATCAGGTAAAAGAGGGAGTGAATGATACCCCTTGGGAGATCACTGGGCTGGGGGATTCTGAACGGGCGATGGCATGGTGCCTGGAGAATACCCCAGACATTATCTTTGTGAATCTCGCCTTACCGGAGAAGTCGGCCTTTAGTTTCCTACAGAACTTGAGAGCGAACTTAGCGACGAATGCGGTCCCGGTCATCGGATTGTCGGTAAAAACTGCTTTGGAGCAGCAATCGGCGGCGTTGCAAGCAGGGTTTGCTTGTGTTGTGACGAAGCCGATCGACTATGATGAGTTGAAAATCAGAGTCACGCGGTCTCTCTCTCTCGATACATCCTATAAGTATTTTGATGTTTCGGATGAAGTGCTGATTATTCGAATGCGAGAGACCTTTAACTCGAATGTGGCCACTGAAATCGGGAACCAGCTACGAAGTCAATTGTCAGATGCCGTAGATTCTGGAATTGGAAAACTGATGGTCGATATGAGTCAGATCAAACGCTGTGATGTGACCTTGATCAAGTTCGTGCTCAATATTCTCGCTTTGGGGACCGAGTTGTCGTTGAAGCACTGTTTGATTGGGTCTGATGCTATTAAGGAAGCTTGTGCCAGTTATGAGGAAACGAAGGATTGGATGTTATTGGAAAATGTTGAGCAGGGGAGAAAGGTGTTGGATGGTGAAGACGTTGCGGTCGCAGCTTAGTCACCGAAGATACTTGTTCCTTGGCTTGTCTCTTGGCCTTTTGGTAGGTCAATTCGAGCTTTGTGCAGAGGTGCGAAAATATCTTCCTCGGCTCGGTCCGACTCCGATCCAGATTTTCGTTCCAGCTGCAGCGCCGGTACCATTTCTTCTGCCTCCGCTTGACATGGGGAAATCGGAGGATTCGTTAGAAGACGATTCCCTGGCTACGGCGACAAAGTCAGACGAGGGCGAGAAAGAGAACCGACCGAAACGAACAACGCGGACGACAGCGATCAGCAGTCGGCCGAATGAGAATTCCGGCTCCGTCGAGCCGAAACAAGGGAGTTCGAGCGGGGATGGCGTGTCTCAGATGGGACCGCATGACCCTGAGGCAGAAGTTGATTCGCTGCTCCCAGACGGATTCGATATTGGGTTGGACAAAACGACGGGAGACCGTCGGGATCTGAGTCTCTTTCTGAACTACTTTGCTGGTCAAGCCCAACGCAAGCGACTTCGAGATCAGGAGGTCAGGAGACGGCCTAGCCCCGAAGCGACTCCCAAAACTCCATGATGTTGTTTGATTTGTTTTCTTTGATATGAATTATTCGCCTCAGCTGAGAGTAGCGACGATTGGAAAATGCTTAATACTCCTCACGGGGATTCTCCTTAGCGGCTTCCCTGTGCTGTTGGCGTCTGGCGCGTCTTTAGATGGTGGACTGGAGGCCCATTCCACATATTCGAACCATGAAAGGAAGGAGCTAGATCCAGCGCAACTTCGTGCTTTGGCTGAGCGAGATGATCATTCGGTAACCGAAGACCCTCCAGAACATCTTCGTCTCGACCCCATGTTTGCGGAGTTTCCGGATTTGTTTCGATCGCCAGATATTGAGTTTGATACCCATTCAGAAATGGATCAGCGTCGGGATCTTGGCTACCGGGCGCAGGTTGAACTCGGGCTGCAACATCGTCGCGCTGGGGAATATGATTTTGCGGTTCGAGCTTTCGTTAAGCTGTTGGAGAAACAGCCCCCTGAAGCCTATCGACGGCAAGCGATGCTGCAGCTGGCTCTCATTGCTGAATTGAGGGAAGACTGGATTCGAGCACAGCAGATTTACCGACACTACGAGTCCCTGTATCCGAGAGATCCCAATATTCCGCTCGTCACCCTGCGATTAGGGCAAATCTATCGGGAGATCGGCGCGGAGGAACTGGCATTGTCGAATTTTCACGCCATTATCATGATGACCTTGAAGGGGCAGGCGGTGAACGGGAAATATTTCCCACTGTATCGGCGCATCGTGTTGAAGGCAAAGACCGAGATTGCCAACACTCATATGGGAAAAGGGGACTACGAAACGGCGGCTCGTCATTATCGAATGCTCATTGCCGAAGACGGCGGAGATGATGCATTGGGGAGGGTAAACCTGCCTTCGGTGCGGTATAAGCTTTGTAAATGTCTTGGAATCTTAGGGGAACATTCAGACCTAGAGCGGGAGGTGGAGGCGTTTCTCGAGGAACACCGCGGTCACGAGCTCGAATCAGATGTTCGCTACTTGATGGTTCAATCGTTGCAGACAAGAAAGAAACAGGGCGATGTGTTGGATCAGTTTCGAGAAATATTGGAGAATCCGGTCCAGAGTTCCTCGGATTCCAGCGACGCCGATAATCGGTGGAAAACCCGCATCGGTCTCGAGGTTGCTGCTCAAATGATTGAATCTGGAGCCTTCCTGGACTCCTTGAAGGTGTATCAAGCCTTGCTGAGTTTTGTGGGGCAACCCGAAGATGAAATCACCGTGCGCTACCAAATGGGATTGGTTTTCGAACGTCTTCATCAACCTGCCCAGGCTATGGCTGCCTATAAGAAAATTCAGGGCCTGGTGGGGGAGGAATCGATTGGTTCCGGTGAATCTTCAGAGAAGCTAATTGCCGAAATGACTGAATGGCGTATTGGAATGCTAGACTGGTTTCGGAAGAAGCAGCTTGTTCTTGAAGGCATGAAGGACGACAATCGAGCTCGATCAGGTTCGAGCGATGAGTGACAAAGATGAAATACTAGCGGCGATCGACGAGCACAACGGCGTGTGTCGCGAGATTCTAGCCATTGTTGAGATTGAAAATCGGGCGCTCGTTCAGGGTCAGCTCGAGTCAGGGCCCCATGCTTTGGAGCGAGGAGACGCCAAGCGTGCCCTCTTGGAGCAATTAGACTCACTCAAGGGAAAGATCAAACAAGGGCGTGAATTCTTAGAAAGTCAGGGGTTGAGTGGCGCTTCCCTTGATTCAGATATTTCAGCTGCGATCGAAGAAGGAAAGCGGCTGATCATGAAAGCGGTCGCGCTGGATCGGGAGAATGAAAAGATTCTCTTGAAAAACGGGCGTTTGAGTCCGGGCACACTTCCTTCGCCGGAGGCTCGACGGCCGGATTTGGTCGCAAAAACCTACATCACTGGTTAATTTCTGAGTCCTCTTAGCCATGGCGATTGAAAAGGTAATTGTTCTCGAGGATGAGATGGTTGTTCGAAAGAATCTCATCCAGTTGCTTCATCGCAAACGACTCGATGTTGCGGAAGCTCCCACCTTGGAGAAGGCCATCAGCTATTTGGAGAAAGACGACTTTGATCTGGTCTTTGCCGATGTCCGGCTCCCGGATGGTGATGGTCGAGAATTGCTCACTCGATGCCAAGCCATGGCGAATCCTCCCCTCGTGGTCATGATGACGAGTTATGGTTCGGTGGAATCTGCCGTCGAGTGCATGCGCAATGGTGCGTTCGATTACATTACGAAGCCGTTTTCTACCGACCAAATTGAAGTCTCTCTAAAGAAAGCTGGTGAATTCACCCGGCTCGTGCGAGTGAATCAACATCTCAATGATGGAGATCACAGCGATATGGGGTATGAGATCCTCGGTGAGTCGGCTTCGATGAAAAAACTGGGGGACATGATACGGAAAGTGTCTCGAACGGAAGCGACGGTAATGATTCAGGGAGAGAGTGGTACCGGTAAGGAGCTTGTGGCCCGAGCGATTCATCGTCAGAGCCCGCGATCTCAAGATCCCTTCATTTCAGTCAATTGCGCAGCGGTGCCGGAAAACCTGGTTGAGAGCGAATTCTTTGGACACGAGAAAGGCTCTTTTACTGGGGCGGCAAGTCGGAGGGAAGGCAGATTCGAACTCGCGCATGGGGGGACAATTCTGTTGGATGAAATCAGTGAGATTTCCCCCGTGGTTCAGTCTAAATTGCTTCGTGTTCTTCAGGAGCGGGAACTTGAAAGAGTGGGAGGAAACCGAACGATCCGGGTCAACGTGAGGGTCGTGGCAACCACGAATCGAGATTTAGCGCAGAGTGTTGAGAAGGGCGAGTTTCGGCAAGATCTCTATTTTCGGCTCAATGTCGTTCCTATTTTTGTACCACCCTTGCGCGAGCGTGAAGGCGATGTGGTACTCTTAGCTGAGCATTTTATGAAACGGTATGCTCGGAAGCACGGGTGCCCGGTCGCTGGACTCTCTGAGGCGTCGCTGCAGGAACTGAAGCGACATACCTGGCCTGGAAATGTGCGTGAGCTGCAGAATGTGATCGAGCGGGCGGTAATTCTTTCAAGTGAGGGAGAATTGATTGATCCCGATTCGCTCGGCCTCATTGCTCCGTCTCATGAACGGAGACCGGTGTCGGTCGCGGTACAGGATGAGATGCCCGTCGCTGAGTCCGCCCCGATGCAAGTGGAGGATGCTCCATTGGTCCCTCTTGCTGAGCTAGAGAAACGTCACATCTTGCGGACACTTGAATCGGTGGATGGAAACCGGACCAAGGCGGCAGGGATCCTCTCGATCAGTATTCGCACCTTAAGAAATAAGCTCAAGGAGTATCGTGAATCTGAGGGGACGGTGGAGGAGGGGGATGCTGCGGAGCCGGTTGCTGATGATTGAGTCTCTTGATAGTGGAGCCCTATCGCAGGTAGTCCATGAGCGAACTGCTTAGAATCTGGGCGCCGCTTTGAAGAGCCGCTTGGTAGGCCGTTTGGGCTTGATTGAGGGAAACGATCGTTTCGGCGAGGTCGGCATCGGTGAGCCTCGAGTTTTCAGCGGCAATTTCGAAGGATTGATCGCTCAGTCGGCGCTGCGTCGTTTCAATTCTGGATTGAAGGGAGCCCGCTGCGCTGAGGTGAAAGAGAAAGTTATCCTCATCGGCTTCAATGGCTGGAATGTCTGACTTCTGAACGGATTCAATATCTCCTGCTGCTAAGTGATCTCTGAGCGAGATCAAGTGAGCAAAAAAATCGGCACCACTTCGCTGATCTTTGAATAATCCAGGTGGCCCGGAGTCGGTATTGTTTTCACCAATCGTCGACGTGCTTACGGAAAACTCAGGTCCGATATCGGTGAGGGTTTCAGAAAGGTTTCCCTGGTAGCTCACGCTGGTAATTCTTCCATCCTGGTCGCGACTGGGCACGAACGGAGTTTGGTCGCTTCTCGTTCCGCTGAATGAGAATCCTGTTGTCCCTTCATGGTTGGCTTGTGCAAGGGCATCTTCAAGGAGACTGTCTATTTCGGTGGCATAGTTTCCTAGTCCTTCGATTCCAATGATTGGGTCAGCCTTAATCGCAATTTCACTGGCTCGAGAGGAGAGGGTCCTCAGCGAGCGAAGAAGGGTGTTGGTTTCGTTGATCTTCTGAGTGCTGCTTTCTGCGTTGCGTTGATATTGAGTTATCGATTTGGCATCTGCCTGAAGGGTGATCAAGCGCTGTATGGCTCTCGGATCTTCTTCGAGGGCTTGCGATTTCTTGCCCGTGGCCGTTTCATTTTGGAGCTGATACTGTTTTTGCGCCAGGCGCTGAAGGTTGCTGGTGAGCGAAGCCGGTAGTGTTTGGGAGGTTACTCTCATGGCTTTTCTTATGATCTTCCAAGATTCACGACGGTTTGAAGCATTTCGTCGATTACCGACACGAGCCTCGCTGAGGCCTCGAAGGCGTTCTGGTATTTGACGAGATTGGTCATTTCCTCGTCTAAAGAAACGCCGCTGACCGCGTTGCGTTGCCGCTGAAGAAGATCTTGAATTGCGGTTTGATCATCGAGTTGTTCTCTGGTATCTGCCAGTTCTTCGACGAATGAGCCAATGCTGCCGGCGAGATGTTCGTTGAGTGTCTGCCCGTCTAGAGTGGCGAATGAATTCCGGGCGGCGCCGCTGAGTGCCCTTAGAATCGTATTGTCGCCAATGGCGTTCGCGTCACTCGAGGCTTGAATGCGATCTGGATTGTCAATCAGCGTTTGGTTGACCGCGATGGTTGCGGCGTTGTTCCCAACAAAGAGTGGTTCTCCTGTGCTTCCTTCGAGACCGAAGCCGGATTGATGAATTTGGTTGAGTTCACCAATAATCGCGCTTGCGAGTTGGTCAAGACGTTCGGCGAGTGGCCCTAGTGTCTCGCTTGCTACCGATCCCAGCGCGCCCATGCGGCCTTGGGTGACGGCTTTTTGAGTATCATTGGTGGTCAACACCGCTTGGGCTTTTCCTTCAGCGTCGATCGCGATTTGGAATTGTCCGAGGATGTTGGCCCCTTCGAGAATTGTTTCGCCGTCGAGGTGGATGCTAAGAGTTTGAGTTTCGGATTCGGATGTCTGAAAATTTGCTAGCTTGGAGAGTTCTTCCAGTTTTGCGAGGCGTCGATCTCGCAGGTCGTGTGCTGGGCTACTGCTGCGATTCTCTGCGTGCTCGATGGATTGGTTGAGACGAGCGATCTCGCCTAAGAGTCCGTTGGCGTCATCCGCGGAGGCTTCGAGTTCTTTGCTGATCTGGGCCTCGATGTGAGTGATGCCTTGATGAACCTGATTAAAATCACGGGCAAGTGCCTCTGCCTTGCCAACCAGTGCGACTCGCTGTGATCTTGAAGTGACGTCATTGGCCAATTCCTGAAATCCGTCGAATAGTCCGTTAAGGTGCTCTGCGATTCCGGAGAGCTGCTCTCCTGAACCGTTGGCAAGATTGGCCAGGAACGTGGGGCCGAGTTTTGCCTTCGATTGTTCGAGAAGGGTATTTTTTGTTTCTAGGTAAGATGTGATGCTGGTTTCTTGCTGGATGCTCGTGTCTAGAATCTGATTACGAACTTGTTGAACTTGTTCGGTGGTGACTCCCGTGGCATGGATGCCGTCCGGGCTAATGATCGTCGGTCCCGTTGCGACGTCAATGCGTTGTCGTGCAAAGGCAGGATTGTCAACGTTGGCGATGTTATGTCCGGCGAGTTCAATGCCCTGACGTTGTGTCTGAACAGCGCGCTGTCCAAGTTGAAGGGTGCCGTATAGTCCGCTCATGAATGAATTCTTGTTGGGTGATTAGCAGACGTGTTCGTAGGCGATTGATTGGCCTCGGCTTTCGGTAGGGAATCTACCGTCTTCGCCGTAGATGGAGGGTTGGCCATTGTCGTAAAGGGAATCGACCAACTCGTTTGCTGTCGTCAGTGATCGGTTGAGCAGGAGGTGGTTTTGTCGAGCAAGCTTGCGGATTCGGGTAATGGAGAATCGATTGTCGTCGACTAGTGCTTGGACCAGGGGCCGATATTCTGGGGGGAGACGATCAAGTGAGTCTCCGAGGCGGGCTGTGGCTTCGAGGGAAAGATCGGCGTACAGCTGCTTTCGGGTAATTTCTCGGTGGCCTTTTAGTCGCTCAAGATGCTGAGTCTGGACACGGATCTGGTGTGCCCCTTCTTGGACAAGGTCCGGACTACGCTCGAGGATATGTTGTTGCTGAGCCTCTAGAAGCGCGAGGAGTTCCCCGTATTGAGTGAGTTCCTCGCGTAGAGACTCAATGAGATTGTCGAGTGAATCTGTCATGCAAGATCTAGGGATGGCTAGTGTTTTAAACCAGTGTGTGCCGGGGAGGCATTCGCTTGGTCGATAAGCAGTTGTGCGTGGAGCGAGTCTGCAATCCCCAGTGAGGCCGTTCCGGCCATGGTGTCTGAGAGCTGTTGGAGAGCAATCTCTGAGTATTGGCTATGGCTGCCGGATTCGTCGAAAAAGCCCTGGCCAAAACTTGATTTTTGGATGGAGCGAAACATTTGTCTGAAAATGATTTGTTCAAATTCTTGGGCGACGATGGCGAGTTTCTCATCGGTTGATTTGGACCGCGAGGTCGCGAGCTTTTCCAGGCTTTGGACACTTCGGCTCTGCGGCGTCGCCGGTGTTGGAGGCATCGATGTAGGGGGTGTTAGCATCGTTCTATGGAGTTGGGAAATGGCTTGTCTACTTATTGATAGACGATCTCCGCCCGGAGTGCTCCGGCTCGTTCCATGGCTTGAAAGATCGCGATGATATCCCTTGTCGAGACGCCAAGAGAGTTGAGAGATTCGGAGACTTCATGAATCGTTGGCATCTCAGGGAGGGGGACGAGGGCCGTGTCTGATTCTGTTATCTGGACGTCTGTAGCGGGCGTGACTGCGGTCTCGCCTCCCTGGCTAAAGGGACCGGGTTGAGAGACGTTCTGAGGGGATGCGATGCTGATGGTAACGCTACCATGGGAAATGGCGCAGCTGGCAATCTTTACTGGAGAGGTCGCAACGATGGTTCCCGTGCGTTCGTTAATGAGGACTCGCGCCTGTTGGTCGGGGTTGAATCGGATAGGCTCGATTCTTGCCAGAAAATCTACGGGTCGCTTTTCCATTCCGGGAGGGAGATTGAGCCTGAGGAATGAGTCACTCTCTGGAAAGGCGGTCTCAGCGAAGACCTGATTGATTGCCTCAGCCATTCGTGCGGCCGTGGAATAGTCGGGTTGGCGGAGTTCTAGTTGCAGGAAGTGTTGCCCGTTCTGTTCTTTGACGAGGGTGGATCGAGGCACGGGCTGAATCAGTCGAGCGCCATCAATGACCTGGCCAACAACGGGGTGGTTGCGGCGAATCTCCGCGCCACCGGGACCTCCTTGACCCGCGCTAAATCCGCCGACCGAGATCGGACCTTGGGCAACGGCATAGGCTGTTTGCGTGCTGGGACCAAAAAGCAGAGTCCGCATGAGAATGCCGCCTTGTAGGGACTTGGCATCGCCGATCGATGAGATGATAATATCCAACTGAGAGCCGAGTTTGGCGGTGGCGGGAACTTTGGCTTGAACTTCGACGATGGCGACGTTCTTTGACTGAATTGAATTGAGGGGTACTTTCAGATTGTTGCGTTGCAACATATTGGCAAAGGCTTGCAGCGTGTAGACTTGGTTGCGATCCCCATCGCCGGCTAGACCGACAACCAAACCGATCCCCGATAGTTCGTAGTGCTCAACGCCGGTGACTCGCGTGCTATCCTTAATTCGCACGGTGACGGCCATCGCTTCTGCAAGTGAGACGAAAAAAACGAATGCCAATAGTAGATGTTTCATGGGGCTTCTTTGGGGCAGATTGATCGTAGGCCGAAATTAGAACGGAGAGATTTTGTCCCAGGCGGAATTGAACCACCCCTTCTTGCTCGTTGTTGTGATCGGTCCTTTGGAGGCAAACCGTATTGTGACATCGGCAAGGTTATAGCTGAAAACCGTGTTTCCTGGGCTGATATCCTGTTCGCGCACGACACCCTTGAGGATTGCTTCCTGAGTCTCGCCGCCGAATGATGTGAGCTGGGTGCCTTCGACCAGGAAATGACGGTTTGGTAAGACATCAACCACTCGAACGGAAATTCGCGAGGCAATTCGTTCTGAACTCGATATATTACCGCCTCCTTCGAATTGGGTTGATGAATTGAGTTTGAGGGCAGGGAGCTGGCCCTTTTTTTGCAAGAGGCTTGTGGCGCTAGGAGGGTAGAAGAGGGACTGGATTCCCGCGTCGATGCCCGAGGACTTGGAGCTCTTTGATTGGGTGTTCTTCGAAGTCTCTTTGGTTTCCTGAATAACGACTGTAAGAATGTCACCGACGGCGCGAGCTCGGACATCTGAAATCATCGAGGTGTTCGAATAATTCCATTCGTTCTCCGCCGATCGAGCATCGTTGATGGCGCCAAGAATGATCAGTGTCGCTAGGGCGGTTGATTTAGAGAATCCTGATTGTGCTGTCATCGCTAACGACTCCTTTTAATTGTTTCTTCGATTTTGGATTGCGGACTCGGATGGTGTCACCAGGGGCTCCTTGATCCATGATATAGACTTTCATCGTGATACTCAGGATGCCTTTCTTAAGGACGGCATCAACTAAGTCGCCCCGTTTGACCACCGGGATTCTCGCCGTATATCGACTTAAGATTGGGCGATCTTGAAGGATCGTCGAGCGGCTTTCCAAGCCCGACATCGAATCGCTAGCGTCAAGCGGGCTGCCATTGATCAGGAGGATGTCTTTTCGAGCGAGGTAGAAGCTGCTCTCATCAAGGGCTTCACCCCGGTTGAGTCTCCGGGAGCTCAACCATATTTCCTTCACTATCTTGGCCTGGAGCGCGGCACTCGCCTTATACACGACTTCACCGGAAACGAGGATTTCGAAAGGAACGATGAATCTTGATTTGATGCCGTTGAAGAGTGAATCAACGAGTCTCAATTCAAACGGTTCATCGGTAATGCGAATCTCTCCAGGATCACGGATTAGTTCAATCTCGAGATCCCCATCAAGGTTTGGCGTGGCTTCGATCAGCGCAATGGAGAGATGATCTAACAGTTCCGTCTTGTCGATGATCTTTGTTTTTCTGCTGAGAATTAGAACCTGATTTTTTTTCCATCCGAACGCTTCGGGAGTGAATCCATAATTCGAAATGTGAGTTGAGGCTTCTTCGAAGGCGATGTTTCGAGTTTCATTGAGTCCGGGCGAGGGGCCTAGGGTGATCTTTGGGATCTTTGGGCTGCTTGCCGTCAGCGGCGATAGGTAGAGGTTCTCGAGCAGAATATTCGGGCCAGAGATCTCCCTTTGATTCGGCATGATCTCTGAAGCCTGCCCAGGCATGCTGAACGCCAGTGCCAAGGAGAGAAGCAGTTGTTGGAGTCTGTTATTCATAGGAAATTAGCGTTTGAGATTGTTGGTGATTTCCATCATCTCATCGGCCGCTTGTACAGATTTTGAGTTCACTTCATAGGCGCGCTGGGCGACGATCATATTGACCATTTCCTCGATGACTTTGACGTTGGATTTTTCCAAATAACCCTGAGCGAGCGCTCCGAACCCTTGATCATTCGGCCTGCCTTCAACCTCATCTCCCGACGCTTCTGTTGTTCTGTAGAGGTTACGCCCCATGCTCTCTAGTCCGGCTGGGTTGGCGAATCTAAAGAGTGCGATCTCCTCCTGTTGCGTGCCGTCGGCGGTCACTATGGAGACTTCTCCGCCAGGGGAGATGTCCACCGAGCGGACGCCTTCGGGGATGACGATCCCTCCATCAAGTGCGAGTCCGTCACTGGTGCTGAGAACACCGAAGCTATTGCGTTTAAACGCCCCGTCGCGGGTGTAAGCGAACTCTCCAGATGGAAGCACAACCTTGAAGAACCCATCCCCTTGAATGGCGATGTCCCATTTCTCATCCGTAGCGGTGAGTTCGCCTGTTGTGAAGATTTTTGCCGTCGCTACCGGTTGGGCTCCATGGCCTACTTGGATGCCGGTGGGGAGTTGATTGTCGCCTCCTTGAGTGGAGCCGGCCGATCGGGTGGTTTGATAGAGGAGATCTTGAAACTCAATCTTGCTCTTTTTGAAACCCGTCGTCTGTACGTTCGCCAAGTTGTTAGCGATGACATCGAGACTCAGTTGCTGGGCCTGCATGCCTGCTGCCGATGAATGTAGTGCGCGTATCATAGGGGACTAGAGATTGTTTCGTTTCATTGACGACATCCTAAAAGGCAGGCGTGCCAAGTTCAGAGATTGTCTGCCCGATCCGTTGATCGTGGGTTTGAATGATTTTTTGGTTGCTCTGATAAGAGCGCATGACATCGATGAGTCGTGTCATTTCTTGCATCGGGGCAACGTTGCTCCCCTCAAGGTAGCCTGGTTTTAAGCTTGGCGTTTCCGTTTCTTCAACCAGCACGCTTTCATCCTCAAGGTTAAAAAATCCGCCGCCGATGGCTTTGAGCTTGGAGCGGTCCTCAATCTCGACAGTGTGAATCTGTTGTCCAGAGCCCTTGCCGCCTACGGAGATTTTTCCTGATTCAGAGATTTCGATCGTTCCGTCGGGATCGGGAAGGAGAATGGTCCCAGAGGTTCCAATGACCCGGAAGCCTTGTTTCGTGACGAGATTGCCTTCTTGGTCGAGTGAGAACTCTCCGTCTCGGGTGTAGGCGCTCTTTCCGTTGTCAAGTTCGACTTCAAAGAACGCATCCCCGGTAATGGCGAGGTGGGTCGGAACTTCTGTTTTCTCAAGTTGACCGTCGAGAAAGCGAATGGATGTTTCCGCGGTCGGGAGGATGTAGTGAGAACTCGAATCCGGAGCAGAGGCGTTTCC
>CAJXVR010000180.1 GCA_913061285.1 uncultured Verrucomicrobiota bacterium | reverse complement strand
ATTTCCAGCGCTATGGACAAAGCGGCCGCTATCTCTCTGAACTTTTCCCTCACCTTTCGCAGCATGTCGATGAGTTGGCGTTCATTCACGGCATCAAGACAGACAATCAAAATCACGGTCCTTCGACCTATCACGTCAACACCGGCAGTGAATTCCCAGGAAGTCCCTCCATCGGGGCTTGGATTCAATACGGACTCGGCAGTCTCAATCAAAACATGCCTGGCTACGTCGTGCTCCAAGATCCACGAGGCGCCCCCGTCAACGGCGCGGCAATCTGGGCGAATGGATATCTCCCAGCTGCCCATCAGGGCACCCTACTTCGCCCCTCAGGTGTCCCCATTCTAAATTTAGAACGAGCCCCAGACGTAAGCGCACGTCAACAACGCGCGGAGCTAGATGTGCTCAGAAAACTCAACCAAGAGCACCTGCGTGAGCGTCGCAACCAGTCGGCACTCGAGGCCCGGATCGCATCCTATGAACTCGCCTATCGAATGCAGACGGCAGCACCGGAAGTCGTCGATATTTCAAGCGAACCCGAATCCGTACGCAAGCTCTACGGACTCGACGATGCGAAAACCGAGGGCTTTGGGCGCCAATGTCTGCTTGCTCGTCGCCTGGTAGAACGCGGCGTTCGCTATAGCCTGCTCGTCCACGGGGTTCAGATTGGAAAACATAGCTGGGACGACCACGGCGACGTCGGAGGCGGCATGATCCGGCACTGCCAGGAAGTCGATCGCCCAATCGCAGGACTGCTGGAGGATCTCAAACGAACCGGCCTTCTTGAGGAAACCCTCGTGGTTTGGGCATCAGAAATGGGCCGCACGCCTTTTCGCAATGCCACGACCGTCGGCAAAACCCCCGGTAGAGAGCACAACTCTTACGGACTCTGTATGTGGATGGCTGGAGGCAATGTGAAACCAGGCGCCACGACGGGTGAAACTGATGAGTATAGCCTACGTTCCCTTGGACAACCGATTCACATTCGGGATGTCCACGCCACAATTCTCAATCTCATGGGGCTCGAAGATGAACGCCTCACCTACACTCACGCCGGCAGAATCCGCAAACTCACGGATATCGGCGGCCATGTGCTCGACGAGCTCATCGCTTAGCGCCACCAGCAGGGCTACCAACCCAATTCAATCGAAGGCAACTGCCGAAACTCGCGATGCCATTTCAGGTTCCAAAGCCCCGATAGTTTGGTCGCATGCGCTGAACCATCGACAAACACGAAATTCCCAGCCCGATTGTGGCGATCCATGCAAAACCGCCCCATATCCCACCCCCAGCTCTTCGGATTCGACTTATTCCAATCGCGTTTGCTTGGCGGACGTCCATGAGTCTGACCACTTTCAAAATCGAACGGATTGCCTCCATACCAGGCACAATCGCCAAAGACGGGCGTCGCGACGGGTTGATCCACAGAGCTCGTCTTCGACCAATGCCAGCTTGGCTGCCCCCGCCATCCGTTCTGGAAACTAGGAGGCAATGAATTGATCCAATGATTGATTCCATAGCTGCCATAGTCGCCCTTTCGAAAATATCCCTCAGACTTATTCTCTTCCCGCCAGCCCCAGAATTCAGTCGTATTCCCATAGCCAGTCGAGGACGCTTTCTTCGCTGAAGGACAAATTTGAAATTGATCGACATCACCGTAGAATTCTTTGAGGGAAAAGGCCCATGTGCCTTCGATTGAGGGACCATTGTCCGCCATGAATCGCTCCTCATTGTCCATCGCATACATGGATGTCATCATCCCCCATTGACGAAGGTTCGAGAGACAAGCCGTACCGTGCGCCTTGGCTTTTGCTTTTCCTAAGGCTGGCAATAGCATGCCCGCTAGAATGGCAATAATTGCCATCACCACAAGCAACTCAATCAAGGTAAACCCCTGAAAACGACTTTGAGAAAGTTTTCTAGCATCCATTGAAGCGCAATCGCGGCTACGAGAGCCCTTCCCGGAGCGAATGATAACTCGCCTTGTGAGCTTTCAACGCCGTCCTTGTATTCGGAGAAGCCTCTTCGACAGCCTGCTCTAAGACCAACAAAGGAGATCGTTGAAGCTCATGGACACGGGTAAAAAGCCGGCGATAGTCAATATCCCCGTCAAAGGAGAACGATTCTGTCCAAACCCCGCCAACCGACTGGCGCAAGTGCAATTCAATGATGCGGGATCCGTAGTGCTCTAGCACATCAAAGAGGGCTACCTGCGAATTTCCACAGCCCCGGTATATCCAATGCGCATCCAGACAGAGTTTTACGTTGCGAGCGGAGGTAGCCAGCATCATATGATGAAACTCACGCGCACCGTTTCTCAATTCAGCGTCGTGATTGTGGTAAGCCAGTCGGAGCCCCTCATCACGCAGCAGGCTTCCGAGCCGTTCTAGATTCCTCGCTTGTTCTTCCAATTGCGCATCCGTCTTGTTCTCAGGGCCACCCCAACGAATCGGACTCGGATTCGTGACGACGATTTCAGCCCCAAGACGTTTGGCGGCAATACTAATCGCAAGCACCTCAGCGATTGATTCCGCTGCCCGATCCGCTTCATGCAGCGAACTGTTGACGTAGAGCGATCGCATTTCCAATTGATACTTCTTCAAGAGTGGTTCTAAGAGGCCGATCTGCTCAGGCGATTCTGCGATCGGTTCAAATCCTTGAATCCCCGTTTGCGCGATCTCTGCGATTCCCCGGGACCGTTCATCATTCCATTCTCGATTACGCCGCCGATAAAAGGTCATCCAGGGATAAACATTCGTGGCGATATGTCGAGCGGTGGCGGCCTTCAAGTCCAAAGCCATTGCCGCAGTCCCAAGCCCGACGACACCAAGGAAACGTCGTCGATCTAGAAAATTCTCTGTTTTCATTTTACTTAGCGAGCCCGCTCAAGACTGCCTGTTAATGCTCCTCACTCAAGGATTGACCAAGCCACCCAAGCCAGCCTCGAAAACAAACTCTCGAACAAGATTCGTCAAGTGCTCTTGCTCATTCGGGTCACATTCAAATTCGGCCGCCCATTCCGCTACGGTCTGTTTCCCCATCGTTACCGAACGAAGTGCTAGGGTGGCAACGTAGTTTTCGACCGGAACCGGAGATTCAATAATTGCATAGCTAAAAGAAAAGTCTCGATCACTCAATGCCAGAAGCCGTTCCCGAATCCTCACGTCGGGACTAAGCACAAAGTTCCGCACACAACCAACCCGATCAGCGGGTTCATCCCCCTCAATCCGGCTCTCAAGTATGTTTGGATGCCAATCTGGCATCGCATTAAAATCTCGAATTCGATGCCACACTTGGTCAATCATATGCGGCAACACAGTACTCACATAAACTCTCGCCATAATTATTCCCTCTCCTCGTTCGCCATCCAACGATGAATGGCAGCAATGTCTTTTCGATGAGCCTCGACCGCAGCCGGAATCTCATGCGTCTCAAAAACGCGGTAGCCCATGTGTTCCATGTGAAGGCAAAGCGGCATTGGCTTCAAACCATCACGCACGAATTCAAACACCTCCTCCGTCACAAAGCCACGGTCAACCGGGACATCCTTCAATCGATCGGTTCTCGCCCCGGACCACATCGCATCCTTGATATAGATCGATCGAATATGGGATTTCAAAACACGGACCATGGTTTTCCACGACGTGCCAGTATCGGCGCGCATATGCCTCAAATCAAGGGCCACACCCAAGTGGTCCGGTGAAATACCTTCGAGCATCGAGGCAACATCCCAACCAAGAGCCCCCAGGTAACGAGCGCCGGAATGATTCTGATAAAGCCCTTGGATACCAAACTCCGCATTCATCGCCGCCAAGTCCTTCACCTGGGCGGCATAGTTTGCCACTTGCTTCGTTAAAGAACCTTTCGGATCCAAGTAGAAGTGCCCCATGCGATAGTGAGTGATACCTTCGCGCTTAAAGGTACGAAGCAGCGACTCAGTGAAAGGTTCATCAGCCCGACGGATATGAGTCGCTGCAATCACGATTCGACAACCACGAGATCGAAGAGCGGCAGACATCTTAGGCACTTCATCTGCCGCCGCCACTGGTTCGATATGCCCGCCAGGCCGAATCGTGGCTTCGGGACCCGATGCCCCAATCGCCTGCATCGCCTCGGCAAACGGCTCGTAATCCAATCCCTCAAACACCTTTTCAAAGATCGCCAACGGTTGTTGCTCCCAGGTCGCTTCAGCAGTCAAAGCCCGCTGCCCTCGTGCGGCAAACCCTACCCCGGCAACACTTGAAACAGCCAGAAATCGACGACGAGAAATCATAACGACAAACCATACTCCCACTCGCCACGGACGGGTTCCCGGATCAGCGAATCCAATTCCGTCTGCCCGACAATGCTCATATTCGCCGCGTCCCATTCAATCGTTCGTCCGGTTCGCTGAGCAATGGCGCCCAGTAAGACCATCTCCGTCAACGGAGCCGCATAGTCGAAATTGGAATTCGGCGCCGGCCCTTCCCCTTTAATCGCTCGGATCCACTCTTCAATCGGACCATCGCCGACGTCTGGGAGCCGTTCGATTCGATTGAGTTCCGGCTTCATAGACTCAAAGCGGTGACTTGGCGTCAGTATCGGTTTGGTTGGACGCATACCCGCATGGTAAAGCGTTTCCTTACTTCCTTCCATATACATTCCACCGCCAGAAGGTAAAGATTCAGACGGATCCCATCGCCGCGGCTTTGGCACATCAAAACTCGCTTCATACCATTTCAACACCACCGGAGGCTTCTTCCCTCGGGCGGGAAAGTGGTAAGTCACGACCGATCCCATGGGAATAAAACCCTCTCCAGGCGGCACATGACGCACCACCTCCACCTTCGTTGGAGAGCCGAGGCCGAGCACGGCAAACGGGGCATCAAAGGTGTGGCAACCGATATCACCGAGCGCACCACAACCATAGTCCCACCACCCCCGCCACTTTGTCGGGACATACTCGGGACTATATTCTCGCATCGGCACCGGCCCCTGCCACAAGTCCCAATCAAGTGTCTTTGGAGGAGCGCTCGTTGCCGGAGGAAACGCTCTAGGCGCAACAAACCAAGGGGCATTTGGGCGATTGGTCCAGCTGATTACCTCAGTCACATCTCCGATCACATCCGCTGCTACCCATTCTTTGATACGGCGCATCCCTGGGAAGGTGTGCCCCTGGTTTCCCATTTGGGTGGTCACTCCATAGTGCTTGGCCGCCTTTCGCAGCGTCCTCAGCTGCCATATGTTGTGTGCCAGAGGCTTTTGAACGAACACATGTTTTCCGCGTTCCATCGCCGCCATAGCGATCGGAAAATGCGTGTGATCCGGAGTGGAAATGGCGACGGCATCAATGTCATTACCCATGGTATCCAGCATTACCCTGAAGTCTTTGAATCGTCGGGCCTTTGGATGTTGCTTAAACGCCTGCATGGCTCGAACATCATCGACATCGCAGATGGCCACGAGATTCTCTGTTGCAGCAATCCTGACCGCATACTTCCCCATTCCCCCAGCACCAACGACCGCCATATTGATCTTACGGGGGGCAGCGAACGCAGCCCGCGGAATTGAAAACAGCGGGAGCGCCAAAGCACCGGCTCCAAGGGTGGTCGATTTGAGAAAGTGCCGTCGATTCGTCGTCTTCATACAGATCTCCAATCAGGATTCATTCTGGTGAACGCCTAAGGGTATACCGCGAGAACCAAGCCGGACCAACCCTTTTCGATGCTTACTCTCCCTCGGATAAATCGCTACAAACACTATCTTCCAAACAGCCCTCAAGAGCCAATGGAAGCCAATCTCCTCCCGTCCCATCACACTTCCCCTCAAATTCCGGGTTGAAACTCCCCCCTCGGCTGTCTTTAATTCATTCATCACAAGCCCCCTAGAAATATGAGCCTTCCTCTCTACACCTCCCTCGCGAGCCTTGTTCTCGTCCAAACCCTCAGCGCGGCAGACAATTGGCCTCGCTTCCGCGGCCCGACTGCCATGGGGGTCGCTGACAACGATCAGCGCCTCCCCACAACTTGGAGCCAAACCGAGAATGTGGCTTGGAAACGCGATATTCCTGGCTGGGCCTGGTCAAACCCCATTGTCTGGGGGAACAGGGTCTTCCTCACAAGTGTCACCAGCTCAAAAGACAACGAGCAACCGAAGGCCGGGCTCTACCTTGGACGAGGACGAGAGACATTACCCGAGGGCATTCACGAATGGCTAACTCTCTGCCTGGATATCGAATCAGGAAAAATCCTTTGGCAGCACTCGGCCCACAAGGGCAAGCCTAGCTTCCCCCGTCATCCCAAGAGCACCTACGCCTCTGAAACCCCTACTACCGATGGCGAACGGCTCTATGTCTTGTTCGGAGATCTCGGACTCTATTGCTACGATCTGGATGGGAATGTCCTTTGGACAGTGCCCATTAAAGCGAGGAAATCCTTCTATGGCTACGGCACCGCTGCATCCCCGGTACTGCAAGGAGATCAAGTTATCATGATCTATGATAACATGGAGGATTCGTACATCGCAGCCTACGACAAACTAACCGGGGCAGAACGCTGGCGAACGGATCGCGACGAGAAAAGCACCTGGGCGACACCGTTCGTCTGGGAGAATCGATTTCGCACAGAAATCGTGACACCAGGCACCAAGAAGATTCGATCCTATGACACCAACGGCGATTTGATTTGGGAAATGAAAGGCAAGATGTCAAATCTCATCATCCCTTCACCCTTTGCTGCCTTTGGCATGCTCTACGTTACCTCGGGCTATGTCGGAGACCAACAACGCCCCGTGTACGCGATCCTCCCAGGGGCAAGCGGCGACATCACGCTCAAAGACGATGAAACATCGAACGAATTCATCCAATGGTTCCGTCCGAAACTCGGGCCCTACAATCCATCGACCCTCGTCTATGGAGACTACTACTACACCGTCTACGATCGGGGTCTAATGTCAGCAACTAACGCCCACACCGGTGAAGATCTCTATGATCGGGAACGCTTCCCCCGCAACACATCCTTCACAGCCTCCCCTTGGGCCTACAACGGGAAACTCTTCTGCCTGGCAGAAAACGGCAAAACGTTCGTGATCAAGGCTGGACCAGAATTTGAAATCTTGCAGGTCAATGATCTGGATGAACTGTGCCTCGCCACCCCCGCGATATGCCAAGGTAAACTCCTCTTGCGAACAGCCTCCAAGCTCTATTGCATCAGCCAAGGAGGAAACACGCCGAGCGGAAAACTCTAGATTACCGCTTAGTGGCCCTCTTGTTTTGACTGCGCCAAGAAACTCATCAAGGCCGCGACGTCGGAATCTTCTAACTCATCAATGAGTCCCACTGGCATTAAGGATAGGTCTCCGGCCGTCAAACTAGCAATTTGACGGCGCTCAACCGTATGGCGCTGCCCTGCCGTATCCATCAATTGAATGCTCGATTGATCCTCACTCTCAAGTCGCCCCGAAAGACTTCTCCCATCCTTGGTTTCTAAGGACCATGCACGATAGTTCGACTCCAGAGAGCGATTCGGATCAACAATTTCAATCAGAATTTCTTCGCGGGCTCGACTACCAATGCCGGTCAATTCAGGCCCTACGGATCCCCCCTCTTGTCCTAGTTTATGGCATTGCGCACATAGCAAAGTAAAGAGTTCCTTTCCTCGCTCCATATTGCCCTTCTTTAAGGCCGCTGCTCGCTTCATTTCAAACACAGCGTCACGATCCGGATTTCCCGCACCGATCCCCATGTTCCCGGCCCTCAATTGAATCGTGGTATTCTTGCTATGGATTAATTGCTGCCACTCCGAGGCACTCAACTCGGATTTCGGAATATCGCCTTTGCCGATGGCACTCAACATTCCCATCGTCCAATCAAACCGAGAAAGCATCACATTCACGGCCGAACGTCGTATCGCAGGAGTAAAACGTTGCCAGGCTCCGCTCAATCCGGGCACAAGCTCACTTGAGCGGCTGAGCCCTAACTCCCGGATCAGGCCAACTGCTAAGTCTGTGGGCGTGTCGAGTCCGATATTCCCAAGAACCGCCGCAATCGTCTCTTTCCCATCTTGCAAGCGAACCAAGCGACCGGCGGCACTAATCCGCTCCGAGGATGCCAAATCCGATTGTCCCAATTGCGCGGTCAACTGTCGTCGAACCGCCTCCACGCTGCCAGCAAACAAGCCTTTCACCTTCCACGCTTGCGCGAGGGCAAGGAGGGCATCCTGAGAACGGAGTTCAAGCCCACCGATGAGTTCTTTAAGAAAGCGCTGATCCCCAGCAGTCAACAGCGGTGATACCTCAGCATCCCAGCCTGACACCAGTCCATCCAGCACCGCTTGGACGACAATCGGGTTCCCTCGCGGGGTCAATCGCAGCAGTCCACCCACGTGAATTGAGTCAGAACCTGATGCGTAGTGATGAGCCACACGCTGGATAACAGGGGGCACCTGGCTCAGCGGCGTTTTCGCACCGGCAAGAAGCACCTCCTTCAAGAAATTCGCAGCATTTTTCGCTGCCACCATGCTGGCAGCTTCGGAAAGCCAACGATCGCCACCGTTCCCGTCCACGGCAAGGAATGCAACAAGTGCCCGAGCTACCGAGGGATCAGCGGGAGAATCTGCTAGAGCCAGCAAGGCGGCGAGACGAACCTGTAAATTCTGATCCTTCAACAGATTCGCCTTCAAGATGGCCGCGGTGGATAATGCGCTCTTGGGTAGAACCATCAGCGCGTTGCGACGGACGCCCGCCGATGGATGCGAGAAGGCGCCCAGGATCGTCTCCGTCACCATGGCATCCGCCCCACTAGTCAAGCCCAAGCCATCGAGGGTCCAGAGTGCATGGATCGCGGTGGGATTGAGTTCTAGAGAATCGGTCGACTGATCATCAATCAAAGACAGCAGCGCCTCTTTCACTCCTGTATTCCCATCCTCAACCAACAATCGTTGAGCATGGAGTCGCCAGAACATGTTGTCGTGAGCGAGCGTTCGGAGCAGTGTGGACTGCGATGCCCCTTCCAGTGAGAACGCTTTTGGTCGGGACGCACCCCCATAGACAACCCGGTACACTCGGCCATGTTGCTTGTCTCTCAAACCGGTCACATACGCGTTTCCTTTGCCTCGTTCATGATCAACCGGCGTGGGATTGTGCTGCACAATGTAGTTATACCAATCAATGAACCAAACCTGGCCATCAGGGCCGACCTCCGCACAAATCGGAGCGGTCCATTCGTCCACACTCGCCATAAGATTGCTCGTGTTGGCCGAACTGAAACCGCCGCCGTCGCGACGCACCGTAAATGTCCCGATCAGTTTTCCGGTCGGGCCGGTAACAAATGCCTTTCGGTTCCAATAATCCCTGGGATAGCTTCGAGCCGTATAAAGTGCGTGACCTGCAGCAGCGGTGTAACCGCCGTGATGATCTACCTGGCGAACCCGATCCGAAATCGGCTCAAAGAGAAAGCTCTCGGCAATCCCGGTAAGCGTCCCACCCGACCAACCTCGTACCCTCTCGTAATATCGATTTGGGATCCCAAGGAACACACTCGGATTCCGATTGGCTGTCGAACCGAAAACCAGTCCTTCCTCGCTGAACCCAAGGCCCCAATTATTGTTGTTATTCGACCGAAGAAATTCAAATTCGCTCACGTCCGGGCGGAAGCGGTAAAACCCGGATCGGAATTTTCGCCGCTCACCGGCAATGTCCCCCTCAAATCCAGAATAACCAACCAAGCCCCAAAACTGGTTATCTAATCCGTAACGTAGATTACTGGGCCCCGCGTGAGTATCACTTAGAGACCATCCAGAAAAAAGCACCTGACGGACATCCGCCCGATCATCGCCATCAGTATCTTTGAGAAACAATGTATCTGGGGCTTGATGAACGATCACGCCCCCGTGACTGAATGCAATACTCGTACAAATACTAAGATTATCAGCGAATACCGTAAATTTGTCAGCCCGACCATCTCCATCGGTATCCTCACAAATTCGGATCGTGTCTCGTCCCTGTCCCGGCTCCTGATGTTCATTGGGATAGTCCACGGATTCACAAAGCCAAAGGCGCCCACGTTCGTCCCAAGCCATTGCCAAAGGGGGACGGATATCAGGCTCTGAAGCAAACAACTGCACCTCAAAGCCATCCGGAACCACCATATGCTTCATCGACTCCTCAGCCAGAACAGGCAGCTGCATCTGGGTAAGCGGACTACCTTCCTTTCCCCAACGGTGTCCCGAAAGGTAATTGGGCAGCTTAGCCGCCTGGTACTGAAACGGAGCAGCCGGGGTAGCTGGCTCTTGAGCTTCAATCGCTATCGAACCCAAAGAAAGCGCAATAGCAACAACGATCGACGATATCTTCATGAATCTTAATACAGATGGATTTCGACTAAGCTAGCGATGCCACGGCACAAAAACCAGAAACAAAATCGCCTCTCTGATTCGATGGGACGAATATTTTCCAATCCAAGAGTGGCATTGAGCCTACCGTTCTACTAGGGTCGAAAAGAGGAGCGCCTCAATCAATATGACCACTGCGAACCGCTCAGTTCGAAACCGAATCGCCACCCTGGGCATTCTACTCGTTTTATTCTCTAGTTTCTCCGCCCTCGGCAAGTCGCCTCAAGCAGGCTGGGAAAGTCTCTACGGGGAGACACAGCAACTCAAACGGGCGACGCAGTACCCGGAAGCCCTGTCTCGTGGCCGGAAAGCGCTTGCACTGGCAAACGAAGCTGGTGTGCCGGCTGAGCTTGCAGCTAGCAACCAAATCGTCGGAGAGATTCAGCTGGCAATAGGGCAAATGGCAGCGGCGGAACGTTCCCTGGAACAGGCCGTCAAGCACTGGCAAAACAGCTCAATGCCCAAGCCTATTCTTGAGGCCACAAGCTGGAGCACCTTAGGCGGGATCTACCGAGTTCAAGGCCAACTGGAAAAGGCTGAGCAAGCTTACCATCACTCCATCAAGATCCTTGAAACTTCTGTAGGCGATAGTCATCCCAAGTTGTCCTCAGCCTTCAACGGATTGGGCAGCCTCTATCTAAAACAAGGCAAACTCGCGAGGGCTGAATCAACATTCATTCGCGCCTTAGCCATTCGAGAAAACGCATTAAATGAGAACGACCCAGCGACCGCCTCCTGCCTAATCAACCTGTCTGCTGTCTATCTGGCTCAAAAGAAATTCGATGCGGCAGAGCGCCGGCTCAAACAGGCAAGCGCGATCCAGGCAAAGTCAATTGGCGAACAACATCCAGGGCGGGCGACTACCTTTCAAGCACTCGCAAAACTTTACCTGATCAAGAATGAGGATGAGCGGGCCCGGCCATTGCTCAAATCGGCGCTCGCTATCCAAGAAAAAGCCCTGGGACGAAAAAATACCGCCCTGGTCGAAACGTTAAATCTTCTCGGAGCAACTCACAAACGATCCGGAGAGTTCGATGAGGCTGAATCGAACTATCGTCGGGCTCTCAAGATCGCTGAGAACACCTATGGGCCCAACCACCCTCTCAGTGGCGCCTGTTATCACAATCTCGGAGTGCTCCAGGCGGACCAAGGCCTCCTGGCAAGTGCCGAGCGGAACTTCAAAAAGGCACTCCAGACCATGCCGAGCGCCGGCTCAAACCCGGCGCGACTTGTCACTCTCAAACACCTGGAGGCTCTCTATGATTCAAGTGGTCGAACCGAGGAAGCGCAGGAGCTTCTCTCCCCTGGAAAAAACACTCCTTAAACAGACTCCATTCCATTCCCCTTATCTACGATGCCCTTGCATTTTGTTATCCTTCTGATCGCCCTCACCATCTGTAACCTTAGCACCGCAGAAGCCGCTAAGACTCCGTCGGCAATAGAGGAGGCAACAGATCGAGCGGCCCTCATGGAACTCACAAGGCCAGGCCCAGAGCATGCAAGGCTCAAGGCATTCTCAGGTAAATGGAAGGTCAAGTTATCGATCGGCTCCTCAAACAATACGCCCCCCTTACAGGGAGTCGCAAATGCCTATATGACCATGGAAGATCGATTTCTCTGGATCGGCTATCAGGCTAAATACCAAACGCGAGCATTTAAGGGGAGCTTCACAATCGGCTTTGACCGCCGGCATCAACACTACGTGCTTATCGCCATGGATACTTCAGGCACCTACTTCGTAACTTCGAAAGGAGAAGCCGATCCTGACTCAGGTCTTATCAAGCTCTACGGTCAGGACGACGATCCTTACATGGAGTCTTTGGGCTATACGAAAGAATTTGCTCATGTGCTCGATCTAACGAACCCCGATCATTTCTCGATCCTGGTAATCTTCGTGGACACTCGTACTCCCGAGCGACGGGAATCAACGGGAATGACCTTCGAGTTCACCCGCAGATCCACCACAGAAAAAAACTAGCTCAACGACGCCTCGCCCTATTGATCTTGAGCTTCCGTCTCAAGCGGGTTGAAGAGCCGGAACGGAACACCACGGTCAGTTCGGGGATCCCCAAGATTTCGGGATTCCGTATGTCCATCAAGAAAGACAAAGGTTGTCTGCCCTCCGTGGCGCTCGTCATCATACTTGATCATCCGTGGACTAGAGTTCGGCCTGCCGTTCCGATTGTAGGGCGTGTGGGAATCATTCCAAACATTCCAACTGGCATACCCCTTCGGTTGCAACTGTCCATCGTCATTGATTTCCATGAGATACGCGGTATTTACGTATCCGGGAATCGACGTAATTTTCTGGTAATCAGCAACCTCATACTGCCTGGTTGTCCGAAAGCGATTAAAGTCGATCGAATTGATCGTGTAATGCAGGGCGAACGGTTCTCTCTGATCAGGCTTCTTACGAATCGAAGGGCAATGAAACACTCCGATGCTACTATAGGCTTCGTAGAGGACATTCCCCGCCTGGTAATCGCTTGGGTCAATCTCATGCCCCACGTATGAAGCCAGAAGATTCGCGAAAAAATAACCGCCGCCAAAGGTATCGCCCGGAATCCAATCGTCATTATCCATGGCATACAACTGCACTCCAATCCCAAGCTGCCTCAGATTATTGAAACACTTCGTGGTGTTCGCTTTTCCCTTGGCCTTAGACAGCGCGGGCAAAAGCATTCCGGCTAGAATTGCAATGATGGCTATCACAACCAAGAGCTCGATCAATGTGAACCCAACCGAATATCGCCTCGAAGTGAGAGTGCCTATCGTCGTCTCTTTCATATCAATCTAAAGGAAACCGGCGGGCCCGCAGATCCCGCATCCAAGTTTTGAGTATCTCCAAGCGTACAGGGTTCCCGTTATTCCACAACGTAATATTTCAGCAAAACTTCACTGTAAGACCATCTTTCCGGCCCGTGATGAAAACCGACGAGAGAAAGCGCCCCGCTTCTCCCCCTCATATTGCCAAACGTCCAAGTTAGCGGAAAAGACGCTGAGAAAAGGTGGCCAAGTAACGACGCCAAACCGGCCAACTATGGTCATCCCCTGGCGTCACAAGGTACTCATGCTCAAGACCTGACTCCTTGAAAGTGGCGTGAATCGATTGATTACGTTCAAAAAGAAAATCCTTATCGCCGCAAGCAAGCCACAGCAGCTCAAGTTGACGATTAATCTTCGGAGTGTTCGTCAAGGCCTGGGCAACCCACTCCTCGGGAGGCGTCGCGGAACTGAAAGCCCCAACCTGAGAAAACTGTTCACTGTGTTGAAGGGCCACGGTCAGCGCATGATGCCCGCCCATCGATAGACCGGCAAAGGCTCGTGAAGCCGCATCCCTACGAACGGGATAGTGTTCTTCGATCAAGGGAATAACATCCACCAACAACTCCCGACAGAAGGCGGCCGAGTTCGCCGGCGCATAAGTATTCCACTCAGCCCCGTCGGGGTCGATGGCATGTGCATCCGGCATCACAATCAACATGGGAAGCGCCTTTTTCTGAGCGATGAGTGCGTCAAGGATCCAATGTGCCTTGCCGTGTACAGTCCATGTCTTCTCCTCGTCACTATAGCCGTGGGCAAGGTAAAGCACCGGTAGTGGGCCTTTGACATTTGGAGGCGAGTAGACGACTAGGTCACGCCAAGCCCCCCCCAGAGCCTTTGAGTTGTAGCCGTGATGATGAACCGTTCCATGAGGAATCGACTGTAAATCCCACAGAGCCGGCGGCTCGCTTGGCACATGAAGAATGCTGGTACCAGGCCAACGTTGTGGCTTTACGGCATCGTTTCGCGGATCCAGAACACGTAGTTTGCCAATCTCAAAGCGATACTCGTGAACTCCTGCGGGAACCGGAGTGATCGTCGTTCCCGTCCAAAGTCCACCTTCCCCTTTGCTCAAGGCCAGATCCTCGCCAAACTGCCCCTTGGCGATCACCGCACTGACCTCAGAAGACCGAAAACGAAAGGTTACCCGCCCATCCGGCAACAATTCGGGCGAACGCTGCGCCTGCACATCTCCTCCTCCCAGAAGGAGCATGACACTCAAAATCCCACGCCATCCGCCATAAATGCCAATTCGGTTCCAAAGATAATTCATATGATAAATAGCTCAGCCCCCCTTTCCTAGCTAGCCAACGCGCCATTGGGGGAACACGACAAAGCTATATCGCCTGGATGCGCTGGTGCGACGCTAAAATTTGCCCTTCCACCGGCGAAAGGGCCCATTCCAAGGCCTGAGTTGTCGACTAAGTTCACGACAATCCCTCTTTACCCCTCACCTCCAGATCATTAAATTCTCCGGCAACCAAAAAGACATGAAACACGCACAAATCTCGTATCGACTTGGGCTGATCGCCTTAACGGCCTATCTCGCCCCTATTGCCACGGCTCAGAAGGCCGCCCCCCAAGCTCACCCAGAAGGTTTCAATCTCGAAAAAATTTACGAGGTCCCCAAAGAAACCCAAGGTTCCTGGGTCTCAATGGCAGTGGACTCTAAGGGACGGCTTTACTGCGCCGATCAGGGTGACAAAGGGATCTATCGGATCAGCATTGGTGACGACGGCCTGGAGCCACAAGTCGAGCGAGTTCCGCTCGAAATCTCTTCGGCCCACGGCATGCTTTGGGCACACAACAGCCTTTACATCGTCGTCAACGGCGGCGGCATCGGGGGCAATAGCTCGGGACTCTACCGTGTGACGGACACCAACGGCGATGATCAGCTCGACAAGATTGTCTCCCTGCGAAAAATCCAAGGCGGTGGCGAACATGGCCCGCACGCAGTGGTGCTAGCTCCCGATGGAGAATCCCTCTTCGTGCTAGGAGGAAACCACACCAAGACCCCTAATCAGGAAACCTCTGCTGTGGTGCCAAATTACGGCGAAGATCAACTCCTTCCCCGCAGTCCCGATGCGCGAGGCCACGCCGCCAGTATCCGTGCTCCTGGTGGCTGGATCGCCCAGACAGATCCTGAGGGCAAATCGTGGCATCTCTTCTCAACCGGCTTTCGAAATCAATACGACATTGCCTTCAATGCAGACGGTGAAATGTTCACCTTCGATTCTGATATGGAATGGGATAGCGGCACACCATGGTACCGCCCGACCCGGATTTATCACTGTACCAGTGGCAGTGAATTCGGCTGGCGTACCGGAACAGGCAAGTTCCCCGCATGGTACCCAGACGTCCTCCCTCCTGCCATGGACATCGGTCCCGGATCTCCTACGGGAGTTCTTTCGGGCCTCGGAGCTGCATTTCCCTCAAAATACCAGCATGCCATCTACGCCTTTGATTGGACCTATGGAACCATCTACGCGATCCACATGACTCCCAATGGCTCGAGCTACGATGCCGAAAAGGAGGAATTCGTCACTGGGATCCCCCTCAATGTCACCGACGGTGTGATCGGAAAGGACGGACATTTCTATTTTGCCGTCGGCGGACGCGGCACTCCGTCGGCCCTCTATCGGGTTCAATACACGGGAACAGAATCTACGCAACTCGTTTCCACAAACAACCCGGAAGCAAGCAGCCTCAGAGAACTCCGTCGTTCCATTGAACGATTTCATGGGAAGCAAGATCCCTCGGCAATTGACGCAGTGTGGCCC
>CAJXVR010000179.1 GCA_913061285.1 uncultured Verrucomicrobiota bacterium | reverse complement strand
CTACCTGGGAATTCTTGGCCTTTTAGGCCCAATCCCCAATCTTTGATCAAGAACCACCAAACGACGCATTAAAGGCCGCTTTAGTCGTATTTTATTAGAACCCGATACCCCTCCTCCGCTTTTCAGACAAATGCGGACTTTTTTTGCTGGATATAACTTTTTTCCGACATAAATGACTTGATTCCGATTACTCTCTCCGATAATGTCCACATCGCCGGTCGGGAAGGGCCGCTGTAGACAGTCACAATATTTGTCGTAAAAACAACTCAGCAGTAGCATGGAAATCCCTCTAGCTATCATCGTTCTCGGAGCAGTAGCCCTTTATGGGCTAGTCTTCCTCCTTGTGCTGGGTAAGGTAGCTGGTCGGGAGCAAGATCGATTTCGTTTCCTCTCGAAAACCAGACCGAACGACCAAGATTGGGAAGAGATTGCAGATCCCCTCGCTACCCAACGCAGCAAGATCGTTCTCCTTGATTCGCCTCCTGAAGAAGCGGAAAAAGATCGAGACCAGATGGTCTCCTAATGCAAGCTACCTAACCGGCCTAACGGCCAGTTTTCCCCGGCTGGAACACCGCACATTCCGACACAAGTCATTCCACTAATCTTCGCTACCTTGTCGTTCGGTCGTCTCCTCTCCCCAGGGAATGAAGGGCGCCCTTAACCGCAAGTAGATCCATTCTTCAAGCCAGCGAAAAGGACGAAGCAGTGGGTAGACAGGCGAATAATAGGTTCGTAGTCGAATGACTGATAAGAGCATCACGAACGAGGAACGGAATAGCGTTTGGGTTACCTTAGACCCAAGCTGATCTGTCCACTCAGTCGCCTCCTCATGAATGGCAAAGCCCGCCCTCTTGAGAGCATAGAGAAGATTGACGTCAAAGGCCAAATCAGCAATCCGAAGCTTTGGCTGCACCGCGACGCTCGCTTTGCTCGAAAACACCTTGGCGGGACACTGCGTGTCTTTCACGCCCAGCCCAAATAGCAATTGGACAATCAGGTGAAAAATCCGGCTGGCGCACTGTCTCGTCACCGTTTGTTGCCGATGGAGGATTGCGCCGGGTAGCCATCGGGAACCGATCACACAATCACGTCCGTGGCAAAGCTCAAGGAGACGGAGAAACTCCTCGGGAGAAGTCGCCCCATCCGCATCAACATACCCAACAAAATCTACGGCGGGCGCCGAGCGGATCCCACGAATCAAAGCCCCACCTTTCCCAATTCGATCGGGGAAATTGAGCACCTCAATTCTAGGATGTTCGTGCCGCACCTGCTCCACAATCTCAAGGGTGCGATCCCGACAGCCGTTGAGAACGACAACAATTGTGTACTGTCCGGGAACTCGACGATCGAAGACCTCAACAAAGCGCCTAAGGGTAGCCTCAATCCGATCCTGCTCGTTGTAAGCCGGAATCAAGAGCAAGAATTGCCGCGCTGGCTTCACCACCCGCACCTTTCCTGCATAGCGTCACTTCTAAGCCCAAGCCCAAGCCCAAGCCCAAGCCCTAAGCTTTTCAATAGTAACCAACCACCTCGCATCATGTCTTTCAATATCAATTGGGCACAAAGGGTATGAGTGGCATCGTTTCACAATGGTCGAGGTACTCGCGACAGACAGAGAAGAAATCAGCTACAGTGTGCACCCTCCGCACAGCATAGAGAAAGCCCCCTGTCGGCTCTATCCCGGCACCAATAAAATTCATATATTTCTTCATTTTCCGGATTTGCTCGAATTCACCGAGCCCTGAAGGTCGAACTGCCTCGAAAAGCCGCCCGATATACTCCATGACATCTCGTCCCGTCGGCATGAAAACGGTTTGTCCGCCAAATTCTTCCCGAATCTGTCGAAAAAGCCATGGATTTCGAATTGCCCCTCTCCCAACCATCAATCCAGCGGCACCTGTCTCCTGAACGACCTTCCTCGACTGAGCAACGGAGTAAACATTCCCATTGGCTACAACAGGACACTTTAGGCGAGCAACGGCTTGCTCGATGAACTCATAGTGAACCTCACTTCGATACCCTTCTTTGACAGTCCGACCGTGAACCGTCAGCAGATCGATCTCACATCGGTTGAAGATCTCTAACAGTTCATCATAAGAATCCGTATTTTCGAAACCGATCCGGGTCTTGACCGTAAACGGGCAATCAATGGCCTCCCGCAAGCCTCCGAGAATCCGCTCCACTCTGGGCGGATCCGCCAACAGTCCACCCCCAGCACACTTTCGATAGACGACGGGCGCTGGACACCCCAGGTTCAGGTCAACCGCAGCGATTGGATGGGCTTCCAGCAACTTCGCGGTTCGAATCAAGGCAGGAATGTCATTGCCAATGAGCTGGGCGACAATCGGTTTTCCTGAACGGTTCTCAACGATCGATTTAAGAATCGGGCGATCAAGAATCGAAGTGGAATGGACTCGAAAATACTCCGTATAAAACACGTCTGGTCCCCCGTACTCATTCACTAGAGTCATAAAGGGAAGATCCGTAATATCCTGCATTGGAGCTAAGGCAAGGAAAGGGCCTTCCCTTTCTTCACTAAGCATTCCATCTAGGGGCTTCATTCAACAACTACCAGAGACAACGGTTCCACCAAGGCCAATGAATCATCGCATCCGAGCTATCAGGACTGAGGCCCCACCTCCAAAGAGCAAATTGGGTAGCCAGGCAGCCAACCAGGGCGTGAGGCGCCCTCCTGTGCCAAGAGCAAGACCAACTCGCATAAGGATAAAATAGGCAAAACAGATGACAATGCTGCTCGCGATGCCAACATACGCATTCCTGCGCCCGCTACCGCCGCCGAAGGGAATTGCGATGAGTACCACCACCAGACAGGTCAGAGGCCACGCCAAGCGCCCATGGTATTGAGTATCAAGCTTCGCTTGCTTTTCAGGAGAGAGATCAGGATGTAATAGCAAGTAATCGGAGATTTCACGCAAGGAAACCTGCGCTTCCTTGGCCAATTTCACGCTATCCAATAGAGGCCCAATTCTTCGTTCGCTTTGAATCTGCTGTGGAGTGAGCGTCAACTCCCTCACCCCAAGTATTGGAGAATTCGTCACCTGCAACATTCCGGAATCTGTTCTCGTTGGATCAGACCGAAACGCGGTTAGATCTGTAAACGTCCAAACGCCATTGGTGTGAACACCTGATTTAGCGACCATCTTGACGGTCACGCTCTCATTAATCGTCCAGGTAATCCGGGGCCTCACCATCTCTGTAGTGCGCAGGTTATAGTCTTCAATATCCCAAGATTGGTCGGCTCCTCGATCCTCAATATGAGTCGGGCCCGTCCAGTTTTCATGGTCAGTCTGCCCAGAGTCCGCAGAATTCCGCTGTCCCAGCTGTTCCAGCGTCAGCGGGCGATGGGCGGCCCAAACCTCATTGACAAACAAGAGCAGGATACTAAATACGCTCCCCACAGCTAAATAGACCACCGCCAAACGCCACATTCCAACGCCAGCCGCCCGAGCGGCGATAAGCTCGTTATGGCGGGAATGATTCGTGAGCGTGTAGAGCATCGCTAAGAGCAAGGCCACGGGGATAACCACGACAAGCAGCTCCGGCATCTTCTGCAAATATAACCGAGCAATCTCTCCTGCACTCAAATTGGCCTTCTGGAGATCTCCAAGCTCACCAAAAAGGTCAAAAGTCAGCCAAAAAATCAAAAACCCACTCAAACAATAGAAAAGAGGAACGATCAGCTCTTTCAAGAAATAGCGATCCAACAAACGCATTCGTCAAGCTTAGGCGGTCTGGCAGCATTTCGCAACTCGGACTAAGCGGAGGCGGTCCGTTGAACCGCCATTGGCAAAGAGAGAACTCTTGCACCTCAGCGATAGGACCGCTAAGAATCTTCTGCCTCTGGAGCCACTCGTGTCAATTCGAGCCCCCCACAGAATAGCAGAAAATGGCAAAGATACGGAAAGCGGTGATCACCGCAGCTGGAAATAAGCAGCAAGCACTCCCGCTGCAAACTCTCGTTGACCGCGATGGAGAGTCCAAGTCGGTACTAAGAATCATCGTTGACGAAGTGATTCGAGCAGGTATCGACGAAATCGCGGTCGTCGTCAGCCCAAACACCCAAGACGCCTACCGTGCGGCAGCAGGTGAAGCCGGCAAGCAACTTATCTTCATCGAGCAAGAGACCTCTCAAGGTTATGCCCATGCGGTTTACCGGTCCAAGGATTTCGTCAAGGACAGTCCTTTCCTCCATCTCGTCGGAGACCACTTATACGTCAGCGCAGATGGTCGAGGCTGCGCCGAGCAATTGATCGAAATCGCAGCTTTGGAAAAGTGTTCCGTCTCAGCGGTTCAAGCCACAAAAGAGTTTAACCTTCTCCACTTTGGGACCATAGGAGGACAGCGAGTCCCAGAACAAGATAAGCTCTATCATATTCATGATGTGATTGAGAAACCGACCCCGACCGTAGCAGAACAGCGCCTCGTGATTCCGGGACTAAGAGCCGGATCGTATCTCTGTTTTTTCGGGATGCACGTATTCTCTCCGCTCATGATTGATCTGCTCAAGCATCGTTTCGAGGCTTCAGATCAAGAACCGCCAAAGCATCTTTCTGAAGCGCTCGCTGAATTAGCGAAAAGAGAAAGATACCTCGCCGTTGAACTCGCAGGGAATCGATATGAAATCGCGGCAAAATACGGACTGTTTGAAGCTCAGTTGGCCCTCGCCATGGAAGGAAGTGATAGGGACGAGATTCTGACAAACATTCTCGACTATCTCGCAACCCGAACGCTCCAAAACGGCAAATAATGTCGCATCATCCTTTCATTGAAACGATCGTCAGTGAGGATTCGGCGCTAAGAGACCGATCCATCGAGGATCTCACCCGAGGCCTGGATCTCGAGGGGCTCCGAGAAGCCGCTGGTGAGCTCGAAGCGTTTCGACTCACGACGAAGAATCTCTACCATACAGTGAGAGCCCTCTTCTTCCTCTATGCCATTTATCGCTTCTACATCCCGAAGGCGAAGGGATGCGCTGCCGTAGAGCAGATCCCGTATGCAGCAATCACACACCTGAGGGAAAGACGCTTTGAAGAGGCAATCCAGTGTCTAGTCAGCCACCAATCAAGCAAGGACACGAGCGCCCCAATTGCCAGTGGACTCGCAGCCTGCTACCATGGGTTAGCATTCCAGAAACTCTCCGACCAAGTACGGCAAAGCGTCAAGGCCGCCAAGGGAAATCAATGGATGTTTCGCGTCGGACATCCGTTTGACCATCCGCTACGGATCGTCCCTCAACTACAATCCATTGATCCAGAATCGGGCACTCTCCCCATCCTTCGCGAGCAGACGGCCGTGCGCATGGATCTCTCTCACAGCGCTTGGAGCGACATCTTTTTTCTCGGAATGGACTTTCCTGATGGCGCACGCGTTATCAATGCATCCATCGACCTGGGTGTTCTTGGCCGTGACGATACCACCATTCCGCCTGTCGAAGCCTATTTCCGAGTCATCGACCAGCCCGTTCTCCGTCTTACGAGTGTCGATCTTAACACAACGATCACCATCAATGATCTCCGCGATGTTTTCGACTTCGCCAAAGACTACCTCGGCCTCCTAAAGGCGGCTATCATTGCTGCGGGTATCATCCCCCCGGGAATCGAAGGGGCAGGACAAACGTTAAAGGCCACGCTTGAACGAGTCGCCGGCAAAGGCAACGGAATCGAGCTTGTCAGTAACGTTAACGACATTCCGAAAGGCTCACGACTCGCCGTATCCACAAATCTACTCGGGGCGTTGATAGCTGTCTGCATGAGAGCCACCGGACAGGTTCAAAAGCTTACCGGTTCCCTCTCCGAAACGGAGCGACGAACCGTTGCTGCTCGCGCAATCTTGGGTGAGTGGCTAGGAGGTTCTGGAGGCGGATGGCAAGATTCTGGCGGTGTCTGGCCTGGCATCAAACTCATCCATGGAGTCAAAGCCGAAGCATCGGATCCAGAGTTTGGAATCAGTCGGGGATGCCTTCTGCCAAAACACGAAGTCTTGGGCGAATCAGTCATCCCCAAGATGGCTCGAAATCAGCTTCAAACGTCCATGGTTCTTGTCCACGGAGGAATGGCTCAAAACGTGGGCCCGATCCTTGAGATGGTCACAGAGAAGTATCTTCTGCGGTCAACAAACGAGTGGCTGGCAAGAAAGGAAGCCAACCAGATCCTGGATAAAGTCCTTACTGCGTTGGCAGAGTCAGATATTCCAGCACTGGCTGAGACAACAACAAAAAACTTCTTCGGCCCCATTCAGTCAATCATCCCTTGGGCTACCAATCGCTATACGGAATTGCTCGTTGAGCAAACGAGAACCAAGTTTGGCTCGAAGTTTTTGGGGTTTTGTATGTTGGGGGGAATGGCAGGAGGAGGCATGGCCTTTTTCTTCGATCCCGAAGTTCAAGCACAAGGGCAGCGATTCCTGAAAAAAACGATGCAAAACCTCAAGAACGATCTTGAGAAGGGACTTCCATTCGCCATGGACCCCGTGGTCTACCAGTTTAAGATCAATGACCGAGGTTCAACAGCAACGCTTCTTTCCGGACGCTCCTCATTAATGCCGAATAAGTACTACAACCTCGTCATTCCCAATCTACTGCGCCACGAGAATCGGAGTTTGTCTCCTCACAATCGCGCCGAATTACAGGCGTTTGCTCGGGCCTGCCGAGTCACTCCAGTATTCGAAGGAGCTCTCAATTCCCTCTTTGACCGCCTGTTGCCAGACGAACACTTACAACCAAATAGCGGAAGTGGCCTTGCTCACCGTCTCGAATCCAACGGTTTCGACCCCATTCAACACGAACGTATTCGATCCGAGTTAAAGATCGGCCGCATCGGCCTCGCGCAAAACCGACTTCCCTCCAGTACAAGTATTGAGAACGTCATCCCAACAGATCTTGCCGATTGGGATTCTAAGAAAGCCGACACTCAAACCACTCAAAGAGGGATCGAAGCCATCCGAAATGGGGAGATTGCGGTCGTGACCCTTGCAGCGGGAGTTGGCAGCCGGTGGACGGCCGGAGCAGGCACGGTAAAGGCAGTAAATCCCTTCTCCAAATTTCAAGATGTTCATCGGACATTCATTGAGACACACCTGGCAAAGAGCCGCCACACGAGTAACCAACTGGGCGCTGACATTGCCCATATCTTTACTACCAGCTACCTCACCCATGAAGCCATCAAGTCCACCCTTAGCCTGAACAATAATTTCAAATACAAGGGGCCAATATTCCTCTCAGAAGGGAGATCAATCGGACTAAGAATGATTCCGATGGCAAGAGATCTCCGCTATGTCTGGGAGGAAATGTCACAACAACGACTCGATGAACAAAAGGAGAAAGTCAGGGATAGCACTCGCGCCGCCCTTCTTCAGTGGGCTCAAGATCAAGGGGAAGGAAGGGACTATACCGACAACCTCGCAAGTCAGTGCATGCACCCAATCGGCCACTGGTATGAATTCGCCAACCTGCTAAGGAATGGCACGCTGAATCGCCTGATCAAATCGAATCCCAACCTCAACTACCTTTACATGCACAATGTAGACACAATGGGAGCAAATCTCGATCCGTCACTCCTCGGTTTCCACATTGAGCAAAACGCAGCACTTACTTTTGAAGTGATTCCTCGTTGGTTCGATGATCAGGGCGGAGGTTTGGCCAAAGTGAACGGACGGGTCCGATTGCTCGAGGGGCTTGCCATTCCAAACGAGGCTGATGAGTTCAAACTCAGCTACTACAACACAAATTCCAATTGGATTCATCTCGATCAACTTCTAGCCCTCTTTGATCTGACCCGCAGCGATTTGGAGAACGAGAAAAGAGTCACAGAAGCCGTACGAGAAATCGCCAACCGACTCCCAACCTACGTCACCTTGAAAGAAGTCAAAAAGCGCTGGGGTAACGGCCAAGAAGATATTTACCCAGTCACTCAGTTCGAAAAAATTTGGGGCGATATGACCTCGTTGTATGAGCTCGACTGCCGGTATGCCGTCGTATCTCGCCAACGAGGGCAACAGCTTAAAGACCCAGCTCAGCTCGACGGGTGGCTCCGTGATGGGACTGCTGCCTACGTCGATTCATTGTGCTCATGGACCTAACCGAATGTCGCTGGGTCACCTATGAAAATAGGTCGAGTTGAGGCGGCGGTTCAAGATCTCTCAGTTTTTCACGTTCTGGTCGCGCTTTCTGCCCCCCTTTCCGAGCGCCGCTTGGATTTAGATCTGAATTCTCCAATCGTTCTAGGATTCCCTTGGCTCTCTCAAGCACCGATTTGGGAACTCCTGCCAGTCTTGCCACTTGTATCCCATAACTCTTATCCGCACCTCCAGGAATGATCTTGCGAACAAAGATTATCCGATCATCCCACTCCTTCACGGCGACTCTATAGTTCGCCACTCGTGTGAGCCGAGAAGCGAGTTCGGTCAATTCATGATAGTGGGTAGCAAACAGCGTCTTTGCTCCGGTTTGATTATGGAGATGCTCGACGATCGACCAGGCTAGACTCAGGCCATCGAACGTACTTGTTCCACGCCCCACCTCATCCAATATTACTAAGCTGTTGGACGTCGCATTATTGAGAATATTGGCCGTCTCACTCATCTCAACCATGAATGTTGATTGCCCTCGAGCAAGGTCGTCAGAAGCCCCAATTCGCGTGAATATTCGATCCAGTAGATCAATCCGCGCCGACTGAGCGGGAATATAGGCTCCCGTATGTGCAAGGAGCCCTAGAAGGGCTACCTGTCGGATAAAAGTACTCTTCCCCGCCATATTAGGCCCGGTGATAATGGCCACATGAGCGTCTTCACCAGCAAGGGAGGTATCATTGGGCACGAACGGTTCCCCAGACACTGCAAGATCTAGGACTGGGTGACGTCCAGCAACAATCGATAACTGACCTTCCTCGCCGATGACGGGACGACAATAATCATGAAGCCGAGCGCTTTCGGCAAAGCTGGCAAGGACATCGAGCTGCGCAACTGCAGCTGCACTGGCTTGAATTTCAGTCAATCGCTCAACAACGGCATCTCGAATCTGTTGAAACAGCTCATACTCAAGTTTCTGAGCCCTTTCCTCAGCCCCAAGGATCTTGCCTTCCACTTCCTTCAGCTCTGGCGTGATATACCGCTCCCCATTCGCAATTGTCTGTTTTCGAATATAGTGCTCAGGAACCTTATCTAAATTGCTCTTGGTCACCTCAATGAAGTACCCGAATACAGAATTGAACCGGATCTTTAATGAACTGATGCCAGACCGCTCCGCTTCGTCTCGTTGCAACCCGGCAATCCAATTCTTTCCTTCCCGTCCGGCGTTCCGCAATTCGTCCAATCGACTATCGAAGCCGTCCCGAATGAGCCCGCCATCCTTTAGAGTTGCCGGCGGCTCCTCCACGATCGCCCGTCCGATGAGGTCTACGAGATCAGGAAGGGGATTAAGAGCATCCATAAGTCCTTGAAGTAATCGACATTTCTCCGCCTCATCTGACATTGTAGAAGGCTCGGGCAACAAGCTCCCGTCTCGCGCAGAAAAATCCCTAGCGAGCTGACCGATGATCCCCCGGAGGCGCGGAATCTCTTCGAGACCTAGGCGAATCGTGACTAAATCACGTCCATTTCCACTTCCAATGCTTAATCGACTCATGGTCCGTTCGAGATCTCGAACGTTCTTCAATAGCCCCCTAAATTCTTCCAAATAGTCTGGTCGCTCTAGCCAAGCCGCAACGACGGATTGTCGCTCAAGAATAGGCCCCCGTTGCGCGAGCGGTTGAGAGATCCACTGACGGAGGCAGCGAGCGCCCATCGGCGTAACGGTAAGGTTTAAAGCACCAAAGAGGGACGCCGACTTTGGCGCATCACGATGAAGTGGTTCGAGCACTTCGAGATTCTTCAAAGTTATCATATCAAGCACCAGAAACTCACTGCGTTCGTAGTACTCTAAGGATCGCAAATGCTTCAAATCACGCCGAAGATGTTGGGCGAGGTAGTGAAGAATGGCTCCTGAGGCTCCAATGGCAGCCTCTTTCCCTCGTAATCCGAATCCATCCAAAGACGCAACGCCAGTTTGTTCCTTCAGCGAAAACTCGGCTGAATCCAAAGCAAACACCCAATCTTCATAAGGACTCAAACTCCAACTCTCGCGAGAGAGCCGGGCTAACAACTTCGAGTCCCCTTCAGGACAAACAACCTCAGCCGGCTTCAATCGTTCTAATTCAGCCTGCAGTTGGGAAAAGGGAAGCTCCGTGGCACAGAATTCACCCGTCGTTAGATCAATACTACTCAATCCAACAATTTCACCTAAGCGAACCAACGAAACCAAATAATTGTTTTGAGCAGCTTGCAAGATTGAATCATCAAAATGCGTCCCAGGACTAAGGACTTGGGTGACGGCCCGCTTCACGAGCTTCCCAGGCCTTGCCTCCTCCACTTGATCACAGATCGCGACTTTTTTTCCGGCTCGAAGGATCTTGCCGAGATAGGCGCTCGCCGCGTGAAACGGGATTCCACACATCGGAACGACGCCTCGTTTCGTCAGAGCGACTTCAAGTATTTCTGCCCCTGTCTGTGCATCTTCGAAGAATAATTCGTAAAAGTCTCCCAATCGAAAAAGCAGCAAGGAATCGCGCGGGAGCTCAGACCGAATGCGACGGTATTGCGCCATCATCGGAGTCAGTGGTTTTGCTTTCGACATGGCGAAAACGATATCGATGAAGTGACAATCGCCGAGAAAAAAACGAATGAAAATGCAAGTCCTAATGCAGAAAAAACTAGCCAGCAGATTCCATTTATAATAGAAACGCACCGACTTAAAGCCATAGAAGTACCCAATTTAAACGGAACGGAGGTGAGACCCTGTGGCAACAAAGAAAAAAGCAAAAAAACCAGCTGCTAAAAAACCAGTAGCAAAGAAGGCTGCTAAGAAACCAGTAGCAAAGAAGGCTGCTAAGAAACCAGCAGCAAAGAAGGCTGCTAAGAAACCAGCAGCAAAGAAGGCTGCTAAGAAACCAGTAGCAAAGAAGGCTGCTAAAAAACCAGCAGCAAAGAAGGCTGCTAAAAAACCAGCAGCAAAGAAGGCTGCTAAAAAACCAGTAGCAAAGAAGGCTGCTAAAAAACCAGCAGCAAGAAAGACTGCTAAGAAGAAACGGTAATCACCTCTTGGTCTTGCAAGCCTGGATGGCGTTCTCTCACGGATTATTGAGAGCGCCATCCTGAGCTTTTTTAAGCCCCTCATATTCATGGCTTCCCTCGTTTTTGATATCGAGACTTCCGCGCTTCCTGCTGATTCATTCGACGAAACTACGCTCGAGTACTTGTTTCGCCCGGCAAGTCGCGAGACTGAGCCAGAACTCGTCCAAGCGAAACGCGAAGAAATCGAACGTCAGTTCGCTCTCTGGCCTTTCACCGCGGAAATCGTCTGTATTGCAATGCTGAACGCAACCACTGAAAAAGGCCAAGTATTGTTCGTTGCCGAAGATTTCGAAGACGACAGGGCAGGAACACCCGATGTTTCCTTCGTACCCTTTCCCGATGAGCATGATCTCCTCATCGGATTCTGGGAAACCGTCAAACACTACGATTCCATTATCACGTTCAACGGTAGAGCTTTCGATGTCCCTTTTCTCTACCTCCGAAGCGCTCAGCTCAATATACCGATCTCTAGGAAGGACTGGCTCGGATACCGCTTTCAGACCCAGCCCCACTGCGACCTAGCCGATCAACTCACTTTTTACAACGTTAGCGGACGGGATGGAGCCGCGCGGAAGTTCAACCTCGATTTCTACTGTAAAGCGTTCGGAATCGAATCACCAAAAGGACATGGAATTACCGGCTTCGATGTGAGCCAATTCATTGCTGAAGGACGCTATCGAGAGGTTGCTGAGTACTGCCTGCGCGATGTCGTCGCCACGACCGAACTGTTTCATATCTGGAAAAACCGCCTGGCTTTTTTGAAACCAGGTCGAAACCTCTAGTAACCCTCGGACGATCAGAGACTTGGGACCTAACGCGGAATCGATGACAAAGCTCTACCAATCCTGTCTCAAACCTTTTCTCTTCAAACACGAACCAGAAGCAATTCATCACAAGACACTGTCCGCGCTTTCCTGGCTGGCCCAATCCCCTGCTCTCTGCGATCTCACGAGGGAAATTCTCAAAGCCCCCGCACTCCCAGTCACAGCCTTCGGAATAGAATTCAACAACCCCGTCGGACTCGCGGCAGGCATGGACAAGAACGGAATTGCGATTCCGGCATGGGAAGCCCTTGGTTTCGGTTTTTGCGAAATCGGCGGCGTGACCCAGCACCCCCAACCAGGCAACCCGCAGCCCCGTTTATTCAGGGCACCTGAGGAGGAAGCCATAATCAATCGAATGGGCTTCAACAATCTCGGAGCCGACGCCATTCTTCAACGACTCAAGCAGTCCCGTGCCAAAAAGCGGGCACCGGTTGGAGTTAACCTTGGCAAGTCAAAGCGAACGGATCTCGCAGACGCCCACTTGGATTTCACCTATTCATTCAAGAAGCTATGGGCTTACGGAGATTTCTTTGTCATCAACGTCAGCTCACCGAACACCCCAGGGCTTAGAGCCCTTCAAGACAAAGCATCGCTTCAAACGATTCTCCAATCCCTTAACGAAGCCAATCAAGCCTGCGCTCAAGAGATCAACTGCAAGGCAACGCCGAAGCCACTCTTCGTAAAAATCGCACCAGATTTGACACTTAGCGCCGTCGACGACGTCATTGAGCTAGCCATAGACTCTCAGCTCAGCGGCATGGTCGCCACCAACACAACCATTTCGCGCCCAAAATTGAACAGCTCCAAAGCACCGGCAGCGTATTTAGAAACAGGCGGCCTAAGCGGCAAGCCGCTGCAGGCAAAGAGCACCGAAATCATCCGCCACATCGCAAATCAAACTGATGGAAAACTCACAATTATCGGCGTAGGTGGCATTGACGATCCAAGGAGCGCATGGGAAAAAATCACGGCAGGAGCCACACTGCTCCAACTTTATTCTGGGCTCGTGTTCAAAGGCCCCGAAATTATCAGTTCAATCATCCAGGGGCTCGCGAATCAACTTGAACACAACCATTTTAAATCCCTCAACGACGCTGTTGGTTCGAACGCCCCTTTTACCCCCGACAAGGGTAACGAATAAACGGTCGAGCAATACGGCGGAATCGGAGGGCGGAAAATCTCGATTCTTACGCAACAACATCACCGCCTAAGAAAAGCATCACTCGAAGACATTTTTTTGTGATGGATTGGCTTCCTCCCTGTCAAAGTTATCGATGTACCTGAGCTTGGCCATGGCGAATGAATCAAAACGGAACAAGGAGAAGCCCTTGCCGAGCGATTTTTCAGCCATCTACGAAGAGCACTCCCGACCGATTTACTACTTCATCTTGCGATATCTAGGCGATCCCTCGCAGGCAGAAGATGCAACCCATGATGTCTTTATCAAGGCATATAAGAACCTTGAACGATTCCGCGGCGACTCGAGCATTCGCACCTGGCTTTACCGCATTGCCGTTAACCACTGCAAAAACGTTAGGCAATCCTGGCATGCTCGAAAAATACAGTATGAGTCAGATCTCGAAGATCACCTTTTTAACGACACTCCGGATACCCCCTTTCGCGTCCTTGAGACCGCAGAACTGGGACAACAAATTCAAGACACCCTCGATGGACTGCCTACTGAATATGCCCTTCTGCTGCTGATGGTCGCGGATCAAAAAATGAGCTACGAGAAAATTGCCGATCTCACCGAGCAATCTCCCGATGCTGTCAGAGGAAAACTTTACCGTGCCCGAAAAGCCTTCTCAGTTGCGTTTCGGCGCTCCAAATAGCATCTTAACCTGCCATGGACCACCGCCATTCAAACCCAGAGCACCAAGCTCGAGAACGGGATCACAGTCACGCGAGAACGAACGATGAGATTCGGGTAGAGATTGAAACCGTGGAGGACCTCCTTCGATTCGATCAAGATCAAACGGAGTTGCCAGAAAGGATCAAAGAGCGGCTCGTTGACTCAGTCCCCAAACACAACGTTGAACAAAAACCTTGGTGGCAGCGTTGGTTTCGTCCCGAATCGAAGACGGAGAACTAACGAAGCATCAATTCCAGTACACTCGCTGACCACAAGGCGGTTCCTCTATCCGCACTCTGACAAGACGACCTAACGCTCCCTCGAATCCGCCTCCAAAATGTCTCAGTTCACCAGCAATCTTGACGTGCTCATTCGAGCACGGTATCCGATCTTGTACATCCAAACCCACGAAGAAGGCCGGTTGAACAACACACTCCATGGGATCGCCAAGAAGCTTGAAAAGAAGGTCTTTGAGTGGAGCGTGACGCAGGGTTTCACCCAAACCTATCCTCCCCGATCTCGAGATCACTCTAAGCCCCCACGATCAAGAGATCCGCTCGATGCCCTAAACCAAGTATCCGATCAAATCGAACCGGCGATTTTCGTCCTACAAGACTTTCACCCGTTTCTTTCTTCAGACCAGCATTCAATTATCCGGAAACTCAAAGAAATCGCCAGATTTCTCAAGAACAGCTACCGGACCGTAATAATCGTTTCCCCCATCGTCGAATTACCTACTGAACTGGAGAAGGACGTAACAGTGATCGAGTTTCCTTTACCGGGTCGGGAAGAGATCAATCAACTCCTAATAGAGATCGCAAAAAAACTAGAAAACAACGAAGGCATCAGCCTTCAACTTGATTCCGATTCTAGGGAATTCCTAGTAGAAGCAGCGCTCGGATTGACTCTTCAAGAGGCGGAAAACGTCTTCGCGAAGATTATCGTTAAGAATCGACAGCTCGTTGCCAACGACGTCGAATCAATCATCGCTGAAAAGCAACAATTGGTTCGGAAAAGTGGACTCCTCGAATTCTACCCGGCAACAGAGAGCATCGACACCATTGGAGGGCTCGGCTCGCTCAAGGAATGGTTAGAGCAACGAAGCCTGGCACTGAGTCAAAAAGCCAAAACCTTCGGCCTGCGCCCCCCAAAAGGGGTTCTTCTTCTTGGAGTTCAAGGATGCGGCAAGAGTCTCTGCGCAAAAGCCGTCGCTCATGAATGGAAATTGCCCCTACTCCGCTTCGATGTAGGGCGCATGTTTGGCAGCTACATCGGGGCCTCGGAGGCAAATATCAGAAAAGCGATCGAACTCGCTGAATCGATCGCCCCCGTTATTCTTTGGATTGATGAAATCGAAAAAGCCTTCTCCGGCCTATCGGACTCTGGAGGATCCGACTCGGGGACAACGGCTCGAGTTCTAGCAACGTTCTTGACCTGGCTCTCAGAGAAAAACTCCCCAGTGTTCGTCGTCGCTACAGCGAATAGCATCTCAAAGCTACCGCCTGAATTGCTTCGAAAGGGCCGACTGGACGAAATCTTCTTCGTGGATCTCCCAAGCGAAACAGATCTTAGCGAGATTATTAAGATCCACCTGAGAAAACGAGGACGCGATCCCAAGGAATTTCAAATCGAACAGCTTTCCAGACTGGCTAAGGATTTCAGCGGCGCGGAGATTGAAGAGGCGATCAATAGCGCCCTCTACGAAGCATTTCATACTCAATCAGCCCTAGAGACGAAACACATTGAGAATGCCATTGCTCAAACTGTCCCCCTGGCGCAGACCATGGATGACCAGATAAAACAACTGCGTTCATGGGCCCATGGTAGGGCTCGAATGGCAGCGAAGAGGATAAACACCTAGGATGTTTCGAACGATTGCCAACCCTCGATTGATTATCGACAAGCAGGCAATTGTCCCCAAAAATCTCCTATCGCCCAATGATCTCCCACTAGCAGCTGCATCGATCTATGAGTTCTCGTTTCGACCATCTTGAGTTTGCTTCTCACAGTAAAGACTCGGAGGTGAAGGTGGAGAACCAAGAAAACCTTCTACAATCCTACATCCGCAGAGCAACGGAAGCCTTTGAGCAAGAGTCATTCGGGGCTGTCTCTTATACACATCTCCGAGCCCACGAGACCTCTCTACATCTCG
>CAJXVR010000178.1 GCA_913061285.1 uncultured Verrucomicrobiota bacterium | reverse complement strand
TTAATCACCACTGCCCCACCCGCCCGCGAGATTGCCAATGCGGTTTCCTTCCCAACACCCCGACTCGAGCCGGTAACGATCGCTACTCTTCCGCTAAGTTCCATAGCCAAGATAATCCGACTGGCCAATCACTCGAGGCAATGCTAAAACCCAGTTTTCTCCCATGAATGTCCTGAAGCCATGGAGTCTGTTGCTTTGGCTCGTGAGCGCGAATTCCTTTCCCCTCGTCGCCGAGTGGCCCCGTCATACCATTGATGCAACATCCATTGGAGCCGATGGCGTTCGACTACGGGACATCAATCATGATGGTCGTCCCGATCTTGTTACCGGCTGGGAAGAAGGAGGACTCATCCGTGTCTATCTCAACCCCGGGGAAAACGCCGTCAAAGCTCCGTGGCCGAAGGTGACCGTGGGAAAGGTGCCATCCCCCGAAGATGCCGTGCTGCTGGACCTCGATCATGACGGGCGCTGGGATGTCTTAAGCAGCTGCGAAGGGAAAGCCCAGTCTCTATTCGTTCACTGGGCCCCGAACGAAAGGATTCGGTATCTCGATGAGGCCGCTTGGACTACCGAAGCCGTCCCGGCTGCTCAGAAAAAGGAGGCTTGGATGTTTGCCCTTCCTCTCATGAACATCGCAGGCTCCGTCCAATCCATCCTGGTCCGATCGAAAGGAAGTCGTGCCAGCGTCAGCCTGCTTCAACTGCCTAGGCAGCCCAGAAACCTGTCTGAATGGACGATAGCCCCACTCTACCAAGCGGGATGGATCATGTCCCTCCGCCCGTTTGATTTCGATGCTGACGGGGATCTCGACGTCTTGGTTTCGGACCGGAAGGGAGAGAGCTCCGGTGTTCTTTGGCTCGAAAATCCCGGTCCGAGAGCGATTGAGAACAAGCAAGCCTGGCCGGAACACCGGATTGGCGCCAACGGTGAGGAAGTCATGTTTCTCGACATTCACCAGGATCCGGCACGCCAACAGATCTCAATCGCCGCCGCAGTGAAACCCAACCAAGTCCTCCAGTTCACGGCCACTCAGAGCACGCCCCTTCGATGGCAGTCTTCTCGAATCAAGATTAATGCCCCGATCGGAACTGCCAAGGCAGTGACCTACGCAGACATCAATCTCGATGGACAGATCGATCTGGTCGCAAGTTGTGAACACGCCATCGAATCACGCATCGGCGTGTATTGGTTTTCGTCCGCGAACACAGAAGATCATTCCGTCACAGACATTCACGACATCTCCGGACCTCAGGGAATCAAGTTCGACCGAATTGAAACCATCGATCTCGATGGAGATGGCGATCTCGACTTGATGACCTGTGAAGAACGCGACAATCTAGGCATCATTTGGTATGAAAACCCAACCCGCTAAGTTAATGAATCCACGAACCAGAACGCGCTGTAATAGCGTGGCAATTCAGCTACTCGTTCTCCTGAGTTGTTTCGTCACGACGCAAGCAGCAACGCTTCCAGCGAACCCACCAAACGTTCTCGTGATCCTTGTGGATGATCTTGGCTACGGCGACCTTTCGTCTTACGGCGCTACTGACCTAAAAACCCCTCACATCGATCAATTGATTCACTCTGGGATGCGCTTCGATAATTTCTACGCCAACTGTCCCGTTTGCTCGCCAACCCGCGCCGCGCTTCTCTCCGGAAAATACCCTGATCGCGTCGGGGTCCCCGGTGTGATTCGAACCCGAGCCCAGGACAGCTGGGGCTTTCTTGACCCTACTGCTGTGCTTCTCCCCAAAGCGCTCTGGCCCGCCTCCTATCATACCGCAATCGTCGGCAAATGGCATTTGGGCCTTCAATCTCCCAGCACTCCCAACGAGATGGGCTTTGATCATTTTCACGGCTTCTTAGGAGACATGATGGATGACTACTACAATCACCGGCGACGAGGGAACAACTACATGTTTCGCAATGATGTTGAAATCGATCCGCCCGGACACGCCACCGATCTGTTTAGCAATTGGGCCATTGACTACCTCAATGAACGGAAAGCCGATAAGCGGCGATTCTTCCTCTACCTCGCTTACAATGCGCCTCACACCCCAATCCAACCCCCAGCTCACTGGCTGGCCAAGGTCAAGCGCCGTGAACCGGCTCTCTCAGAGAAGCGAGCAAAACTGGTCGCCCTGATCGAGCACATGGATCACGGCATTGGCAATGTCATGACCACCCTCCAAGAAAACGGCCAAGCGGAAAACACGCTGGTCATTTTCACCAGCGACAATGGCGGACAACTCAACGTCGGAGGACAATGCGGCAATAATCGCGGTGGCAAACAAGACATGTATGAAGGAGGTATCCGTGTCCCGGCTGGGATTGTTTGGCCCGGTGTGATCCCTCCCGGATCCCGATCTGATGCAATTGGGATGACGATGGATATTTATCCTACGGTCTGCGAAATCGCCGGAACTCCATACGCTAAGGATCTCAACGGCGTCTCGCTCCTTCCCACCCTGCTTGGAAACTCGCAGAAGAATCTTGATCGCCCCCTGGTCTGGGTTCGTCGCGAAGGCAATATGCGTTACCAAGGTCGCGAGTACTTTGCCTTGCGGGACGGGCCATGGAAACTCGTGCAGAATTCTCCCTTTGAGCCCTATCAACTCTACAATCTCGAGAAGGACCCCTTGGAATCAACGGATCTTGCCACCTCGGAAGAAGGCCAATATCGCGCGCTCACACAGAAACTGATGCGCCACATCCAATCCGCCGGTCAAGTTCCCTGGCAAAATCCGAGAACGAACTAATCCACCTAGAGATTGGCGGGATCAATGTCGATGATGAGCTGCACTTCATCGGGCAGCTCAATGCTAGCAAAGAGCCGGGTCAAGCGTTGCCCCAAGGCCGCCATTTGATTCGAGCGGAGCACCACTTGATAGCGAAAGAAATTCTCCGCTCGCAATAGGGTCGCCTCGGCTGGCCCGGAGATGCTCAGGCCTTTGAGGTCGGTGATTTTGGTTTCGATCTCTTTCATGACGTACTCAGCCGCCATCCGAGTCCGATCCTCGTTTCGACCACGCAGGGTCAGGCCGCACATTCTCATGATCGGGGGATAGCCTAGCTCCTGCCGAAACTCCACCTCCTGCTCGTAGAAGCCAACGTAGTCGTGTCGACGAGCATATTGAATGGCCGGATGAAAGGGAGTAAAAGATTGCACAAACACTTCCCCTTCCACATCCCCGCGTCCGGCTCGGCCCGCGACCTGCGTGAGTAATTGAAAGGTCCGCTCTCCTGCCCGAAAATCGGGAATGTGCAAACTCAGGTCGGCATAGATAATCCCAACCAAGGTAACATTCGGAAAATGCAGGCCCTTCGCAATCATTTGCGTCCCCAGGAGAATGTCAATTTTCCCCAATCGAAACTCACTCAGGATCCGACGAAAATCCTCTTTCTTCTTCAAGGTGTCCGAATCCATTCGCGTCACGCGGGCCTTCGGGAAAAGCTTTCCTAAAGTCTCTTCCACCCGCTCCGTCCCTATCCCGGCATAACGGATCTGCGGACTACGACAGCTTTCCTCGGGACACGCATTTGGCACCCCTTCTGAATGCCCACAAATATGACAGCGTAGCTGCTTCACCTTCCGGTGATAGGTCAAACTGACACTACAATTGGGGCAGCCGGCAACAAAGCCACAAAGCGGGCATTGTAAGGAGGCGGAATAACCCCGCCGATTCAGGAACAACATCACCTGCTCGCCCTTTTCCAAACGAGCGAGAATCCCTTCTTTCAGTTTGAGCGAGAATATTGGCACCCCTTTTTCTTTGCGCGCTTCCATTCGCATATCCACCACGCGCACAAGCGGCAGTGTCTTGGTATCGACCCGTGTCGGCATGTCCAGCAGCTCATACTTCCCACGAAGCGCATTGTAGTAGGTTTCCATCGCTGGGGTCGCCGTCCCTAAAACAACTACCGCCCCTTCTCGTTGCGCGCGAACGATGCCCACGTCGCGGGCGTGGTAGCGAGGGGATTCTTCTTGTTTGTAGGAGTATTCGTGTTCTTCATCGACGATGACGAGGCCCAAAGGGTCCACCGGAGCAAACACCGCGGACCGCGCTCCGATCACGATGCGTGCACGCCCTTGTCGAATCTTGTGCCACTCGTCATGCTTCTCGCCTGCCGAAAGATGACTGTGAAGCACCGCCACGAGAGTTCGCAAGGGACCATCACTAAAGCGCGCCTTAAAGCGCTCCACCGTTTGCGGCGTCAATGAAATCTCTGGGACCAAAACAATCGCCCCCTTTCCCTGTTTCAGGGTGTGTTCAATGGCCTGCAGGTAGACTTCTGTCTTACCGCTTCCCGTGACGCCATGAAGCAGAAAGACCCGCTTGCTTTCCTCCGGGTCATCACAGGCAGACGTAATCCGATCAAGGGCGACCTGTTGCCCTTCGTTAAGAACAATTTTCTTGGTCGGGAGAATGGTCTCATTCGCAAACGGATCCCGCTCCATCACCTCTGAGGTGATCGTCACCAAGCCTTTATCTTCCAAACGCCGAATGGTGTCGGCGGTGGTATTCATCTCTCGGAGTAATTCTTGCAAGGGGATCTCTCGCCATTCCTCAATCACCCGCCACAGTTCGCTCTGACGTTTCGAGAGCTCGGGAGCTTCTCCCGTCTGCGCCAAAGCCCGCACAAACAAGCGTTCCTTCCACCCTTCCTTCTCTTTCCGAACCGAGTCCGGCAAGACACTCTTCAAGGCCGTCTCCACCGGACAACAGTAGTAACCCGCCATCCAGCGGGCTAGGGACAACACATTCGGGGTCACCAGACTCTTCTGTCCCACAACACTGAGAATCTCCTTCAGTTTCTTGAAGGAGGAGGATTCCACAACATCGGTCACTACCCCCATCATCTGACGTGGGCCAAAAGGGACTTTGACACGTGATCCCACCTCCACCGAATCCCGCATCGCATCGGGAACTCGATAGTCAAACTCCTTGCCCACAGCAATCTCGAGAGTCACTCGCACTATCACGTGGCCTCAGCAAACGGGAAAAGCGGGACAGTAAAAAGCACGAAAATCGTCCTTCTCGAATCTTTGATTGTTGAGTCAAAGCGAAACTGCCTCTAAAACCACTGAACAATGAAGTACTGGTGGGCATGGCTTCTTCTCGCCCTCTCGCTTTCGGGTGAGTGGATGCTCCTCCGTATGTGGCTTCAAAAAAAGGAATACAGCCGCTACGACCGCATTATCATTCAAGCAGCTGAAACCTACTCGCTCGATCCCTCCCTAATCAAAGCGGTCATCTGGAAAGAAAGCCAGTTTGACACTTTCGCTACCGGCAAGGCGGGGGAAATTGGTCTGATGCAACTCACCGACGCCGCGGCATTCGAGTGGGCCGACGCCGCCAAAATCACCACCTTTGAACCCGCTCATCTCTACGATCCCACCACGAATACCTTGGCAGGAGCCTACTACCTCGCAAAGATGCGCCGCGGATTCACTCAGTGCGACAATCCAATCCCTTACGCCCTGGCAAGCTATAACGCAGGGAAAAGCCAAGTCCTCCGTTGGCGAGACGGCAGCGGCACGACGAATGCCACCACCTTTATCCAACAAATCGGTTTTCCCTCCACCAAACAATACGTTCAAGCCATTCTGAGACAGCAACCGAAATTCAAGGCGGACTTCGAGTAGGAGTCCCCCAAGCCCCCCCGTAACATCATGAACCTGATTCTTCGCACTGCGACGCTAGCCCTCCTGCTGAGCCAGCTCGGCTGTCGCACCTCAAGTCCTATGTCAACCGCTTCCGGCATCCGTCACTTTTACCTGGGCACTTACTCAACCCAACTCGGGCATGTGGACGGCAAGGCCAAGGGTATTAGCTACTGGTCCATTGATCTCGAGTCCGGCGGGCTCAGCAAGGAGGCGGGCCCCTGGCCAATTGTTAACGCCTCCCACCTTTGCACCAGCCTCGACGGACGAAATCTCTACGCGATCAGCGAGACTTCGGAATATGAGGGTAAGGAGGATGGCTATCTCACCAGCTACGGCGTTGATCCCAAGAACGGGCACCTCGAGTCCCTAGGCAGCATCAGTTCTCAAGGCGTTGGCCCCGCCTATGTCGCTCTCGACCAAAGCGGCCGCTTCCTCCTCCTGGCCAACTATGTTGCCGGTAATGTGGTCGTTTACCCCCGTGGCAAGAAGGGACGCCTCCAGCCCCCAAGCGCCAATATCCAACATTCCGGATCGAGCATTAATCCCGATCGACAAGAGGGCCCTCACCCCCATTCGATCATCACCAGCCCAGAGAACGATTTCGTCCTGGTCGCCGATCTCGGGCTCGACAAGATCAAGGTCTACGGATTCGACGAAGAAACCGGCGAACTCACTCCCCAGAGCGACAGAGATGTCAGCGTGCCGGCTGGCTCTGGGCCACGGCATCTGGCCTTCCACCCGTCGGGCCACTATGTCTACCTCACCCTGGAGATGAGTAGTCAAGTTGCCGCCTATCGCTACAATCAAGGGCAACTCACGCTGGTCGACCTCTACAGCACACTTCCCCCGACCTTCTCCGGTTCCTCCTCGAATGCCGAATTGAGAATCACCAGCAATGGTCGATTCCTCTACGCATCCAATCGGGGTCACGACAGCATTGCCGCCTTTACCATCAACGCCGATTCCGGGGAACTCACCTTTGTTCACACCATTAGCACCCAAGGCAAAACGCCTCGAAACTTCGCCATCGTCCCCGGGGACAAACTACTCGTCGCTGGCAACCAAGATTCGCACTCCATCCTTTCCTTCCACATCGACCAGGAAAGCGGCCGCCTGACATCGACTGGCAAGAAAGCAGCGACCCCGTCGCCCGTTCTCTTTCATTTCGATTCAAGGCACTAACCCGCCCCCAGAAAGAAGCGCGAAAACCTAGGCAACCATAGAAGCTCACTTCGAATCTGAATTAATCTTGTCGGCACCTCCCCCATCTTTCATGCTCCCGTCCACATGGCAGACAGGCCGCTAGACAACCTCAACGAACCCGACGACAAACTCGAGCTCTCGCTGCGGCCGTCCCAACTCTCCGACTTCACTGGTCAAGCGAAGCTAAAAGAACGTCTTGATATCGCGGTCCAAGCCTGCAAGCAGCGTGGCGACACTCTCGATCACATCCTGCTCAATGGGCCTCCAGGACTGGGAAAAACCACGCTCGCGAATATCATCGCCAAAGCCGTCGGCGCCAGTATCCGCTGTACGAGTGGCCCGACCATCGAAAAGGCCGGCGATCTAGCCGGCTTGTTGACGAACCTCGAGGAAGGGGATGTCTTGTTCATCGATGAAATCCATCGGATGCAGAAGAATATCGAAGAATATCTTTACCCGGCCATGGAGGATTTCATGCTCGATATCATCATCGATCAAGGTCCCAACGCTCGCAGCGTCCGAATCAACCTCCCCAAGTTCACACTCATTGGCGCCACGACCCGGAGTGGACTCCTATCCAGCCCCCTCCTAAGCCGATTTCCCATCAAAGAACGTCTCGATTACTACACGGCGGATCAACTGCAGCACATCGTGTCTCGCTCTGCCGGGCTGCTTAAGGTGGAGATTGATCCCGATGGAGCCTTCGAAGTCGCTCGCCGAAGCCGCGGGACACCGCGAATCGCCAACAACCTTCTGCGTCGGGTCCGAGATTTCGCTCAAGTCCGCCATGATGGTAAGGTGACCAAATCCATTGCGGACCAGGGTCTCTCGATGCTCGAGATCGACGAAAACGGACTGGACGAAATGGATAAACGAATTTTGGAAGCGATCATCGTTCGATTCGACGGTGGCCCTGTCGGAATCAACTCGCTCGCGGTAGCGGTCGGGGAAGAATCAGACACCCTGGAAGAAGTCTACGAGCCCTACTTGATCATGGAAGGCTACCTCAAGCGCACGCCCCAGGGACGCGCGGTCACCCAGCTCAGCTACGAAAAACTCGGCTATCCGCACCGCGGAAACAACTAGTCAAAACACCGCAAGGCTCCCTCACTGAGACAGAACTCAGGTTTTTTCGCCTAGATTTCGGTTTATTGCTGACACAAGGCTCTGAATTCGCTCAAATCCGGATGTTTTATTTATGCCAAAACGGTCCGACATAGAATCCGTCATCATTATTGGAGCTGGCCCGATTATTATCGGCCAAGCCTGTGAATTCGATTACTCCGGCACTCAAGCATGCAAATCGCTGCGAGAGGACGGATTTTACGTCATTCTTGTGAACTCCAATCCCGCCACGATCATGACGGATCCTGAGTTTGCCGACCGAACCTACATCGAACCCATCACGCCGGAATGCGTCGAGAAGATCCTTATTAAGGAACTCGCCGCCCAGAAGGAACGGGGCGCCACCGGGAAATTGGCTCTATTGCCTACCCTAGGCGGGCAAACGGCCCTGAACACTGCCATGTCCCTCCACCGCGATGGCACCCTCGATCGCCTTGGAGTGGAAATGATTGGCGCGAAATCTGAGGCCATTCAGCGCGGCGAAGATCGCCAAGAATTTAAGGAGGCGATGATCAAGATTGGGATGGACCTCCCCATTAGCTTTACAGCCAAGACCTATGAAGAAGCCCTCGACCGGGCCAAAGAAATCGGTCGTTTCCCTCTGATTAGCCGTCCCGCCTATACTCTCGGCGGAACCGGCGGTGGGATCGCCTACAATCAAGAAGAGTTTGAGACGCTCGCCAAACGTGGCCTGGAATTATCCCCTGTTTCTGAAATCTTGATCGAGGAATCGCTCATCGGATGGAAGGAATACGAGATGGAGGTCATGCGAGACACGGCTGACAATTGCGTGATCATTTGCTCTATCGAGAATTTCGATCCCATGGGCGTTCATACGGGCGATTCGATCACCGTGGCTCCGATCCAAACGCTCAGCGACAAGGAATACCAAATCATGCGCGATGCCTCCTTCGCCATCATCCGAGAAATCGGCGTGGAAACGGGTGGCTCAAACATTCAATTTGGGGTTTGCCCGGACACGGGGCGGATGATTGTCATTGAGATGAATCCGCGTGTTTCACGCTCCTCCGCACTGGCGTCAAAAGCAACGGGATTCCCCATTGCCAAGATCGCGGCAAAACTTGCTGTCGGTTACCATCTCGACGAGATCCAAAACGATATCACCCGAGAAACCCCCGCTAGCTTTGAGCCGACCATCGATTACGTGGTCACCAAGATCCCTCGCTTTACCTTCGAGAAATTTCCTCAAGCCGATTCCACCCTCAACACGCAGATGAAATCTGTTGGGGAAGCGATGGCGATCGGCCGCACATTCAAGGAATCGCTGCAAAAATGCCTGCGCTCGATGGAGATCGGGCGATACGGCCTCGGGGGCAACGCCAAGCCTTGGCGAATCGAGGACCAAGTCTTCCAAGACAACGACATCCTGCCCAAGGACATCATCCGACGGAAACTCACGGTCCCGAACGCAGAACGAATCTACTTCATTCGCCACGCACTTCGAGCAGGGTTCACGGTGGACGATGTGTTCGATCTAACCAAGATCGATCGCTGGTTCCTCGTCCAAATCAAGGAACTCGTCGATTTCGAAGAAGAGCTCGTCGCCGCTGGCGCGAACTAAATGGGGGCCTTGACCAGTCGAGGAGCTTTCAGGACCAAACTCCCGGTGAGTTCTTCCCTGCACAGACGCCCACTTCTCTAAATGGTTCCGTTCGCTGAAGACTGCGACAGCGCCCCGACCATCTGACTAACCTTCTGGCGTGATATCCAATCGATACTCAGGAGAACGCTGGCTATTGGCTCGAGGCTGCGGAATCGCGCTGTAGTTGTAGTTAAACTTGAACTGATAGTAGATCACATCGTCCGACGCACTCACCGGCACCATGGTCTCCCATCGATTGCTCGCAAACGGCACGGGCTGCATGGGATACTGCGTCTCCCCAATGATCACCATCGGTTGCACCGAGTCCTTCTGAATCGACTTCTGATTGCTCTTCCAAGCCGCTTCCACCCGATACAAGCCTGAATTCGAGCGCGGAAAATCGGAGGGCGTGAGATTCGTGATCGAGGTTGAAGTACAGCCAACGCCCGCGATGGCCAAGAGCAAGACGGTCAAGAAACAGCGTAAACGGTTCAACATACGCGAAAAAGTAACCGCACCCCGACCCTGAAGTAAAGCGACATCTGCCCCCGCTTACCCGGCCCCACACCCGTGGAAGAGCACACTGAGATCTTCCCTTGGACCGCTCGCTTCGCTAATCTCCCTCCCATGAAGCCCCAACATCCCACGAACAACGGCGTCCATTCCCTCACCCTCCTGCTTCTCGTCATGACCAGTACTAGCAATCTTCTTGCGACAGATTTTCAGCTAACCCTCCGCGACCGCAGCAAGGAAGCCCCATCGACCGTCAAAGAAAGCAAGGCCACCTGGGACGCCAAGAAGACCGTCATCATCGTTTGCGACATGTGGGACGACCATTGGTGCAAATCGGCAGCCCGACGAGTTACCGAAATGGCCCCCGCCCTTGATCGCCTGCTGAACGCGGCAAGAGGCAAAGGCGCGCTCATCATTCACGCCCCCAGTTCCGTGACCGCGCACTACGACAAACATCCCCAACGCAGCACAGCCAAAAACGCCCCCTTTGCCAAAGCCCCCATCGAACTCTCCAAAGCCGAACGCTGGGGCACCACTTGGTGTTGGCCCGATCCCGCCTTCGAAAGTGTTCTGCCCATTGACGACTCGGACATGGGATGCAGTTGCCACCCAGAGAAATGCGAAATCAGAGACGCCTGGACCCAACAAATCGACAGCATCACGATCCACCCCAAAGACGCCATCACTGACGAAGCCCAAGAAACCTACAATCTCCTGGCGGCGAACGATATCGAAAACGTCATCCTCTGCGGCGTTCACCTCAACATGTGCGTCCTAGGACGGCCCTTCGGCATTCGCCAAATGGTGAAACTCGGAAAGAACGTCGCCTTGATCCGCGACCTCACCGACACCATGTACAACCCCTCGCGCCCACCCGGAGTCGATCACTTCACTGGCACCGACCTCGTCGTCGCCCACGTCGAGCAACACTGGTGCCCCTCATTCGAATCCAGCGACATCACCGGCAAACCAGCCTTCCGCTTCCGAGAGGATCAAAGGTAGCACCGGGGATAGCGGACGACCTCCGAAAAAACATCCCCCCACGGAATCAATCTCATCGTTCGGTCGCTGGCTTACCAATCACGGGAAGCTAGCCCGAATCGGGAGTTGAGGGATCATCCGAAGGCAGCGGAGGCGCCAACTCAAAAGGGTCCGGTCGGATTCTTGGCTCCCCTTGATAACGAGCACGGGCGGCCAGAAAATCTTCATCCAACCAGTCCTCATCACCGAGCAAGCGATCTCCACGAATCGTCCGAAGAGGCCCCAGACCGATCACATCTTCGTTCGGCAAGAACTCCAATTCAATAGCCAGGAGCTCTTTCACGAGATCTGGATCGCTAATACCACACCGCCTCAGCAGATTGTCTTCAACCATTCGAAGGTGCCGATGCTGCTGTCGTTTCGCATCTTCAAGCTCGCCCTCGATCTGTTGGGGCGAGAATCCGGCATTCATCAGCGCCTGTCGTTCTGCGACGACAGGCAAATGATAAAACCCTAAGATAGACACCGCCTCACCCCACTCCTCGATACCATACCCATTTTCAAGAAGTGTCAGCATGACCTTTTGGTAGACTGGGTCATCCTTCCGAGACGACGTCAAGAACTGGCCAATCTGATTATGACGACGAACCTTGCGTTGATACTCAAGATCAGTCCGGTCCGGATCAAAATAGCCATCCGGATCCTCAGCAATCCGTTGATCACGCGCGTACTTTCCCGCCGGCAAGCTACTAGCAGCCTTCACGACACCTGAATCCTCCCCACCCGACTCGACAACTCGTTCTCCGCCCGATTCCCCCGTCCTCGTCTTCAATGAATCGGATGGCAATGCCTCTGAGAACCCACGACCTTTCAAGACTCCAACTAAGGGAAGTAGCGCTCCAAAAAGCGCAGCGAATCCGTATCTCTTCATCAATCTAAACTGCTTCATAAGCACCTAATTTATTCAGCACTAATCACGGCAGAACTCAGATTTTTCTCACATTAGAAACCATATAACCCCTGATACTTATTTTTACCACACACGAATCCTATCCTTAAAACCTCACAAAAGAAAAGCTCATTTTTCCTGATCAAAGTATCGAAACTTTCAAAACACGACACACTGCAAATAAGAATCGGTATTACTGCGACATCGAAAGCGGCTCACACAGAAAAACCGAAGCAACACCTCCCCCACCCGACAAACACCCATCGATAACCAGCAAAGATCCCTACGTCTTACCGCGGAATTTGGGGATCAAATTACCAACTCGGCGGCGAAGGCGAGATCGAGTTCGGAACCGAGACGTTTCGAATGGAATGAAACACTTGTGAAAATCTATATCCCGAGGTGGGGCGAGCGTACTCGCCCTATCACGCTCTGCTAGGAAAAGGGCCTGTTTTTCTGAAGTTTTGACTCTCGGCTAGAACGGCTCGCGAGTACGCTCTCCCCACCTTGATTACGGCTACACATTCATCAAACTAAGGGAGAATCTCGGAGCTGCAAGGATCCCATCCCTGGATACGATTGTTCTTAAGTCAGCCAAAGAAACAGCCGTGTTCGTCTTCGCTGATCTTGGCGAGGGCCGCCGTTAGGGAGGCGGTTTCAGGACAGGGCTCGTATCGATGCCACTTCATATCGGCCCTTTGCCAATAGATCGCCCAGACGTCCTTTGAACGGAGATATCGGATCTTGCAGATTGGCTCCTCGATCCATTGGTCAGGACGCTGAAACGCCGGACGATTCAGAAACAGTTCAATGGACTGCCCTTCGACTCGCTGCCCTTCGCGGACCTTGTCGCGAAGCTCGATCGGAGGTCGGTGGCGGGACCAGAAATTCTGTTCTAGTTGGTTAAGAATCTGTTCCGTCTCGTTTTCCGTAAAGCCCATGGGGGGTTGGGTTAGTTCTGTCGTCGTTCACTTCGTCGATGCGACGAGTCTGACACAAGCACGCGAGCTCGGCGAGAACGGCCTGGTTACGATACTTCAGCCGCCTGGCAACGGTGACGGCATGGTTCCCCAAGCGATTCGATTAGATTCGAGAATGCCGCTTCACTCTGTCACTCTCGCTTCATCATCCAGTGCCCTTTGAAGAATCAAGAACGGCCTGGTTCTCGACATGCCTGATGGATATCAGCAAGAAATTAACCCCTTCCTCCCTCTAACGAGCACAGAACAGATCCAAAACCAATCGAGAGGAAATCACGAGTTCACTAGTTCCACAACGGAACGAACCAAATAGCATCGACGAAAACCAGGAATGCGCCCAGCCGCCAGGAATCCATTCTATTCTGACGGTGCCCCTGTTCTCCCCCAAAGATGACTGCATAGCATCCCTTGGTTTCACCGTCGCGATAGCCCACAAAGACTTAGCCCGCTTCTGACAAAACAGATCGATAACGGCATCATCAAGACGGGCTTAGGAGTGTTTTTCATGGGCAAATAAGTTCAACGGCGGGGAAGTAGGTTCGGTAGCGACCGGCATCCCGAGTGAGGATCGGAATGCCCTGAGCGGCGGCATGGGCTCCGATGAAGAAATCCGGCAGCGGTGCAGTCTTGTTCCCAACGCCCTCGCGGTATAACCTGAATGCTTGAGAAGCTAAGAATAGTGCCTGACGTGGGAGTTCTTCAAAGCCTATGCCCAATGCTATTAGAACGGCATCGACATCTTCAACTTTACCCGCCTCATAACAGAGCTCCGAATAAACGATTGGATCAACCACCAACCGCCCAACAAAGAGACTCATTTGGTCCTGCGACCAGTCTGCCCAGTGCTCGTCTTTCTCAGTGACATCTAGAAGCACATTGGAATCGACAAGAACGGGGCAAGAACTAGTCATCGCCCCTTGGTTCGCGCATGATGTCATCAGTACTTCGCCCCCCAACACGATCTTCCCAAATCCCTCTAACGGCTTCCAGCCGCGCTCGCATCTCTTCGCTCGAGCGCGGCGGCGTGATCGTTTCTGGCTCATTGACTGCCTGAGCCAGAATCTCCCGCGCCTCGGCTTCCATCGAGGTTTGATGACTAGCGGCCCGTATACGCAACTTGCGTTTCACGTCCTCATCGAGATTCCGGATGGTCAAAGTTGTGCTCATGAAAGAACGCTAGCATTGCTGTCAATTTGGAAAACCTTTGAAGTTCTAAACGGTTGCAAATTTCGCAACAGTGCCCTCACGCTTCAATTCGCCCCCCTCGCGAATGTCTTTGAGATGGACGGTTGATGCATGATTGAAAGGCACCAAGAACAGGTCATCAATGCAAAGGATGCCATCCGGGATACACTTCTCACAACCGACAATCTCCAGCTGAATGACAAGCTTGTAGCTATTGCCTCCGACACAATACCCCCCCTGATTCTTCGCTAGAATAATAGGCACTTCGCCGGATTCCGGCTGTTCCGTTCCAATTTAAACGGGAAGGCTGTGACCGGGTTACTCCAGGAGGATCACGGAAGGAACGGAACAGCCGCCACTGCGTAATAAGTATTTTTCCAACGTTTCGTTTAAAGTCGACCAGTATGGCAATTCATCCGCCCACTGAAAACGCCCCTCTTTTACATTATCGCCACGTGCGAACCGTGCACCTGATTCTGGGAAGTCTTTGCTCTCAAAGACTGGTCTCGTTTGAAAATTAATGTGATCGCTAAAGCTTGTTTCCTCCCCCCCCTCCGGGATCCAGCCCATGGATTCGGTGTATTGGAGAGCGGCGGGGAAGGATTTCGGGGCTTCGCGATTAGCGGTGCCGTTGGCGAAGGCTTGGCGGCGCACTTTGGCGCGGGGGGCGAGTTCGTCGGGGATAAGATTACCGGCGGCCGGAGCATGGTCGATCACCGGGTCAATGTCCACAAACCATCTCTTGAAGTGCGCCTGCGCCATCCCTTCCAGCATCGCATTCATCCCCCGGTTCAACTCAACCTTGTCATCCAAGCTACCCACGATGTGAGCGATCGCTTTTTGATCTGGGAAAGCCAGAGAACCATCAATCCCAATCATGCAAGACAGGTAAATGAATCCCATTTTTCTGATTGAAAGGCTCTTGGCTAGAACGGCTCGCGGTACGCTCGCCCCACGTCGGTTAGACTCCTGGTTCATTCTGTTTGTTCATGGGCCTCCAAACGAATCCACTCAAACGTTAATAAACCCTGAAAAAGCCTAGGGCAACACAAACTGCATCTTGTGAAAAAAAGCCCCAGAAAAAGACCAACACGTGAAAGATCCCGCATTCGCTTACGCATTCTATGGGGTGACTTTCTTTTGCGCCACTCAGCGTGGGAAGTTTTAACCACGGATAGCTCGGATGGGCACCGATTGGAGTGACGGGATTCAGGATAGGTCGTTAATCCGCGCCCATCAGTGGTATCCGTGGTTAAAACAATTCCGAGCCACTTGAAGGGTTGAAGAACAGGAATTTGCTTTGCCCTTCCTCATGGTCATTTCAGCACGGGGGCGAGATAGATGTCACGGTAGGCCACGCTGGTGTGGTCGCCTTGGAGGAGGATGGGGCCCGGGGCCGTCGGATCGGTGAAGACCGCGCCTCCGGTGGGACCGCGTAGGGGTTGATTGTCGATCACTTTTTCGCCATTGAGCACCACGGTGACATGGCGGTCGACCAAGGTCAGGTCATAGCTCTGCCATTCCCCTCCCGGTTTGCCCGCGTTTTTGGATGGTGCGATGCTGCCGAAGATAGCGCCCACGCCTTGCTTTCCTTGCATCCGACTATCACGATCCACGACCTGGGCTTCGTACATCCCGCGAAGGTAGACACCGCTATTGCGCGCTGCTCCAATTCGAAACTCAATGTGCAACCAAAAATCTTCAAACACGGCTTCGGTCCGTAGGTTGGCATAGGCGCCGGTGGCACTGAAGTCTGTCTTCGGGGTCGTGTTGACGAGCAGGCCGTCTTTGACACTCCAGCCCATGATC
>CAJXVR010000177.1 GCA_913061285.1 uncultured Verrucomicrobiota bacterium | reverse complement strand
ACGAGATGTAGAGAGGTCTCGTGGGCTCGGAGATGTGTATAAGAGACAGGTTAAGAAAGTGCCGGCGATCAAATACGTCAAAGAAGAAACCCTCCCCTCTGGGCCAAGCGTTTCTCATCTCCAAGCTCATGCCCCTCCATCCCTTCTAGGGGTTTTTGGAGGTGGCGGTGCCCGCTACATCATTGATGAACTCAACCGTGGGGCTCTTGGGGCCATGCCGGCTCTTGAAATCGCAGATCTTCACGTCGCCATTTATCACGCCCACTCTAAGGGAAAGAAGACACTTGCGAGACAGCTCTACAGTCAAAGCCTTCCCTTACTTGCAACACAAGCAATCTACCGCATGCGACTGACAAAGCGGGTTCTTAATCAACGAGGTATTGCGAACAGCTGTCATGTGCGCGCCCCACTTCCTGAGTTAGACCATTTATCTGAATCGAATATCGATCTCATGTTGAATGACCTCCATGAAAGCGTCTTAGCCGAAGGACATTTTCCCTGGATTGAAATGGCCTCATGAACGACCCTATTGCGAAGATTGACATCTTTATTGTCGCCTTAGCTCAAGACGAACCATATCTCGGTTCTCTTCGGAACAACGAATCGATCAATCAAAATGGGTATTTCGTCCGCCAAGGCAATCGCACCGTCTATCCAAGAAATAATCGCTCGCTCGTCGTTCGATTACGAAGCGAATCCGGAGTCGTAGGTTGGGGCGAAACTTATGGACTCGTGGCCCCCAAGGCAACCGCCGAAATTATCAGAGATCTGCTCACTCCCTTCGTCCTTACCCGAAACCCCGTCGATGTGGAACGAATCCATGATGAACTTTCAGATCTCATGAGGGTTCGCGGCTATGTAGGAGGTTTTTATTCGGACGCACTCGCAGCAATCGACATCGCGCTTTGGGATGTTCTAGGCAAACAGAAGCAGCAAAGCCTGGCACAGCTCATAGGCGGTCAAAGAATGACCTCAATTCCTGCCTACGTGTCCGGACTCCCTAGAGACACACTTCTAGAACGAACGGAGCTAGCCGCTCAATGGGCGGCGGATGGCTATGACGCGTTCAAATTCGCCCTCCCAGTAGCCGATGATGGCCCACTAAAAGAAATGGCCGCACTGCGCTCCCGATTGGGACCGTCCGTTAAAATCGCCTGCGACCTCCATTGGGCATTATCAAGACAAGCGGCAGTGTCTCTCGACCGAGAGCTTGAACCATTTTGCCCCTGGTTCCTTGAAGCCCCTCTTGCAACTGAGGATATTGCAGGTTTGGCTCAAGTCGCTCACGAAGCGAAAGGAGCCATTGCGGTGGGCGAAGAATGGAGAACTCTCTTTGACGCAAAACTTCGAATCGACCGAGAGGCGTGCCAAATCATCCAACCAGAGATGGGGCATACGGGAGTGACACAGTTCCTGCGCATTTCACGATACGCCGAATCGAAGGGGCTCGAGATCATGCCTCACTCGACGATTGGATCGGGCATTTTTCTCGCAGCGAGTTTACAGGCAGCGAGCACTTTCAAGAATGTGCGCTATCATGAATTTCAGCATTCCATCTTTCGTCGCTTTCAATCATTCACAACGGGAACAATGGCCTGCGAGTCCGGTGATTACATGCTACCAGATGGATGGGGAATTGGGGTTGAACCCTCTGATGAGATGCAAGGGCATATGACACTGTATACCTAGACACTCCTCCTGCGATGGTCCTTTCCGATTACTTAACACTGTTCCTCTATCTCATTGGTGTCTTTGGCATTGGTCGGGTGTTCTCTCGTCGAGCAGGCGACCACAAGGAGATGTTTGCGGCTGGTCGTCGGTCGCCCTGGTGGGCTGCCGGTCTGAGCAGTTTCATGACGATGTTTTCAGCCGGCACTTTCGTGGTTTGGGGAGGGATCGCCTACCGTCTAGGCTTTGTCGCCGTCATGATCAACACTTGCTACGGAATCGCAGCCCTACTCGCAGGCTATTTCGTCGCAGGAAAATGGAATCAACTAGGCGTAGCGACGCCAGCAGAATACGTCAGACTTCGATTTGGGGTTACAGGCCTGCACTTCTTCACCTGGACGATGCTCCTAAAACGCCTTCTCGGAGTCTCTGTGTCCCTCTATTCTCTCGGCATCCTCCTTGTAGCGCTTGTCCCACTGCAAGAAGGGGCTCCTTTCCGAGATCCCAGCACGGGCTATCTCTCGTTCACCTGGGCCGTTATCTTTTTCGGCATTGTGGTCGTCGTCTATACGATGCTCGGAGGCCTTTGGGCTGTGCTAATGACAGATGTTCTTCAATTCATCGTTCTCACCGTAGTTGTTTTGCTTGTCGCTTGGTTAACGATATCGCGTATGGACGGAATCAATGCCTATATCGATGCCGTTCCGCCCGATTTCTTTTCTCCCGTTGCCGAAGGCTATGGTTGGTTGTTTTTGATGGGCTGGGTGATTATTCACTTTTTCATGATCGGAGCAGAGTGGGCTTTCGTACAAAGATTCTTAGCAGTCAACTCTCCAAGTGAAGCGCGAAAGTCCTCCTACCTATTTGGAGCGATGTATTTGGTCACCCCAATCTTCTGGCTTCTTCCCCCGCTCCTGTATCGGGGAATCAATCCGGACGCTGCCCCTGAACAAGCGTACATCCTTTCAGCTCAAGCGGTGCTCCCCCCTGGCCTACTCGGACTGATGTTTGCTGCCATGTTTTCTGCGACCGCAAGCATGGTGAGCTCACAGCTAAATGTTTTTGCCGGTGTCCTGACGCTCGATTTCTACAAAGCGATGTTGCGGCCGAAAGCGACTAATTCGAATCTCGTGGCCGTGGGCCGCTTTTTCACCATCTTTCTCGGGGCACTTCTGGTTACTGTCGCTGTTTTCGTCCCCCACTTGGGAGGCGCGGAGAAATTGATAATCGCCGTCAACTCGCTATTGGTTGTTCCTCTTTTCGCTCCAACGCTTTGGGGCCTCTTTAGCCGGCGCATTGGAGTTCAGGACATGTGGTTCGTGGCCCTTCTAAGCTTCACCCTCGGAGCATTCTTGAAATTTGGGATCATTGGTCAACAGTGGTTCTCTAGCGTCGAGAGCTTCCGTCCGTTCTCCGAACTCATTCGCGACAATCCGAAAAACGTTGAAGTCTTAGTTGGCGTCTTATTGCCGCTCATCGTTCTGACCATGCTTGAATGGAGCCGCAGCAAAACCGATGAAGGATGGACGGCCCTAGAAGAGCAGCACAAAGTAGCGAGAAAGACCGTCTCAGCTGAGACGCTGGAGACATCAAATGATCCCGTGCCTGGGCAAATCGTCCTCGCAAGCCTCGGCGGATGTAGTGTCGCCCTCATCGCACTCAATGCCGCTAGTGAAGACAAAGAAGGCATCGTCATCGTTTTTGCCGTCGCCCTTCTACTAATCGGTCTCGCACTCCGTTCGCGCCTCAGCGGGAGGCAATAGAATTCCAGCAAATGAATCGATTAGCGGCTGCGGACTTGCCTCCGGTACTGCAAGGGCGTCAATCCAAGTTCTTTTCCGAAGACGTATACCATATACTCGGTAGAACCGTAGCCAGACGAAGCGGCAACATCCGGCTCAAAAAGATCTGTCTGTTCTAAGAGATGTTTGGCTCTTTCAAAGTGAACTCGCCGGATTTCCTGCGCTGGTGTCCGTTGGAGCAAACGGGAAAACATTCTTTCCAATGATCGGCGGGACACGGAGACGTGATCGATGATATCTTGGACCTGAATCGGCTGCCCAGCGTTCTCTCTAATAAACCGCACGGCACGGGCTACGGTTCTATCAGGAATCGCGAGCGTATCCGTTGATTGCCGTGTCACAACGCCTAAGGGAGGAATGAGCGTTGGGACTTTGGGAGCCATCTTGCCCCGCATAAGATCGTTCAAGAGCAAGGCTGCTTCATGCCCAATCCTTTGGGTCGCTCCAGCAATGCCGGACATTGGAATCCCTGGAAGCTCACAGAGAAGATCATCATCAACGCCGCTAAGCAGAGCTACGTCCTCAGGAACATTCAAGCCAGCTCGCTCAGCCCCTTGAAGCAATTGACGACCACTACTCGGGTTCCAAGTAAAAACACCTATGGGTTTTGGTAGTGAAAGCAGCCACTCGGCAACTCCATCCATATTCGCACTCCAATCGACCTTTCCCCCCCTGCCTCCGCGAGCCGAATAGACTGAACACGATATTCCTTGCGACTTGAGACGAGCAACAAAGGCCCTTCGATGATCGGAAACATAGGTCAATCGTAATAGACTGAAGTAGGCGAAGTTCTTAAAACCCCGATTCAAGAAATGATCGACTGCCACCCCGACGACAGCGGCTAGGTCTGTGCTCACTCTGGGAATTTCACAAGCAGCCAGTCGAATCCTCGACACATTGACAACGGGACTTCCTGCACGATTAAGAGCTCGCGCCATCCCTTGACTCTGAATCCTCGCAATCACACCGTCGCCATCCCAACCAGACGGAAGCATCAGTTCTTCCCCTTCGCCCCGCGCTTCGACAATAAGTTGCAATCCACCTTCTTTTCTCACGTAGTTATGAACGCCTTCAATCACACCCCTTCCCCATTGCGTGGCCGTGGGAACCAGCAATGCCACCCGCCGAATCTGTTTTTTCATGAGTGACGCAAATTCTTAAAATCTAAACGCAAATTTGATACATACAGAAATCTGACCGATTTGTATAGTTCGGTATTCCCAAAGAGCTTTCAGCATGAAACGTCGAACGCCGAACAAACCACAGTCTTCCCGGCCGATTCCGACAAGTGTTGGCCGCTATGGCTTCACGCTTATCGAATTGCTCGTGGTCATCGCAATCATCGCGATCCTTGCCGGAATGATACTACCGGCCCTCAGCAAGGCGAAAGAGCGAGCCCGGAGGACAACCTGTAAGAACGATGAGAAGCAGTGGCTACTTTCATTGATAATGTACGCTGACGACAATCAAGACCGCTATGCTACTGCTGGTGGCGGGAATCTGCCCTATCATATCTCAATGGATTTTCGAAATTCCATGGTCACAAACTATTCGCTAATCCGCCGACAGTTCTACTGCCCTTCAAATCAAGGCTGGAATAATGATGACCTTTGGAATTTTACGGCCGACGTCAGCGTGATGGGTTACTTCTATTGGGCCGGCGAACCCTCCTATGAAACGAATCCCACCATCCTGAGGGCAAACCCAAGCAAACCGGTATTCGCTCAACGAACGACTGATAACCCTCACTACAAGATGTTGTTCACGGATCTTAATCGAAAATGGAATGGCGAATTTGGAAGACGGGAACGGGTCCTGACACCGATTGGCTACCTCACGGAGCGTGGCGTTAACCATTTCAACCGATCAGGAGACGCCCCTGACGGATCGAACCACGGCTACATGGATGGCCATGTCGAATGGGTAAACGCATCAACATTCATTCGCTTTCCAAAGATGATCGTCAGCAACGGTCACTTTTATTTTTAACCGCATCAGAACGCATTTCCGCAACCCCTAGGCAAACTGAAAATGACCCCCACAAACCAACCGCGAAACCCAAGATCGAGCAAGTTCCCGGCGGCCGCACTTGTTGCCGCAATCCTTCTCACATCAGCCCCTGTTCTCGCTCAAGTCGATCTTGATGCCGGGTTGCAGGCACATTGGAAGTTCGATGAAAGTTCAGAGTTGGTAGCTTCCGATTCTGGAAGCCATGGGAATGATGGAGAGCTCCATGGGTTCTCAGACTCGAGTTCCCATTGGGTTGCGGGACAGATTGATGGGGCCCTCGCCTTTGATGGATCGAACTACGTGGAAGTACCTGATGACCTTAGCATTGGTTTCGATCTCATTTCGGGGTTCTCGTTATCGACATGGTTCAAGTCTAATATCCCACTTGCCGCTACTGGGGCTGGCAATCGTATGCTAGAAAAAGGCAACAGTTTCTTCTTCCTTCAAGGGATCGTACCAGGCGGAATGAATTTCCTCGTCAAACGAGGAGGAAGTAATATCACGGCCGGGATTGGCGAAGATCTTGAAGCAGATAGATGGTATCATATCACCGGAGTTTTCGACGGAGACGAAATCCGAGTTTATCTCGATGGACGAGTCAAAGGAAGCGCTGACGTGGGACAAGACATTGACGACACGGAACTCCCTCTTCGAATCGGTTCTGATGATTCTGGTTCCTTCTTCAATGGAACAATGGATGAGGTTCGCATCTGGAATCGCCCATTGAACGATGAGGAAATAAAGACCCTAGCAGGAGTCGGAGTCACAGGCCCTCCCGTCGCCTTCAGTTCTCCTGTATCCAGAACTGTCTCTTCGGGCCAAACCCTCACATTCGCTGTTGAAGTTGATGGACAAGCCCCTTTCCAATATCAGTGGCTAAAAGACGGTGAAGCGATCACGGGCGCGACGAACGCCACGCTCACAATTGAAGAAGCAACATCCGAAGATTCTGGTGCTTATGCCGTGCAAATTACAAACAGCGAGGGTGAAACGACGACGGATCCTGCAGATCTTGTCGTCAATGCGAGAGAAAACCTCGACATCGTCCTTCACTATCCGCTTGATGAAACAAGCGGTTTGGTTGCTAACGATGCCTCTGGCAATGCCTTCCACGGCGAACTCGCCAACTTTCCCCTCAACGAAAACGGCCATTGGAGTGCAGGACAACAAGACGGCGGGCTCAGTCTCGATGGAGTGAGTCACATTGAAATCGTTGGCCTTCCTGAGACGACCTCGACAACCTGGGCAGCCTGGGTCCGATCTGATTCGGAGGCGAATTTCCAAACAATTATCGGAGCAACATTCGAAGGTGCTGGTGCTGGGCATATCCTAGGTTTCAGAAACGACACCGAAGGCCCCCTTCATCCACGTGTCCTATGGAACCACAATGCACCAAACAAGAATATCACCTCCCCGAACACGGTCGAACTAGGGACTTGGAATCACATCGCCGCGACAATCGATGCAAACAGCGGTGAAATGGTTCTCTACGTCAACGGGGAAGCTCAAGGGGCAACCACGACAGCAGCCAGTCCGTTCACCTCATTTCATGTCGGCCGCCGCGAAGCGACCGGTTCCCACTATCTTGTCGGAGCGATCGACAATGTCCGAGTGTACAATCGCGCCTTGAGCGAGGTAGAACTTAACCAATTGGTCAACAACGAAGGTCCTACTGAAGGACTCTTAGTTGGGCTTGATCTCAACGAAACGCAAGGACTTGCAGCCAACAACGTCGTTACTGACGGACCTGAAGGCACTCTCATAGGATTCGAACCCATCGGCGAGTTCTGGATTGCAGGGAAAGCTGACGGAAGTCTCAACACCGATGGGGGCGGATACGTGCAAGTGGCTGGCCTTCCTGAAATGACATCAACCACCTGGGCGACTTGGGTCAATCTTAACGCTCAACCAAACTTTGGGGCAGCAATATCAGCTACTTTTGAGGGGGCCGCCGCCGGACATAGTCTTGGCTTCCACACCGGCAATACGGCCTTCCATCCCCGCGTGCTTTGGAATCACAATCAAGGCTTTGTATCTCTTATCGCCGACAATCCGGTCAATCCAGGAACATGGAATCATATCGCTCTCAGCTACGACGCCTCTAGCGAAGAGCTCATCCTATTTGTGAACGGCGTTGAGGACAAAAGAAGCACCGTTGGCACTACGCCATTTAGCTCAATCAATCTCGGACGCCGAGAAGCCTCTTCCAACACTCCGCTCAATGCCATCCTTGACGACGTCCGAATCTACGACCGAGTATTTGATCCCGCAGAAATCGTGACACTGGTGGGACGACGCCAATCTGGACCTCCTGAGATCACCTCAGATCCCCAAGGAGTCGAAATATTTGAAGGCGGGACGATCTCAATGCGGGTCGATGCCGATGGAGCCGAGCCATTTACCTATCAATGGATGAAAGACGGTCAACCACTGTCAGGTGAGACATTTTCTGATCTGCTCATAGAGGAAGCGATTCCTTCCGATTCGGGGAACTACCAAGTTGAAGTCTCCAATGGAGCGGGTAGTGCTACGAGTGGCGAGGCCATTGTCGTCGTCAACGTCATCCAAACAGAGACTGTCGGACTCCTCGCTGATTACCAATTCGACGAGACTACGGGGTTGATCGCAGTCGATTCAAGCGGTAACGGAAATGACGGCACCTTGATGGGCTATGCAGACGAGACATCTCACTGGACCACCGGGCGTGTCGACGGAGGCTTGCAAATCGCTGAGGGCGGACACGTCGACATCCAATTCGAGAACTTGATTCTATCATCAACCTGGGCAGCGTGGATCAAACTTGATTCTGAAGAAGACTTCCAAACCGCGATCAGTGCCGCCTTTCCAGGCGCCGGTGCCGGTCATATTATGGGCTTTCGTTCCTCAACCGGCTCCAACGGTCCTCGCGTCTTGTGGAATCATGGGCTTGGGCACCAGAGCATCCAGTCACCAGATCAAATCCTAAATGGTGAGTGGTTCCATGAAGCACTCACCATCGATCACGAAACTGGCGAACTCACGCTCTACGTGAACGGCGAAATTGCGGCTCAAACCAATTCTGAAACAACACCCTTCACCCATATCAATATTGGCCAACGAGCCGCCACCCAGAGTTTCCCGATGGGAGGGGTAATCGATCGGGTACAGATTTACGATGTCGTTCTCTCACCGGAAGAGATCCTCGAACTCGTCGAAGCAACACCCGCCCCACCTGTCGAGCCCGTGGTCATCGCGTCGATAAGTAGGAATGACGCTGACGAAATAACACTCGTCGTCAATTCTCCTGAACCAGGATTCAAACACCTAGTCCAGTCTACGGAACAACTTGGCGGCATCTGGACAGATCGCGAGGATATCCATCTTTCTGCCCAAGCAGATGGAACGGTGTCTGGTTCGTTTATTGCAGGAACTAACCCTGCCTCCTTCTTGAGAGTTGTCATGCTTCCCCCTGTAGCGATTTTCTTCGAGGATTTCGAAAACGGGGCAGCCGGTTGGGAACACTCAGGGGCTGGTGACAATTGGGAACTTGGAGCACCAAGCAATGGCCCAGAGGCAGCTTTCAGCGGAACGAATGCCTTTGCAACAGACTTGAATGGAAATGTGAATGGCTTTGCTGACGCGGCCCTCTTGTCTCCTGTAATTGATCTTAGCGACGCGACGACTGGGACTCTTAGCTTCTATGAATTCCTCAATATCGACGTCAATCCAGTCTTTCAAAAGACCATCGTGAATGTCCTAGATGCGGCAACACTAGACCTAATCGAAGAACTGGATACCAAGTCAGGTAGCGTATCAAGTTGGAAACAACGGCAGTTAGAACTCAGCGCAAAGAGCCTTGGAAAACAAATCGTTCTAGAGTTTAAAATTGTCACAGACGATCTCAACCTCCTCGAGGGCTGGTATCTCGATGACGTTGCGATCTTCCCGTAATCATTCACCAACATTATTGACTCGAAAAGGACGAGAAACGCCTCAATATCAAGACCGACATGTCCATGAACCGAAGAACATTTATCCGTATCGTGGGAGGCGTGAGCCTGTCATCGGCCATTGCTCCTCGATATGCCATGGGAGCCTCCACGGATTCCTTCCACACCTCAGGTGTCCTGGTTGAAGCATCAAGCTTCGCTTCCATTGGTGGTTGGAAACTGGATACTCAGCATTACCAGCAAATGGGGGGATCATACCTCCTTGCCCACGGAATTGGAACACCTGTTAAGAATGCTCAGACCAAAGTAAGTGTTCCCGAGGCTGGCACCTGGTATGTGTTTGTCCGAACTCGAGACTGGTGTCAAGGAGACTGGGCCGCCCCTGGACGTTTTCGAGTCCACATTGGAGGCGCCGTGCTGAAACCGGTGTTTGGTACAGAAAACGATGAATGGCATTGGCAAAAAGGTGGCAGCGTTGAAATTAGCGAAGCAGGAGAGATCGAAATCGAATTCGAGGATCTGACTGGTTTCGACGGGCGCTGCGACGCAATCTACCTCAGCCAAGAGGCCAACCCTAAATTGCCCAATGAAGATCGCATCGCCCTCACGGCGTGGAAAGATCGATTAACAGGGCGAGCAGAGCTAGAAATCGAAGAACAAACCTACGACGTCGTCATTGTGGGAGGTGGGATTTCTGGTTGTGCTGCAGCCCTTTCGGCGCGCTCCCAGGGTCTGAACGTTGCAATTATCCAGGATCGACCCGTATTCGGCGGTAATGCTAGCGATGAGATTCGTGTTCACACCGAAGGGATTCACGGCAAGGGTGAAGGAATTCTCAAGGCAATCGACACCCCCCACTATCCCAACGGCGATGCTGAAGCCGCAGGAGCTCAGACGAAGCGGGACGCAACAATGAATGCTTCGGGCGTTCACCGGTTCGCTCATCATATCGCTATCGGCTTAGAGAAAAAAGGGGATCAAATCGTCAGCGTCGAAGCTCGCGAAGTCACCACCGGTCTCATTCGAAGATTCAAGTCACAAACCTTTATTGATGCGACAGGCGACGGTTGGCTTGGGTTCTGGGGCGGCGCTGATACCCGATACGGCCGGGAAGCCCACACAGAATTTGGCGAAGCCTGGGAAATCCACGGCGATCTTTGGAGTCCAGAAAAGGCAGACGACCGTGTCATGGGCGCCAGCGTCCTATGGAATAGTGAGCGAATAACTAAGCGGGTTAACTTTCCGAAAGTTCCCTGGGCGCTCCCCGTCGCCAATGGACACCAAGCCGTCCAAGGCGAATGGTATTGGGAGTATTCTTCAAACGATCTTCACCAAGTTCATGATGCTGAGAAAATCCGCGATCATGTTCTGCGAGCGATCTTCGGGTCCTTCGCCAACGCTAAGAAACATCCCAAGAATGCCACGGTCGCGCTCAAGTGGGTCGCGCACATCGCAGGGAAACGAGAGTCCCGCCGTATCATGGGCGACTATATCTACACCATGCGTGACATGACGGAGCGCCGAGAGTTTCCAGATACCATCGCGGAGGAGACTCGGAGTGTCGATTCTCACTATCAGCTTTCCGAAACTGGATCGAAACAAGATTTCCTTTCCAAGGCCTTGTTCCGGAAACCGGGTGGCACCTACTTCCTGCCCTTCAGGGCCATGTATTCCAGAAATATCTCAAATTTGATGATGGCTGGCCGGTGTTTCAGTTGCTCTCACATCGGTCTTGCAGGCCCGCGCGTGATGAACACTTGCGGTCAAATGGGAATCGCAACAGGCTATGCAGCTGCTCTTTGCAACAACTACAAAGCGACCCCAAGAGAAATCGGCAGTCAACACATCAAAGAACTGCAGGGATTGATCGGTTACGAAAAAACAATTAGTTAGCATGTCGCCGTTGCTTCTCTGTTGACGCAGCGTAGCGATCGACGATGAATCACATTGTCAACTTTGGTCTCCTTTTCAGTTTTGTGACCTTAGCGGTCTCAGGAATCCTTGGATTCCTGAGACCTTTTTCGACGACAACCACTCGGGTACACATCGTATTCGGACTCGTCACCCTCATACTCGTAGCCTGTCATCTGTTGGCTCGGCTTAACTACTTCAAACGAAGCGTTAGCAATCGAGGTTCAAAGCCACTAGGGTGGCTCCGACTCAGCGGCATCACCACCCTTTGGCTCGGCTTACTCACCATCGCCATTGCCGGTTGGACGCCCGCAGAGGCTCTCATTCGACTTGGCTATGAATACCGACAGCGCACGGCCATTGTCCGGAACGCTTCACTGACTGGATATGAGTTTTCTTCGGACACACTAACTCTCACACGTGCCCCGGGAGCAAACGCGGACGTTTCTGTCTCGCTGAATGTTCAGTTTGCCCAAGATCTACCTCGCCGACCATCACTGGCGATTTGGGCTGAAACCTCTTCGGGATCAATGATCGAAACTCTCTACCTCAACACGGCCCTCTCCTATTCCGAAACGCCCGATTGGAATGGTATCCCAACATCCCGACACAAGATCCTCCCCATTTGGAGACATCGACATACCCTCGTCTCTGGCGTGGATATCAAGGGCAAAGTCGACGCCGTTTCAGGAGCAACAAAGAGTCACCAATTCACCTTGGACAATTATCTTGTTACGGGCGACGACAAGTCCTTCGTCCTCTGTGTTGAAGTCAATCTCCCTGCCGACCCAAATGAACATTTCCCTGATATTCACTTTGGACAAGCATCACTCCTCTACACGGCCTATATCGAACCCGAAATGAAACAGAAATACGTCCTCCTAGAGCTAACAGGGCACGGAGGTGGAGCCGAGGAAAATGGGGCGATCCAATACGATCTAGAGAGATTCACCAGCGCTCTCGGAATAATCGATCTCTTACTAGCGAAAGTGGAATACCTTCCTGGTTCTGCCCAAGAACCCTAACAGCCAAAGTGGATCGCGCAGAAAGAAGAGAAGGCAATTATAGCGACGCTTGCTTCCAATCTAGACCAGCCTCGGGTGGGAGCCTATTCTGGAGCGCTACCCTCATTAACTAGGTCGGCAAGCCATTTTCTAGCCTGAATTCTATACACGCTAGGCTTGTGCATCCACAGATCGGTATGGGGGTGAATGACACCTCGTTCCGGAATTTCAAATAAACTCGTCGTTGGCACGTCAAGAAACGTGAATCGCCCTAAATTTTGAAAATCCTTGAGAAACTGATCTCGAATAGCTGACGCCCGCGTACCGCAAACCATGACGGGACGCCCGCCGAGTCTTTCCAATCGTTTCAGCGCCGAAGCCCGATCACTGCCAGGATATCCCCATGCTCGCTCTCCGTCAAAATGGTCGTGAGTAAAGAACCCTTTCCAGAAACGGGCGATTTCATCATCGGCTAGACCAATAAAACTCACACCAATCGCTCCACGAGAAAAGCCACAAAGAAACACGCGATTGAGATCGCCCCCGAATTGTTTGCAAATTCGCGGTAGGTTCGTCTTACAGTAGCGGACCGTTGCTTGAATATCCCCCCACCACGTCACTTCGTTTTCGTTTCCAGTTTCACTGACGTAGGGCATTGACACCCAGATAAACCCTCGACCTCCACTCAATCCAAAACCTAAATTGGCATCCTCGACCTTTCCCGTGGAAAGGCAGCGGTCCCATTTGTTGCCCGTATACTCGACAATGACAGGATATTGATGGCTTGGATTCCATTCGACAGGAAGGTAGAGCGCATGGAAAACTTGAGTTCCTGAATACTCATCGGCAGTTTGCCTCACTAGCTTCCCTGCCGCCGGAGTTTCATCTGTCATCAATGGCGTTTCTAGATCAAAGGCATCTGCCGCGCCCAACTGAGCGAGCGAAAAACGAACTAAGAGAAGGAGTGTCAACCAGACTAGCTTCATCTCAAGCAACGTCACTTGACGTTCAACTCCGTCGTCCACCAATCAAGGTAGGCTGAATCCGAGAGCGCTGGATCAAGCCCGCGCCGTTTCATGCCGTTCTCGTAGTAGTGCCATTTCTCCTCTCTTAAGGCCTCAATATCAACCGTATCCCCCTCCTCCACTCGCCCTTGATCTCCAGAGACATCAATCCACTGCTCAATGTCAGCACGAAATTTGGCCAAGGTCTCTTCAAAGCTCGAAACAGCAGCCAGGTTGTGCATCTCAAAGGGATCTGCGACGAGATCGTAGAGTTCTTCGATCGGTTTTCTATCCGCCATGAAGGGCGAATCCCAGCGCCCATCCTGTTTCATTACCTTCATCAATGTGAGAACAGGGTACTGCAGTTTTTTGTATCCAGAATGCTGTAAATACGGAAGTTCCGGACGGAAATTACGAATGTATTTGAATTTTCTAGTCCTGATAGAACGGATTCGATCGATGGCGTCTCCGCATCGATCCCGGGCAGCATAGAGTTTCGAATGTCCCCCCCAATTAAAATCCAACAGATTTCCGCCAGGCAGATCCGGGACAGCAACACCCGCCGCACTCAAGGTTGTGGGCATCAAGTCTAACAAAGATACCAACCGATGATCGACGCCCCCCGCTTGAACATGCCCCGGCCAGCGGACCAGTAGAGGAACATGTAAGCCACCGTCATAGAGCCACTGCTTTCCTCTTACGTGAGGCCGACCATGGTCGCCAAAGACGATAATTAGAGTCTCTTCCAAAACACCCTCCTTCCTTAGCCGTGCAACGACAGTCCCGATCTTTTGATCGAGGACTTCTATACTAGCCAAATAGTTCGCCCAATCTGCTTTTGTAACAGCGGAATCGACAGGGTAGTATGGCGGAATGGGTGCGTTAGGTCGGGCCCGCTGGCTCTTAACAAAAGGGCGATGTGGTTGGCTGATCTGAACTTGAGCAAAAAACGGCTGTCCCTCCGGACGTTCGGACCAGTCTGCCCCATCAAAAAACTTCCTGGCATTATAGGCAAAATTGAAACCAGATTTCGCAAGACGAGCATCATTCGGAATGCCTCGCCCATTGGAAACGAAATAGCCAGCCGATTGCATCAGTCCGGTGACTGTCGGAACTTCCTTCGAGAGAACGGGCTTGTTCCTGGTTATATGATGATGGCCGCCAATACTCGTTTGATACAGCCCGGACTGAAAAGCCGTCCGTGATGAAGAGCAAACCGGGGACGTGGCAAACGCATGAGAATACCTGGTTCCCTCCCGAGCCAATTGATCTAAGTTTGGAGTGGCAACGTCAGGATATCCATAGCACGCCAACTCTGGTCCTAAGTCATCCGCGATAATCCAGACGACATTCGGCACGATTCTCGCACGATCGGCCGCTGAAACAGACAGCATTGCGAGTAGCCCGGTCAATGCCCCTAGTTTTACAAAGATTGTATCAAGTAGTGTCATTCGAGCTTACTTGGAGACTTCGCACGAAGCACTCGCTCATGGGGCGCGATCATTACCTGCTTTCACAAACGAAACGGAGCACTATTCTGGTCCGCAGCGCCCGCAACTGCTTGGATTGCCCGAGCAAGTTGGAGCTGGGTCAGCGCTTGCTCCCGCTGCGGCGAATACCGATAGTTTTTTTTCTAAACGCTCCCGACCGCAGTGAGGGCACGGAGTCCCCTGCCAGTTGGTCGTCGGAACCAAAATCTCACTATCTTTGTGACAACTCTTACAATTGAACTCGTAGATCGGCATACCGCAGAATAGAGCGATCTGCCTTCATTCTGCAAGTACCCGCAGATCGCTTCGATGCCTCTCGCTAAGGGAGGCGCTGTGCGCTGACTCGAAAGAATTCCGTACTCTCACCGACGATCGGCAGGCTGATCTCAACGAGTTCTGATGTTGTCATTACAACGGTTTCAACGCTTGATGGAAGCTCCGCACTAGCCGGAAGGGAGAAAGATTCAAGGGTATACTCGATTCCAGATCGTCCCTCAAAAGACAGCACCAGCGTTGAACCAGAGATTGCCGCGGATAGGATCCGCAGTGAATCTTGCCCATCGTTTGGATCCGTTGCCGATTGGAACTCGCCAAGGTTCGAGACCCCATCGCCGTCGGGATCTGCACCTGCATCGGCGCTGTCGCTGGGATCCAAACCATTCACCGTCTCCCAATCATCAAGCATTCCGTCCTGATCCACATCCTGATCACCTGCACCGCTTGTATCGCTACTGCTTTCCCAATTCGAAGCAACATCACCATAATCGGCTAGAACACGCCGCACCAAAAAAGCGCCCGTCCCTCCGACATCTAGGGGCCACGGAGCCTTATTGTCATAGTCGACTTCTTCCGCCAGATAATACGGGACGAAACCCGCATCAGGATCGGGTGCCATTACCGGGAAATCTGGGCGAAACACCTTAATTCGCTCCCCTGAGTTGTTTAGGCTTCCCGCATAGGGGCCGAAGACACCGTCATTGGCTATTTCTGGATATTGTTCGCCAAAGACGGCAGGAATCGTATTAGCGACTATGACGCTTCCATTCGGTGGAATCCTGACATCCATCGGGAATTCGAACGAAACCGCACCAGTTAACCGCCAACGATTGGTTGTCGCCAAGGCATCAAACAGAGGAAGCTCAAAGGGAGTCAGGTTCGTTAGCTCAACAAACTCCGCTTTGCCGGCGGGTGGTTCGTACATAATTTTTGAAATAACCACGGGGCCCACTAAAGG
>CAJXVR010000176.1 GCA_913061285.1 uncultured Verrucomicrobiota bacterium | reverse complement strand
CGAGATGTAGAGAGGTCTCGTGGGCTCGGAGATGTGTATAAGAGACAGGGGTGGGACGAAGTGGTGATGACCCAGCAACCCTTGATCGTACTTAGCTCCGTCCATCGAGGTGCGATCCTGGGTGATGGTGTTTCAGTTGAGGGTGGGGCCCTCATGCTTGGCCTGCTGCCAGGAATGTCCGCAGCTCTTGAGAAGCCGGGTTGTTTAAGGGCGTTACCACGCTCGTTTCAGGATCTTATTCAGCAAGGGAAAGCGGTTCAGTTCTCCCGCTCAAACGACTTGATTCGTGGTATCCTTAATGACCCGCGACTGGTTGGGATCTCTCTTTTCGGTTCGGTTGACGAGAGGAACAAAGAAGTGAAGGCTGAGCCAGTGCTTGAAAGTGACTCTGTGTTTGAACTTCGAATGCGGATTTCTCAGGAATCTTCCTATCGGCATATGTTACTTCGATTGCGCGCCTTTCTCGCGCGGGGAGCGAAGATTGAGGCCAGGATAGCGATGGATGAGGGGCTCTGAAGAGGAGTGTCGTCTGTTATTGGCTAGTTCGATTTTTCCTCGAGCTGATCGCGCAGGGATTTCCAAGTTTTTTCCCATTGGTTCCACGTGAATCGCCAATAGTCAGACTTGAGCTCTTCGCGAGAGGCTTTCATGATAGCTGGTAGTGATCGGGAAAGTTTGTTCGCTTCGTCACGTGCATTTTGGTGAAGAAGGATCTCGAGGTAGGAGAGGTAATTCCCTGGGTAATGAGGCGCTGTCGCGATTGCTGCCTTGGCGTGCTTGATCGCTTTCTTACGGTTCCCGATACTTGCTGGCCAGCTCGGTGCTTGAAGGTAGAGTCGGCTGAGGGCTCGATCTGGCCCCCCGTGATCAAGTGTGGCGTCCAGGTTTCGCGCGTTGTGAAATCGCTTCTCCATTTCGTTCACGATTTTGAGGGCTCCCAGCCATTTTGTTCGTGCGAGTTGACCTAGGTTGAGAGCTAGATAGTAATTGGCAGCCGCCTCTTGGGAAGAGGCGAGGTGTTGGCGGCAAGCCTTGATGGCTGGCTTTGCGATGCCAGCTCTCTGGTCGTTCTCAGTGGCTAATTCAGCCCAATCAAAGGCGGCGAAGGCGTAAGCGATCGCTTTCTCGGGGTTGTTTCTTTCTGAGGTATACGCCTCGAAAGCATGTTGGTGGCGGGTGCGGAAAAAAACTCGTTCTTCATCGGCCGGTTCTCCGCACATTGGGGTGGCGGAATGGAGGGTGAGAATCCATGCGGTAAGCCACAGCATCGATGGAAGGGTTTCCTCTAATCTGCGAGTGATTGTTTTCATGGCCGCCCCATGCTTCGGCTATTCTCTTAGGAACCAGGAGCCGCCGTTGTTCCTGATCGTTTCTTTTATGTCGACGGGAATGCCGCCCCGACGTTTGCTTTGGTCTGCCGCTTCCATAAAGGCGAAAATCTCAATGGTCTCAGCCATTGAGACGGGAGGGTGCTTGGTTTTGAAGAACGTCATGATCTCTTGCACCAGCGGAGCATAGCCACCCCCACCTTCTTGTTCAGCCACGCCTGTGCTTCCGAAAGCGATGACCTTGTGTGGCGTGCTCTTAGTGCGGAGTCCGTAGAAGGCACCGGTTCGGCCGTTGGACCATTGTCCGGTGACGATATCGGTGTCGTTCGTTGAAACTCTGGCTACCTGCTGGCATCCGGTCCCCATTACCGTGAATAGCGCCTCGGTTGGGTGGACCCCATACCAGAAGAGATCAGGGTGATGGGGTTCTAGATGACAAGGCCCATATGAAATCGCGGCTCTGACGCTTCCAATATCTTGCTTCATTAGCTTCGTCATGCTGGGGTAAAACCGGTAGGACGAGGAGGAAAAGCAGGGCACGTTTTTTTCTTTGGCGAGGCGGAAAATCTCGATGGCATCTCTAAGTGTCCCTGCAACGGGTTTGTCGATAAAGAGGGGGAGGCCATGCTCAATGATCGGTCGGGCTTGTTCTAAATGAGGGCGTCCATCGACGCTTTCAAGGAGAATGGCATCAACCTGACGGCATAGTTCAGGGATGCTCGAAACGATTTTGACGCCGAATTCGGTTTGTAATTGTTTTGTGAAACGATCAACTCGCGTGCGACTCGATTCGACGTCTGGACTGCCTCCCTTGAAGGCGGCTATGACTTGTCCTCCCTCCACATGATCAGGGTGAGAGGAGTCGTTGATTAATCGCGTGAAGGCAATAACATGGGAAGTATCAAGCCCAACGATTCCTATCTTGAGCGTTTCAGCAGCCTTTGGCGCCACCAGGAGAGCACTCAGGTAGACGACAACAATAATGCTTCGGATCATACTCGATTTGTAGCTCGAATGAAGCGGTCTTGGCAATGCTAGAAACGTTCTTCTTCCGATCTAACGATTCGAGACTTCTGATTCTTAGACTGCTGTGAGAGTTCTACAATGCGATGATGGACAGTTTCGGAAAGCTGTTTTCGGTCGGTGTGGTTCGTAATGGAGTCTCCAAATATCAGTTGGGCCTCAATCGACTCAATCGTTAGGAGATTGAGGAAATGGGTGAGAAAGAGCATCGACCCCCAATAGCAGACCGTGTTCTCGGGATCATTTCCGGGCTCGGAGTAGGAAAGGTGGCAAGGCGTGACCCTAGCTTTGGTCGCGACGGCTGGGAAGAAGAGGGATGAGTGGAGAGGGAGGACGCTTGCTCCGTTGGAACTCGTGCCCTCCGGAAACACAATAACCCTTCGGCCTGTTCTCAAGAGCTTGGCAATTCGCTTGCCGACCTTCGCAACGTCAGATCGGAGTTCCCGGTTGAGGTAGAGCGTTCCAGCCCATGAACTAAGGAACCCAATGATGGGCCAGTATCTCACTTCGCTCTTGCTGACGAAAACACCTGGTGCCACGGAAGCGATGGCAACGATATCAATGTAGCTAAGGTGGTTGGAGGCTATGATTCCCTGGGTTGGAATCCTTCCCTTGTTTGTGACGTTCACGCAGAGGACTCGGGTGAGTTTTTTAGCGCTTTCGTGAGTCCAGCGTTCGCGGTCTTGGTGGGAGATCGGCCCGGCAAGTTTCAAGCGGAAGTAGGCGACAGCGGCTTGGACGAAGAATGCGAGAAATCCAACGAGCCTGAAAACCAGTCGGAGGGGATGCCTGATCATTGATGCCCTCATAGGAATGGGAAGAGTGTAGAACTATTAGGGTGAGTAGGCGAGTGGTTTCACTGAATTGATTTGTTTGAGACATGTGATTGCAGGCTGGAGGCTTGTTTGATGCCGGGGCTGCAATTTGCTTGTTTTCCTGCGGATGTCGGCGAATGGTTATTCCGAGCAACATGAATTGGTTAGGGCGTATTTTTGGACATTGGGTCATCCGGGAACTTGCAGGGATTATCATCTTGCTCGCTGCGATTGTTTGTTTGCCAGTGTGGGTTTCGCAATGGTTTGCGATTGACAAGATCCCTTTCCAAACGGAGACCCCGCCCTCCGGAGCCATCCCTCTTTTTGTGAGTCGAGGAGAAGCGAGAGAGGCTCTGCTTGCGACGGTTAAAGGGCAATTGGGAGCTCTTGAGCAAAGAGAATTTAGAGGCGCGTGGGAGTTTGCGGCTCCGGGTCTTCGGCAGAATTTGCCGGTGGACGATTTTGAGCGAATGGTCGCAAGTGGCTTTTCGATTATGACCTCTCAGCATGAGGTCGTGATTGGAGGCGTTTTCAACAACCGCGATCTGGGGCATGTAGACGTGAAATTGGTTTCCGAGACTCATGGGACGGCTTTTTACAGCTATATTCTTGTGGCAGGGAGGACTCAGTGGTTTGTTTATGGCGTGGAAGCGTTGAATTCAGAACAGTTTGAGAGTCGGCTTCCAAAGCAGACTCCCCAGTAACGTTCTTGGTCGGTAAACACTAGGGGAGGGAAGTTTTGGCAGCGAAAAAAAAGAGTGCGTCTAAGGGCTGGATATCCGTGACTGGAGCTCGAGAGCACAATCTCAAGAATGTTTCCGTGAGGATTCCGCGGGATTCGTTTGTTGTCGTTACAGGCGTGAGTGGTTCGGGGAAGAGTACGCTTGCGTTTGATATTCTCTACGCCGAGGGGCAACGTCGGTTTCTCGATTCCATGAGCGCTTACGCCCGTCAGTTTGTCCAGCAACTTCCTCGGCCTGATGTCGATCTTGTCGATGGGCTTCCTCCGAGCGTAAGTATCGAGCAACGCAATTCACGAGGAGGAGGAAAGAGTACGGTTGGGACCGTGACGGAGATCCATCAGTTTGTCCGGCTTCTCTATGCACGGCTCGGAGTGCAGTATTGCCCAACTTGTAATTTAGGGGTCAAGCCTCAGACGAGAGATCAGCTTGAAGGGCTCTTGTTGAAGGAGAGCGATCGTCGTGGAGACTTACGCCTCCTGGCGCCCCTGATTCGTGGTCGCAAAGGCTTTCACTCATCGACGGCAAGTTGGGCCCGTTCGCGCGGCTTTCAAAATCTGCGGGCCGATGGAGTCTTTTATCCGGTCAACGAACCCTTCAAATTGGATCGGTTTCGTGAACACAACGTCGAGGTCGAGATTGGCGTGGTTTCTAAGCAGCGAGCCAAGGAGGGGGATCTCCAGAAACTCATTGATGAGGCGCTGACTGTAGGGAAGGGAGTGATTGTCGCTTTGGATGGGAAGGGGCAGGAAACGATTCACTCGACCGAGAGAGCTTGTCCCTCCTGCCAAGAATCCTTCGACCTCCTTGATCCCAAAGATTTTAGCTACAATTCTTCGAAGGGCTGGTGTCCAGCCTGTCGAGGGTTTGGAGAACTCTTCTACATGCCTGAGGCGGAGAAGGGTGCTGGTGAGGATGCGATCGAAGATTCTTGGTTCCGCGGGCACGACGGAGAACGAGAGGTCTGTCCAGAATGCAACGGTGGCCGACTCAACAAGCAAGCTCGGTCCGTTTTCTTAGCATGGAGTAGTAACGCTCTGCAGGATGGGAATCCAAAGGGGATCGCGATTGATTCTATCGCGGCCATGACGGTTGATGAAGCCTTGAGCTACTTTGACGGCGTGTGTTCTTCCGGGCGGGAGACTGAGATTGCTCAGGACATTCTGCCAGAGATTCGCGAGCGCCTTCGGTTTCTCTCGGAGGTAGGATTGGGGTATCTGCAGCTGGGTCGTGGAGTGACGACCTTGTCGGGGGGAGAGAATCAGCGTATCCGATTGGCGGCTCAACTCGGTTCAAATCTTTCTGGAGTGCTTTATGTGTTGGATGAGCCAACGATCGGGCTGCACGTGCGAGATAATGATCAGTTACTTCGAACCTTGAAACGCTTACAGGCCCGGGGCAATTCCCTGGTGGTTGTTGAACATGATGAAGATACGATTCGCGCTGCGGACTACGTCGTTGATTTGGGGCCAGGCGCTGGAATTGAGGGCGGCGAAATCGTCGGGGCTGCGCCGTATCAAGAACTGTTATCGTTGAACGGATCGGTGACGGCGAGCTGTCTGCGTTCTGAGAAGGTGTTTCCTCTTCGGGGGGAACGGCGTAACGTAACGAGGAGGCGATCTGGTACGGAGAACCTAAAATGGATCGACTTGAGCGACGCCCATGGAAACAACCTTAAGCGGCTTGATGTTTCGCTTCCTCTAAATCGCCTTGTCGTTGTTTCCGGGGTCAGCGGCTCTGGGAAAAGTACCTTGGTTCGCCAATGCCTATATCCGGGCCTTTGTCGCCTGACGGGCCAAGTAGAGGAAGCCCATAAGCGCGGCTATCGAGGTGAGGCAACACTGCCTTCATCGATCAAACTGGGGCGAGTCTATGAAATTGATCAAACTCCAATAGGTCGGACTCCTCGCTCCATACCGGCAACCTATGTGGGCATTTTTGACCTGATTCGAAAGGTTTTTTCACAGCTTCCCGAAGCGCGAATGCGGGGCTATGGACCTGGCCGGTTTTCTTTTAATAGCAAGGCGGGGCGTTGCCCAGAGTGTGAAGGGGTTGGATTGATTAAGATGGAGATGGCCTTTATGCCTCCCGCATTCGTTCATTGCGAGGCTTGTGATGGGAGCCGTTATGCGAGTCAAACGCTCGACGTTCGATATCGGGGAAAACACATTGGTGAAGTCTTAAAGTTGAGTGTTGCCGAAGCTTTTGAGTTTTTTGCTTCCTTTTCGTCGATTCAAAGGGCGCTAGGGGCGTTAATGGACACGGGATTAGGATACCTTCGCTTAGGGCAAACTTCGCCGACTCTCAGTGGGGGCGAAGCTCAGCGCCTCAAGTTGGTGACACATTTATTGGGGGGAATCAAGGCAGGAGGGGGCGATCGGGCCCTCTCGAAACATCACATCTTTTTGTTGGAGGAACCGACGATTGGCTTGCACATCAAGGATGTGCATCGACTGTTAGCCGTTCTCCAACGTCTGGTTGATCAAGGGCATTCTGTGATTGTGATTGAACACAACCTTGATGTGATTGCCGAAGCGGATTGGGTTTTGGATCTTGGGCCAGAAGGGGGCGATGACGGGGGGCGCATCGTTGTCGAAGGGCCGCCAGAACGGGTCGCCCGCCACCATAAATCCCATACAGGCCGATATCTAGACAAGTTTCTCCGCGAAGGCACTGCGGGGTAAATGTCGTCAGCATCTATAGGTTACTTTTTCTGTTTCGCTTGCTTTGCCGACCAAGAGTCTCGAAGTGCGATCGTTCGATTAAAGACAAGCGTCTCTGGAGAAGAGTCTTTTTCATCCACACAGAAATACCCAGTACGTTCGAACTGATATCTTTGTTCGGGACTTGCCTTGCTCAGACTCGGTTCGAGTTTGCAGTTTGGCAGGGATTGGAATGAGTCTGGATTGATAAATGCAGTGAAGTCTTTGCCTGATTTGTCTTTGTCAGGTTCTGGTACGCTGAATAAACGGTCGAACAAGCGGATTTCTGCATTGATTGCCTGTGTTTTTGATACCCAGTGGATGGTTCCTTTGACTTTGCGGCTAGCGGTTGCGCCTCCTCGCTTTGAGTCTGGATCAATGGTGCATTCGAGATGATCTATCGTTCCATCGGCATTTTTCACGACTTGTTCACATTTCATGATATACGCATAACGCAATCGGACTTCCCCCCCGGGGCGAAGACGAAAGAACTTTTTCGGTGGCTCCTCCATGAAATCGGTTTCCTCAATATAGATCTCCCTTGAGAATGGAACGGTTCTTGTTCCTGCCTGCTCATCTTCGGGGTTATTGATGGCCTCAAGATCTTCAGAATAATTTTCTGGGAGATTGGTGATAACAACTCGAATCGGACGAATGACAGCCATCGCGCGCAAGGCCCGTTTGTTGAGGTCGTCCCGGAGGCAATGATCGAAGAGCGCCATCTCGGTTAGCGCGTCGTGCTTGGTGACCCCAACCGTTGAACAGAAGCTTCGAATGGATTCTGGGGTGACGCCTCGGCGACGCATTCCAGAGAGTGTTGGCATGCGGGGGTCATCCCAGCCCCAGACTGCCTTCTCGTTCACGAGTTGGAGCAGCTTACGTTTGCTCATAATCGTATAGTCAAGGTTGAGCCGTCCGAATTCATACTGTTTCGGTAGGGGCTGAGGAAGGGGTAAGTTCTCGAGGACCCAATCATAGAGCGGACGATGGACGGCGAATTCAAGGGTGCAAATGGAGTGAGTAATCCCCTCGATCGCATCTGAGAGGCAGTGGGCAAAGTCATAGGTCGGATAAATGCTCCATTGATCTCCCGTTCGGTGATGGGTGACTTTTCGAATTCTGTAGAGTGCAGGATCTCTGAGGTGAATATTGGTGGAAGCCATGTCGATCTTCGCACGCAGCGTTTTAGCCCCGTCATCGAACTCTCCATCCCGCATTTTTTTGAAAAGGGAAAGATTCTCCTCGATTGATCGATTTCGAAATGGGCTTTCCGTTCCGGCTTTGGTAGGAGTGCCCCGAAATGCTGCGAATTCATCAGCCGTTTGGTCACAAACGAATGCTTTCCCTTGCTCAATAAGATTGATTGCGTAATCGAATAATCTCTGGAAATAGTTGGAAGCAAAGAATTTATGGTCGCTCCACTCGAATCCTAGCCAGCGTACGTCCGCTTCGATGGCTTTGACATACTCATCGTTTTCGCGAGTGGGATTTGTATCGTCGAAGCGAAGATGGCAGCTTCCCTTGTTCTCTTCGGCCAGGCCAAAATTCAGGCAAATGGATTTTGCATGACCGATGTGAAGATAGCCATTAGGTTCCGGGGGAAAGCGAGTGATTACCTTTCCACCATGGGTGTCCGCAGCGAGATCTTGTGCGACAATCTCACGGATGAAGTCTTTTCCGGTTTCAGCTGGCTGTGAATTTTCTTCTGTCATTGTAACGGTGACTTAGTGGCTCGATCAGGGAATAATCTAAGGCCGGAGGAGATGGTTGGATAGGAAAATTGAGTCTGTGGGCGGGAATTTTGAGCGAAACGAGAGGCACTGGTTCAAGCAATCTTACCAGTGATCGCCATGATCGAATTGACATTGTCGAATCTGTGAGAAAAAAAACGAAGCCACCGCGAACTCCAAGCGGTTCCCAGCTCGAGTTCACCTGGCAAGGGCGAGGCCTTTTGTCGGGAGTGGGAGCAAAATTTGAGTCGGATATTCGTGAATTCAGCGAATTCGGGACGCCAACGAAGTTGCTTCACACTTCGTTTTCCTTAGTTGAGGGGGCAGAGTCGGAACTTGCCGTTCCTGTGTATGTGAACGAGTTTTGGACGGCACGGCAACGCCAAGCAAATCCCATCCACGAAGTTTCTTATCGAGCCTGTTTCAAACCTCAATTGCCCCGATTTTTTATTGAGCGTTTGAGTGGGGCTGGAGATGTGGTCTATGATCCCTTCATGGGCCGGGGGACGACACTCGTGGAAGCGGGATTGTTGGGGCGCATTCCCTATGGGTGTGATGTTAGCCCTGTTAGCAGTTGTTTGGTGACGCCGAGGCTTAGGATTCCTTCATTTTCTGACGTTTCCGCGAGGTTAGATGAGATCGACTATCAGCTGAATGTTGATTTTCCTGAGGATCTTCTAACCTTTTATCACCCCGAAACCTTGCGAGAGATTTGTAGTCTCCGTCAGTACTTGTTTCAGCGTCAGGAATCGGGGCAATTCGACAGTCTTGATGATTGGATTCGGATGGTCGCTCTCAATCGGCTAACAGGGCATTCTCCTGGTTTTTTTTCCGTCTATTCCCTGCCGCCCAATCAGGCCGTTTCTCTGAAATCCCAAGCAAAGATTAATCAAAAACGGGACCAGGTGCCACCCCGGCGACTAGTCTCAGAGCTGATAAGGAAGAAATCGAAACGGCTACTGAGTGAAAGCAATGATGAATTGAGGGCGATGGTTGGCCAAGTGGGTGACCAGGCGGTCGTCCTTAGTCAAATGGCGGATTCAACGCCCCAGATTGCTGATGAATCTGTTGCACTTGTTGTGACATCCCCGCCATTTCTCGATATCGTTGACTATGCCACGGACAACTGGTTGCGGTGTTGGTTCTTGGGGGTCGATGCCAAGGGAGTAGAGATGACCGTTCCGACCAAACTGGGCCACTGGGAAGAATCTATGACAGAGGTCTTTCGTGAATTATTTCGTATTGTCCACCGCGGTGGATTCGTGGCTTTTGAGGTGGGCGAGGTGAGGAAAGGAAAGGTAAAGCTGGAATCTGCCGTGCTTCGCTGCGGCTATCGGGTTGGTTTCGAGCCGGGACTGGTCATGATTAACGATCAACAGTTCACAAAGACGGCTAATTGCTGGGGTATTGATAATAATTCCAAAGGAACGAATACGAATCGCATCGTCGTTTTTAGCAAACCCAGTGAGGGCTAAGCATTTTCTTGAGAGCTTGATATGGGTGATGTGATTCGATTGAAGGGGGTTCGTCAGAATAACCTCAAGAATTTTGATCTAGATATTCCTGTCAATCAACTCACGGTCATTACCGGAGTGAGTGGAAGCGGTAAGAGCTCCCTTGCATTTGATACGCTTTTTGCTGAAGGGCAACGGAGGTATATCGAAACCTTCTCTCCTTATGCACGGCAGTTTTTTGATCGCATGGACAAGCCGCTGGTGGATCGAATCGAGGGGATTCCTCCGGCAATTGCTATTGAACAAAAGAACACCGTGAAATCAACGCGGTCGACCGTCGGGACTATGACTGAGATCTGCGACTATATGAAGGATCTCTGGTTGCACTTCTCAGAACCTTTTTGTGAGGGCTGTGGCCAGAAAATTTCTTCGGATTCGCCGGATTCGATTTGGAAAACCGTCTCGAGAATAGCGGGGAAAGGGGAAGCCTTGTTTGTGATTTTTAATCTTCCTCTGAGCACTTCGCTGGGTATCGATGAATGCTTAAAATCTGTGATTTCTCAAGGATATCAGCGATGTTTGTTGGATAATCGAGTTTGTAAAATAGACGATTTGTTAGGTGGAAACTTTCCTTCTGATCAGGATTCCATTGATGTGATTCAAGATCGCATCCGTGCTATTCCAAGGTCTCGTTCCCGATTCATCGAAGCTTGCGAGCATGCCTTTGGGTTCGGGAAAGAAAGGATAAGTGTTCTTGTCGAAAGAGAATCCGACGCGATTGATCTTATTGGACACTTTTCTCGGCTTCTGGAGTGTTCGGATTGTAAGCGAAACGTCCCCAATCCAACCCGTTCATTCTTCAGTTTCAATTCACCGGTTGGCGCGTGTCCAGAATGCCGAGGCTTCGGTCGGGTGATTGGTATCGACTATGGGTTAGCGGTTCCCGATCCCTTGCTAAGTTTGGCGGGCGGGGCAGTGAAGCCTTGGCAATCCGGCCACGGGCTGAGGTCGCAGCGGGACATGATGAAACTCGCGAAACGAGACAAGATACCGACGAACGTTCCGTACCAAGCGCTTTCAGCCGAGGCGAAAGCGTGGGTCACCTATGGGTCACCGGGGTATGGTGAGAAGGGCGTCGGTTGTTGGCCGAAAGCCTGGTATGGGATCAAGGGCTACTTTGATTGGCTCGAAACGAAAGCCTACAAGATGCACTATCGAGTGCTCCTCGCGCGGTATCGAGATTACTACGAGTGTGCACAATGCGGTGGGAGCCGGTTCAAGCTGGAGGTGCTGAATTTTAGGGTAAGTTTCAACGGCGGGTTGTCGTCGACAAACCTTTCAGAAAATTCAGTGGGACCAAATCTGTCTGAGTTTTATCAATTGCCAATTGCTTCCTGTCTTGAGGTGGTGGCTGCTTGGAAAAAGAAATTGAAGAACACAGATACTGGTCCGCTCGCATATGCTTTGGACGAGGTATGCTCTAGGCTAGAGTTCCTAGTGGAAGTTGGGCTGGGGTATCTGACGCTAGATCGGCCGACGAAGACGCTCTCGGGAGGCGAAACCGAGCGGATCAATTTGACAACCTGTTTAGGAACGCGCCTGGTGAATACCTTGTTTGTTCTTGACGAGCCAAGTGTTGGGCTGCACGCCATCGATGTTGAAAGCCTGATCCGAATCCTTCGAAAGCTCAAGGACGCTGGCAATACGGTGGTGGTGGTGGAGCATGATGCGGCGATCATTCGTGCGGCTGACTATGTGGTCGATATTGGGCCGAAGAGTGGGGCTCAGGGCGGGGAACTTGTATACGCTGGTCCGGGGAAGGAGTTGTGTCAGAGCAAGACCTCGTTGACGGCTCGGTTTCTTAATGGCACCGAGACTGTAAGTTCTCACGAAGACGTGGCAAATGTGGTTTTCGAAGAGGACCAGCGATTTCTCGCGGTAGCCGATGCGAGGTATCACAATCTACAGGGGCTCACAACCAAGATCCCCTTGAATCAATTGGTTTGCCTAACTGGCGTGAGCGGCTCAGGGAAGACGACTCTCGTCAAGGAGGTGCTTGTTCCGGAGTTAGAGCGTATCCTCGGCGGTGAATGCCTAAGCGCCGCTGACGAGGTGTCTAGGAACCGCGGGACCGTTACTGGCGGCGAAAATTTGGATTCAGTCGTTATGGTTGACCAGTCACCGATTGGAAAAACGCCGCGGTCCAATCCTGCCGTGTACATTGGCATTTTTGAGCACCTTAGAAAACTTTTCGCCTCGTCGAATGAGTCAAAGACCGAAGGGTTGAGTCCAGGCGCATTTAGTTTCAACTCTCCCTCAGGCCGTTGTGATTGCTGTCGCGGTGCTGGCTACGAGAAGATAGAAATGCAGTTCTTGAGCGATGTTTTTATTGCTTGCTCTGAGTGCCAAGGCGATCGATATCGGCGGCAAATCAGAGGCTTGAAGGTAAACATAGCACAGTTTTACCCTGCGGGCTCAAAAGAGAGCCAAATTCCGGTAGTAAAAACGATAGTGGAGGTTCTTGCTTCGACGGTTGATGAGGCTTGGGCGCTGCTCCATCCCTGTCGGGGCGCAATGGCCCGAAGGGCTTGTAATGGGCTTAGATGGCTGCAAGGGCTAGGACTGGGGCATCTACGGCTCGGTCAACCGATCAACACGCTCTCTGGGGGTGAAAGTCAGCGATTAAAAGTTGCGAAACATCTCTGTCACATCCCATGGGGCACCGAATCCGCCGGCAACTCGCTTTTCATCTTCGACGAGCCCACAACAGGTCTCCACTTTTCCGATGTAACAGTCCTTCTAAAGATGTTTCGAATCATGATCAAGAACGGACATAGCCTCCTGGTCGTGGAACATAACCTCGATCTCATTCAGGAAGCCGATTGGGTTATTGATTTGGGGCCTGGCGCAGGAGCGGGGGGGGGGAAGGTCGTCTTTGAGGGCGCTCCTGAGGCGCTTAGGGAAGAACGGAGCAGTCATACTGGCAAGATGCTCAGTGGTATCCTGTAATCGCCTAAAAACGAATGCTGGACTCGCCTTCAAAGAAAGCAATTTAATCGTCAGAACGGTTTTTTTTGAGCGGGACCGTAGAAAAATGGCAACTAATTCACAAATTATGTAGTTTTTTGGCCTCTGTCCCTTGACATTCGACTCATTATGGCGGTAATTGCGGGAGATTACCTTTCCGATGTAACTACAATCTTCGTCGTAACAAAGTGACTGTAGATGGGGTGATCGCTGAAGTCAGAGCAAAGAATAGATGTTTAGAAATTGTGACAAGACAGTGGGTTTACGGGATTCATCGACAGACGAACCGGCGAAAGTGCCGCATTCGCTGAAAACGAAATAACCGGATCGATCGTCCTTTGACCGAAAACAACACCTAAACACAGAAAATCCTTTGAAACATTTTGACCTCAGCGGTAAAGCTTGCCTACAGTCTGGTCGTTTCGGGTCAGACGTAACCTCCCAGATAGATTTCAAAAGGGCTACGGAGAGCGACTTGGTGGTCCCTCTTACCGGTGATCTGGACCTTTGGATATCCCTTTCGATGTTAGATGACAGCGTAAGGGGCCGGGGTCGGAATACTGCAGATGGCGGTCTAGGGGCGCTCAGCGCCAAGCCCTAGTTGATGCGAATATTGGCAAAAAACCTGCTAATATTAGTATGAGCGCCTTCAGGATGTAGGAAATTAACAACGAGAAACTTGCAAAACCGCTATAGTAAGAACTATGGTGGTCAAAAATTATTTGCAAACAAAGACGAGTAAAAGTATCCTTTTTACCGAATATGAAAATGAACCTATCAGCTAAGGGTCGTAAACTCCTGGGCGCCTTTGGGTTAGGCCGCTCAGACAGGGGGGCGCGACGGGTGACGGATCCGGACGGCGGGAGCGCGCAATATGCCGCCTCATCAGGGACAGGCTTTTCGAAAACAGATGAGATCATGAATACAAAAACCAATATGTGGTGCAAGAGCCTGGCAGTGCTGGCTCTATCTTGCGCGCTTGCCAACACTGCGCTCGGGCAAGCGGTCCAAATCCTATGGAATACTCCAGCTGAAATCACTTATGGGACTCCACTAGATGATTTTACAAACATTCTGAATGCGAAGGCAGTGGATGTTAACGGCAACGACGTTACTTCATCAGGAAAGATGCGGTATTTTTGGAATGCTCCTGAAGTAACTGCTTCCGAAGCTGCGACTCAGGTTGCCAAGCGACAGGCAGGTTATGTTGCAATTGGTGCTCCATTCAATCAGGGCTTCGGCCCTGGTGATAGTTCGGATCGGGATTCGAACGCAGGAGGTGTGCAGCGATTTGACTGGCTCTTCCTTGATGCCGGTAACACAACTGTGCGTGCTGTCTTTCAGCATGATAATCAATCGTTTGTCAATCCGAGTCCGGTAGAGCGAACCGTGAAGGTTAACAAGGCTCAGCTCACTGCGGTGCCTTCGACCTTAACACGAAACTTCGGTGAGGAAAACTTCTCTGGTTACGAGACTGGTTTGCTTCCTCGCTACCCAAGTGGTCGTTTCATGTTTCGACTACATCGGGACGGGAATGGGAATCTGATCAATGATCCTAACGCGCAACCGAATCCAACGATTATCGATGCCAGTGGGAAAGACGGCAATGGAGATGCAGTTGCTGGAATTACGTTCGATCTGTCGAACGGAAATCGTGTCTTGGCAAAAGATGATGCAGCTAACACTGTGATCAACGATAGAGCTGGGAATCCTTTGGAGATTCCTGTCGTTGCAGCTAACGCAAATAATCACTACAGCCAATCAGGTGGACCAATTACCTTCTCGGGGTTCGTGCGTGGTGAGAATTATGGAAATCTAGCGTCGAACAACACGTCAGTTGCCTCGAACACAGAAATTATTGCCGGAAATGCTTTGGTAACACAGGTTCTTCTTCTTTCCGTAAAAGACGGTAGCGGAAACGATGTGTTCCGTGGGGCGCCGGTCGGGACGACCGGGACAATCAGTTTTGTTCAGACACCTGGCTTCAAGAACTATTCAGTGGCAACAGGTGCCAACGGAACCCTAACTGTTAGTCGTGCTAGAATTGAATTCAAAGCCAAGAACTTCACGGACGACGACAATGGTACCGAACTTATCGATGTCGTTGGTAACGATGGGCTTAATGATGTTCGTCCTTTAGTCGATGGTGACGGAGACGGAAAACATCGTCGTAAGACCTTCGGTAATGGGATTCAAACGAGGTATGACGACGACAACAATGCTGGAACTCCAACCATCATCAATGAAGATTTGATCCTTCAGGGAGGCTTCGGGCTTGCGAATAACTTCAGGCTTGGAGAAGCGTTTGTGGAAATCTTGCTTCAAGCGACGGCACCTGGTCTTGCAGTTGATTCTCCAGTTGGGAACACTTCGATACTGTTGTTTATTGACACTCAGACCCTTACTGGTGGAACTGATTTCCTTAATAATTACGAAATCGTTCTTACTTCTGGAAGTGTGACGACGATCGCCCGTGAGTTTGATCTTCATGCGTTGAATCAGACGAAAGTATACGGTCAATCAAATCCTGGTTTCAGCTTCCAGGTTGAAAATCCAGCGCCTCATCAAGTTAAGGCGAATGCAGCAATTCAAGGACAAGGGAATCGTGGGCCTCTCTACAACTCTGGGGACCTAAAAGATGGCTTCTTCAGTGTTACTCCAGTCCTTAGCTCTTCAGCAGGGATCACAGCCGGAGTTGGGAATCATACGATTGCGATTTCGGACGGCGCAGCTGCTAATCATGTTCTAAAGGATAAGAGTAATGGAACCTTGAGTATTACCAGGGCAAATCTGCTCCTATCAGTTGGTAATTTCGGAAGTGTTCTAGGGGCTTCATTGCAGACGCCGACTGTCACTGCTCGAGGCCTGCTGCCTTTCGATACCCTTGGTGGCATACTTACCAATAACCCACAGTTTGCATTTTACGATGCAAATGGTTCTGTTACTGAAGCGACTGTTAGAAACAATCTCAGTCCTGCTGGTGGTTATCTAATTGAGATAAGTAATAAGGCAGCCGTTCGTGCTGCTAACTATAACGTGTTCTTCAATGATGGGCGTGGAGCATGGGATGGAATTGGTGATCCGGCTGGCGCAGCGCAAGATGATGGGCTTGCCGTTGATAATGCGAATAACGCCCTTAACGGTGGCGGTAAACAGTTTGTTTCCTTCACTGGGAATGCACCCGTTAATGCAGGGCCGGCTTCTCTGGGGTATAATGCTGCGAATCCTCTCTTTAATACATCTGCTGCCAACAATATCGGTCGGTATAGCACCTGTCTCTTATACACATCTCCGAGCCCACGAGACCTCTCTACATCTCG
>CAJXVR010000175.1 GCA_913061285.1 uncultured Verrucomicrobiota bacterium | reverse complement strand
TCGTCGGCAGCGTCAGATGTGTATAAGAGACAGGTATGGCGCGCGACGGACTCAAAGTCGGAACGGGAAGTGGCGGTCAAAGTCTTGCCGGTGTGTTTCGCTAGCGACAGGCATTCGAGCCTTATCTGAGCAGTTTCAAGTTCAACCCGTGGTATTGCCGAAATCCACGGTCGAATGTGACCAGCTGGAACTTGCTTTCTTTGGCGAATGCGGCCAGGTAAGCGTCGTTCCATACCTTCGCTGAGAATGTCATTGTTGAGGTGTAGGCACGCCATGCCGATTCGATATCGACCGGTTCGCTTTCGAATCGAACTCGTTCATCGCCCTGGAGGGTATTGTACGCTTTCCATGACTCGACCAGCGTGAATGCATCCGTGCCAAAGACTTTGGGATTACTAGCCAAACGCAGGTAACCCTGTTGGGTCATGCGGCAAAATGTGCACGATGCGGCCGGCATCGATTCGAACCACCTCAGTGCTTTGTCATGGTGGGGGTGAGCTGAGAAGGTGAGAGCCAACCAAATATTAATGTCCGGCAACGAGTTCACGATCTTCTTCCTCCATGAAAGTGGCGAGGCGAGTCGGGCTCAAATCATACGATTTTTCATTGGATCGGACGATAGGGAGTTTGGCTCGTTTCTTTGGCGTTAAATGGGCGGCGTCGAGTTCGGACTTTGCCGCACGTAACAGGAAAGACTTTAAGGTTTCTCCCCGCATCGCGACCGTAGCCTTGATCTGGCGAAAGAGCTTATCCGGAATGTCAATTGTCGTGCGCATAAAAACATAAAAGCATAAAAGTGCTAATTGATGCAAGTGAGGATATTGAAACTGAAAACTGAGTGAGCGCTTCTGCTGAGTGGTAGTGTGGCGTTTGGGGTGGGATGGGGATTGGACGGGATTAACCGCATATAGAGGACAAGAGCTGGTGCTACGGAGCGCTTTGCCCGTTTGGAACGGGAGGCGAGCGACGAAGCCGTGTGATTGAGCTCCGAAATCAAGCTAGCTTGGTGATGCCTTACTTGGGCTCGTCCGACTCAGCTGAGTCGGACGAGGCCTATCCCGGTCCCCACCAAGCTTACGCTCGTTACCAGATGCTGACGCGGTCGGTTTCGGGACGCCAGAGTTTGTCGGAATCGCTTAGACCGAAAGTGTCATAAAACGGTTGGAAGTTCGTTAGCGGACCGTTGACGCGAAACTTGGGTGGTGAGTGAGTGTCGGTTTTCAAGCGGCGCATGATCATTTCTGGTCGGGTGTTGATGCGCCAGATTTGGGCGAGGGAAAGGAAGAATCGCTCTGCGCCGGAGTAGCCGTCGATCTCTGCAGGAGTTTGACCGTCGAGAGATTTTTGGTAGGCGCGCCAAGCAAGGGTGAGGCCGCCAAGGTCGCCGATGTTTTCGCCGAGGGTGAGTTGACCATTTACTTTCTGTCCTTCAAGGGGTTCGTATTCGGCGTATTGGTTGACTAGTTTCTTGGTGCGTTCACCGTAGGCTTCTGCATCGCTCTCTGTCCACCAGTCCCGGAGGTTGCCGTCACCGTCTGATCGCCGGCCTTGATCATCAAATCCGTGACCGATTTCGTGTCCGATAACCATGCCGATCGCACCGTAGTTGACGGCATCGTCGGCTTTGAGGTTGAAGAATGGCGGTTGAAGGATCGCGGCAGGGAAGACGATCTCGTTCATCTGCGGATTGTAGTAAGCATTGACTGTCTGGGGGTTCATGAACCATTCGCTGCGGTCAATGGGTTTGCCAAGTTTGGCGACTTCTCGCGCGTGGACGAATTCGCTCGCTCGACGTAGGTTGCCGATAAGATCGTCGGCTGTGATTTCGAGCTTCGAGTAGTCCTTCCACTTATCAGGATAACCAATCTTAGTTGTGAACTTGGAAAGCTTCTTGTGTGCTTCTGCCTTGGTCGCGTCATCCATCCAAGCGAGATTGTCGATGCTTTCGGCCATTGCTTTTCGGAGATTGCCAACAAGGGCAAGCATTCGTTCTTTCGCTGCGGGAGGGAAGTGCCGTTGGACGTACTCTTTACCAACGACCTCGCCAAGGACTCCATTCACGAGGTCAACGGCTCGCTTGGCACGGGGTTCCGGTTCTTTTTGCCCGCCGAGTTTCTTTGAGAAAAAGTCGAAGGAGGCCTGAACGAAGTCGTCGCTTAGGTAGGGGGCGGCGTCGATGAGGAGTCGGGCTTGGTAGTAGGCCTTCCAGTCTGCCTCGCTTGAATTGGTCAGCACTTCTTGGAGACCGCTGAAGAAGGATGGTTGTCGAATGATCACATGAGTTTCGTGATCAAGATCGCTGATTCCAAGGTAGTCAAGCCACTGAAAGTTCGGCAGCAGCGTCCGAACCTCACCAATGGTCATCTTGTTGTAGGTCTTGATTCGATCGCGGTTCTCGACTCGGGTCCAGTGATGATTGGCGATTGCTTTTTCGAGTTCGTAAACCTGTAGGGCTTTGGCGGCTGCTTGGTCGATCCCGGCGAGGGTGAAGAGTTTTGTCAGGAGGATCTGGTAGTGGGTTTGAATGCTCTTGGAACGTTCGTCGTCCTGGAAATAGTAATCTCGATCGGGGAGGCCGAGGCCGCTCTGGGTGAAGTAGACGGCGTATTCGGTAGAGTTCTTCGAATCCTGATCAATCCAGAACGAGATAGGCCGCTTGATGCCGAGACGTCCTGCAGTGGCCCATTCTTTGGCGACGTCTTTGTTGGTCGACGAATCGATTGCTGCAAGGTCTGCGGCGATAGGGGAGAGCCCGAGTTGATTGGCTCGGGCTTCGTTGAGGTAGCTTCGATAGAGGTCCCGAATCTTCTGACCGTTTGAGCCGCCACTCAATCGGGTGTTGCTGCTGAGTTCGTCGATAATTGCTTGGACCGCGTCGCGACTTTCCTCGGCAAGAATGACAAAGGAACCCCAACGGGTTTTATCTGCCGGAATGGGTGTGTCTTTAATCCACTGCCCGTTGACATGTTCAAAGAAATCGTCTTGGGGGCGAACGTCCTTATTAAAACCGGAATAATCAATGGCGGGCTTATCCGCCGCTAGCGAGCTAACAGCCGAGGCAACTACGAAGAGGCCCATAGGTAGGGTCTGGCGGAGCATTGAAATCAGCGGGTGGCATATGGTCTTCATAAGGGCATTCAATTCGTGGTCAGGGACGCTTGTCCAGCTTGGATTTTTGAAGATTGATTGTATCGGCTGAAGAGACACTTGGCGGAAGGGCGGCAAGGAGGGATGGAAGGAAGGCCTCGAGACTCCAAGTAGCTCCTTTCGAGAGGCCTAGGCGTACGATGACGAGGTTCTGTGAGGGAATGATCACCAGTGCTTGTCCGAAATGACCGCTGGCGATAAGCGCGTCGGCGGGAACCCCTGTCATCCAGCGGTCTGAAGACGCTTCGGAATAGGGGACATTGAGCCACCAGAGGGCGCCGTAACGATGCTGAGGAAACGATTTCTCAGGTTTCGAAAACAAGAATGTCAGCGCATGTTCGGAGATGAGCTGTTGTCCGTTCCAGTATCCTTTGTTGAGGACGAGTCTGCCGACTTGGAGCCAATCTCGGGCGGTGGCAAAAAGGAATGATGATCCAACGAAGGTTCCGGATCCATCAATCTCGAAGAGAGCACTCGTCATTCCAAGGGGATGAAAGAGGCGTTCCTTGGGATAATTCAGATGGTCTGAAAGGTGGCCTTGAAATGAGTTTCGAAACATTCGAGAAACGATGTTGGCAGAACCAGATGAGTATTGCCAAAGCCGGCCGACGGCCTCGGGGGCCACGAGTGGTTTATCCAAGGCGTAGCGGGCCATATCTGATTGGCCATAGAGCATCGCGACGGCATCGCAGGTGGGGCTGTAGTCTTCAGTAAACGCGAGGCCAGAGGTCATCTGCATGAAGTGAGCGAGCGTGATCTTATTGCGTGGATCGTTCTTGATGGAACGCCACGAGGCGTGCTTGGGTTTGGATGTCAGTTCGAGTGCGCCCTCGTCGACTCGCATCATCGCAAGCAGGCCCATGACACTCTTGGTCATCGACCAACCACAAAAGCGAGTGGTTGCAGAGAATCCGTCGGCATAGCGTTCTGCGATGAGATGATCATTTTGAAAAACAAGAATCGCTCTGGTTCGGCGTTCGTCGCGTGCGATATTAGAAGCGCTTACAACTGGCGATGGTTCTGCGAAGGCACGAACAAGGGCCTGATTCAGTGGCTCGGGTGTTGGGAGGGTAGGAATCGTGTTTGTCGTCCCACTGAGTGGGGCTCGATTGGCGGAGGGTTTGGGCTTGAGAGGTTCGTTCTCAGGCAGAACCAGGAAAGTTCCAAAGGATGGATCAAATGTTGCCGTACGTTTAACAACGCCGAAAAGCGAGGCGTGGACTTGCTTTCGTTCGTAGTCGACCTTGACCGTGACTAAACGAAGCGAAGGGTCGTCTTCCTCGACGAGTGCGATTGCGGTTTCTTCAGACTGGTTGGCTACAAAGACAAACGCGGCAACTTCCTTGGCCTTGTATCCCAGAACGAGCGGGATGAGCGTTGCGATGGGGCGAGCAACGATCCCCAGCACCAGGAGACTGAGAATAGCTAGAAAATGCCACCTGAAGCGTTGCCAGAATCGTTTCCGCATCTTGCTGTGCCGCTCCGAGCGGTTCTCCCTAGCTCGTAGGCGGCTCGGGTTCGGGAGTTAGCTGAGCGGGGACGGAAGGGCGAGCTGTCTTGAATCCGTAGGTCAATGTAACGAGGGTGATTCCTAAGAGGCTGATCAAGAACAACATCGTATTTGGTGTGCGGCTCGTCCATTCAGTGATGGGTTTCCACGGGAATGAGAAGTCGAAGAATGCAAAATTAAGACCAAAGAAAACCCAGGCGGAAAAAAGGAGGGTCCAGCGGGCGTAGCTACGTCCAGTCCCCTCTCGGATTCCCGTTCGCTTTAGAAGCAACGCCAAGAGGATGGCTAAGCCGACAGGGAGGATGCCGTAGACAGTCCATCCGAGCAATTCCAGGTAGCGGGGATGAGACAGCATCAAAGTAGTGATGCTTTGATGCCATTGAGGGCCAAAATCAGGGAGATAATTCAATGGTTTCGTCAGATGAGCGAGCAGTAGCTCGGTTTGTGGATTGTCATAGACCAGATGGCGAATGGTCTTTCCTGCGATGGGAAGCATGACAATCGGTAGGGTGACGAGGTAGGGCCAGTAGCGGCCAGCGACGATCCCGAAGATTGGTAGCAATCCCATTGTGATTGCGTGATCGGCGAATTGATCGAGCGCGGGATAGCTAAGGAAATTCCAGGTAATGAGTGCTGCGACATGGACAAGCACCAGAAGCCATTCGTTCCCGGGTGTCATTTCGACGTTCTCTTCTTCGTGCTCGGTCTTGATGAGCCCATGATTGAGCCACAGCCCCCAGGCAAGAATCGCTCCGAATACGGCACCAAATGTGGTTTCCATCATGTTCCACCAATTGAAATTTGAGACGATTTGCGCGACCGTTTCTCGAGCGAAAACGCCTGTTTCGAAGAACTCAGGATGCCAGGCGTGATAGGCTTGAACGGATTGGCCCATTGAAAAACCGAAGCCACCGGCCAGAAAGCCGAAAAGCGTTAAGATTTGAGCGAGTCGATCTCGTTTAATCAAGGAGACGTAGAGGATGACGCCCACGAGGGCGAGAAAGAGCCCCCCCCAGCGTTCCCCACGGGGCTTCAACTCGGCGTCTGGCTCCCAGAACCAATGATCTGAGAAGTAAACGTTGGGAAGGATCTTATTGGCCGGGTCAAAGGGTTGGTTGATGACACCTTGTCCCAAGAAGAGCAGAAAGATCATGATAATCAGTAGGGTTCCAATCTCAGTAGGCTTGTAGTGGACACGGCTGAGGCCGATGCCAAGAAAGGCGCCAGCGAAAGCAATCCAAATTCCACCTTTGATAAAGAGGCCTACTAATCCCCAGGTCAGGGCATCGGTATTCCCGATGAGCGGCGCGTCATGAGTGAGACCCACAGTTTGTCCGTAGGTCATAGAACCTCCAAAGCCGATGGCGACCGTCATGAGCGCGACGGCTCTTGCCGTGAAAAGTGAGGAAACTCGCGGACAGAAGAAAAACGTGAGTACGAGTCCGACCAGGGCGCCTGCGATCATTGCGCCTGTTTCGTGGCCATACTGGCCACGGATCCCCCAACCCATACCGCCGGCCAGAGCGCTTAAGAGGACGACCAGTAGTAGGGACGGTCGAGGCGTCGAAGCATCGATGTCGATGGGGTGAGTCGCTTCTTCCAATGGAGGTTCTGGATTAGACATCGGGCTGATTGACGATTTCCAGGCATTTCCGCCACGGGCGGAGCTGCCTCGACAAGGTTAAGATCCAGCGTCGGCTGCTGGATCAGATAGAATCCGATCCAGAGCCTAACGAAATGTTCCCACTTGTCCAGTGGATGTCTTCGAATTGTCGCCCCCCGCTGCGATGTCGGAACTAGGACTTCGCCGCCTTCTTGGGCATAAAGTGGGCAATAATTGCAAGCAAGAGAAGGATTCCCACTCCGTACCAACCCTTAGAGCCAACCTTTTGATTGATGACAAACAGACTAGCGAGCGTTGCCACGCTAGCAGCGATGAAGAGCAGCACGTTCCAGACGATCCGAGCCATTCCGCTTGGTAGGTGCTCCTTCAAGAGGGACTTCTGGTTCATCAAGAGAAAGAAGGAAATGTAGGCGATAGGAAGTAGGGCCATGCCGAAAACGGAGGTTGGAACCGCGAGGTAGGCGGCGGCATCTCCCCAAAAGAACGGTCCCAAGACACCCGTGCAAGCCGCTAGGCAGCCCAGTTTAAAGGGGAGTCCGGTGTGCGGTAGATTGAGCATTTCGCAAATGACGAAGCCGGATATCAGCATTAAGATACTGATGGTTGAGAGAGCCATTCCGAGAACCCCAAGTCCAAAGATGACGTTGGCGAAACCCTTGCCTGTGAGTGGTTCTAGCGCGAGTGCCAATTCACCGACATCACGCTTTATCAACGTGGCGGCAATTCGTTTTTCTGCCAATGGCAACTCGAGGATGCGGGATTCCAGTAGCGCGGTTTTTTCCGCTTCAGGGAGGGCATTCTCGGCGTCCGTAAAGGAACTGCTGACTCGGGCGCTAAGATTCTTTTTCATAGCTCCGGCGGCCTTCGGATTCGCTTGAATAAGAGCGCCCGACGCATCCGTTTCACCCAGCAAGCCTGCGGGTGGTTTGAGATGGAATTGATTGGATGCAGCAATGACGACGCAGCTTGTAGCTAGGACAAAGGGAATGAACATACCGGTCGAGAGGTCAAAGATCGTGAGGCCTCTGAAATTGCGATCCCAGCCTTTGGCGAGCAAAGAATAACCAAGCAGAAAGGTCATGTTGATTCCTACGGCTGTGGCGGCAGCACTAATCATAACATCACGTTGGGTGTTGACGATTAAGTCCGTCCAATAACCTCGAGCTGCCTCTGGAATTGCCTCGAGAAGAGGGAGGAAACCCTCGGCTGGCGTGCTAAGCTTGCTAAGGTCTGGTATGAATCCAGCAGCGACCTGGCCCCAGTTGAGCGTTCCTTCGCCGGTGCCCATCTTGAAAACCACACCAACGAAACTGAGCACGATCATTGCGACCATGATCTTCAGGATGGTTTCGTAGATCTTGATGCCACGCCCGCCGTTACCGTAGCACCACGTGATTGCGGTGGTGACGAGGAGGATTCCAATGCAATTGATTAGCTTTCCTGTGTCTCCGCCGAGCAGGCCTGGGGCGAGATTCTGTTGGAGCACACCATTCGCGAGGGCAAATTGAGGGAGGCTCCAAACCATATTTGCCATCAAGGTTGCGATGGCCCAAGCCCAAGCGAGCACAGGATTGATGTGGTCTCGAATGGCATGGAACGGTCGCTTCCCGGTGGAGAGCGTTACATAGGCGATACAGCTCAGCATGATGATTCCAAGAATCATCGCGAAGGGCTGGAGCCAAAGCATGCCGTATCCCGCGAGGACGCCGAGGTAGAGGCTGCTAGCGAGCGAGCCGCCGCCCAAGGTGATCGCACTTTGGAGCCAGCCTGGGCCGGAGAGCTTAGTAAACGTGGCAATGGTAGCGCCGAGACCCTTTTGCTGGGCCGCCTGGAGCATCTGTCGTTCCTGATCTGTTCGGTTGTTACTATCGCTCATGTCGCTTGCAATACTACTCGATCTTGAAAGTTACGTTGGTGGGCTCTAAAAGCCACGCTGTGGGAAACGGTGCGATGATGAGGGATTCGGCCTCATTGAAAAGTCTTTTCTTTCCCTAGCCGAGTCTTGTTCGGCATCGCTCCGAGTACTTGTCGTTGTTCCCCGTCCGACGATTTGTTTGAGGGGCTTATTTTCCGAGACAGAATTCGCTGAATATCTTGTCGAGGAGGTCGTCGGTTGATGTTTTTCCGACGATTTCTCCGATGGCGGTGACGGCAATGCGCAGGTCTAACGCGACGAGTTCCAGGGTTAGATCATCCTTGAGCGCTTGGGTTGTGATCTTCGTGGATTCTTTGGCCCGGAGTAGCGCAGCTTGGTGTCGTGAATTAATCATGACTTCCAGCATTTCGCCTTCGACTTGCCCGCTCCAAACCGCTGCTCTTATTTTGTCTCGCAGGGTTTCGAGGCCCGCACCGGTTTCGCAGCTGATCGGGATGGCTGTGTCGCTAAGCTTTCCCTCTAGTTTGATATCTGAGGGAAGATCACTCTTGTTAAGGACAATCAGTTTCGTCTTCTCAGAATACTGCTTTAGAAGATCGCTTTCATAGTCCGTCAGGCCTTGAGAGGCATCAATCACGTGGAGAATGAGATCGGCATTCCCAAGGCTTTCTTGACTGCGGCGGATCCCTTCTTGTTCGATTTGATCCGAGGATTCTCGGAGACCTGCGGTGTCAATGAAGACGATTGGAATTCCTCGGATGTTGGCCGTTTCCTCGATCGTGTCTCGAGTTGTCCCTGCGGTGTTCGAAACGATGGCTCGATCTTTGCCGAGGAGACAATTGAGCAGGGATGATTTCCCCGCGTTCGGCCTCCCAATGATGGCCGTTCTTACGCCGTTGCGAAGAATCTGTCCCTCGGGTGCTGAAGCGAGGAGGGCATCCATGAACTGGATTCCGCGCTCGAGTTTCTCAATGAGGGAGTTCTTGGTATCTGGCGCAATGTCTTCGTCCGGGAAATCGATGTGGGCTTCAATGTGAGCGAGGATCTTGAGCAGGTCCTCGCGGAGTGTTTCTATTCGCTTTGAAAGCTTCCCTGCCAATTGTTCGTTTGCAGCTCTGAGCGCTAGGTCAGTTTTTGAATGAATCACATCGGCAACCGCTTCCGCTTGAGTCAGATCAATACGTCCATTCAGAAAGGCGCGCTTGGTGAATTCACCGGGTTCAGCGAGTCGGGCTCCGTTTTCGAGAATCGTATCGAGGACGAGTTTCGTGGGAATCAGCCCCCCGTGACAGGAGATCTCTACGACATCCTCTTTGGTAAAAGTACGGGGCGCCCGGAGGACGGTGAGGAGGACTTCGTCGATTAGGGCATTCTGTTTGACGATTTTACCGTAGTGAACCGTGTGTGATTCGGCTGCGGTCGGTTTGCTGGATCGTTGGCCAATGGGCCGGAAGCATCGTTCTGCAATGGGTAGCGCATCAGGGCCGGAGATGCGAATGACTGACAAGCCAGCTTCGCCGACGGCAGTGGCAATCGCGCTGATAGTATCGTCGATCATGGGGGGCGTGGAAAATGGGGAACCAATGAAGCTATTGCCGGATGCAATTACCGACCTCGTTTTCGGCATCCTTGCCTTCAAGAAATAGGCGGGCTTTTTGGTAGCTTTTCCGATGAAGGTAGTGAAGGAGCCCGGGATCGGTGTCTTTAGGAAGCTGGGCTGTGAGCTCTTCAATCTCAGCGAAGAGTGCCATCAGGTCGGGCTTTGGGTCGGCCGTGGCAATGGTTGCGACGGTTTCTTCGAGATTCACCAGTTTGTTGAGCAGGCTAGCATGTAGCGATTCCATGGGATGAGTTTTGCATTCTGGGCTTTAAACTCAAGTTATCTCGAATGCGGAAATAATACTTTGATTCCGTCATGTGCTTGAAAGAATGCCAACGCATGGCGAACGGGATTGAACTAGAGCAGCACATCGATGTCATCGGTATCGAGGGAGGAGGGACGCATACAAGCGTTGTTGGAATGTCGGCGGATCTGAACGTGCTTGAACGTCGGGAATTCGGACCAGGAAACTTGCAATTGTTTGGGGCCGGGGAGCTGGCCGCCTTCTTGGGCGAGATCCGTGCGACGATTGGCGATGCGAGTTGCGTTGGGATTGGTATGGCAGGGCTAAGGACTGAGATGGACCGTCGAGCTGTCAGGGGGGAGTTAGCCAATCTCTGGCCAGGGGCGAAGCTTTTTGTGACGGATGACTTGGAGACGGTCTTAGCTGGCGTGCCCAGTCCTGAGGCACACGCCTATAACCGTGTGCTGATGGTTTCAGGGACGGGGTCCTGTTGTTTTGGCCGGCGTTCCAACGGAAACGAAGCGAAGGTGGGTGGTTGGGGGCAACAACTCGGAGACGAAGCCGGTGCGTTTGGGATAGGCCAGTCGGCGATTCGCATCCTTCTGCGAGAATATGATCGGACAGGATCTTGTTCCTCGTTACTGCGGCAGGTCCTAGAGCGGCTGTCGCTCAAGCACCCTGATGATCTAAATGCCTGGTCTGCCCGTGCCTCTAAGGCGGCCTTTGCTGCGATTGCTCCCTTGATTTTCACGGCGTGGCAGCGGGGTCATCGTTTCGCTAGTATCGTGATTGAAGCAGCGCTCGAGCGCATTGTTGAGGATGCCTTGATTTGCCGCGCTCGCCTGGGCGGTCGTGGGGTGACTCAATATATCCTGAGCGGGGGCTGTTTTCGGCGGCAAGCACGATTTGCTGCCCGAGTGAAAGAGCGATTGATGGCTCGAGACGATCGTTGTCAGATTGTGCACGCTGCCGCCTTGGGCGCTGAGGGGGCGGCCTTGTTGGCGTGGAAACAGGGCAAGCGACCGAGAAAATCGACTCGTAGTCAGCGCTCTTCCGGATCACTGGCCAGTATCGTTCCTCAATCGCTCGCGATGTCTCCAACCGAGCAACGACATCCAGGTTCTCGGAGTCTTGATCGTTTAGCGATCCGTGAAGCCATTGAATTGATGGCTCAGGAAGACGAGCGATTGCCCGCTGCGATTCGAGCTGAATCTCCCAAGATAGAGACAATCATTCGTTGGTTGAGTCGGCGGCTCGTTACCGGCGGAAGGCTATTGTATTTTGGCGCAGGAACCAGTGGCCGTCTAGGCGTGCTGGATGCCAGCGAATGTCCGCCAACGTTTCGGACGGATCCGAGCCTCGTTCAAGGGACCATTGCGGGAGGGCGATCAGCACTCTGGGAATCGGTAGAAGGGGCGGAAGATAGTACGGAAGCGGGTGGTGCAGAAGTGGCGCGGCTCAAAGTGACTTCTAGCGACGTTGTTATCGGGATTGCAGCGAGCGGGCGGACTCCCTTTGTTTGGGGTAGCTTGATGGCAGCCAAGGCGGTGAAGGCGAAGACGGCGTTAATCTGTTTTAATCCTCACCTCAAATTCGCTAAGGGAACCAAACCGAACTTGGTCATTTGTCCAGAAATCGGGCCAGAGATTCTCACTGGATCAACGAGGCTCAAGTCGGGAACTGCGACGAAGATGATTCTCAATATGATCACCACTCTGGCTATGGTGCAGTGCGGCAAGGTGATTCAAAATCTGATGATCGATCTCAATCCAAGCAACGTCAAATTGCGTGATCGGGCGATTCGAATTCTATGTGAGCTCACGAACGTGTCTCGTGAGAGGGCGCTGGAAGCGCTGGAAGCAGAGTCTTGGGTGGTTAAAAAAGCCTATCGACGAGTGCGAGATTCGGCTCGTTGAAGAGGGAGACAAAGCTGAATTTTCGTTGGGCGACAATCTGCGCGATAAAATGGGCAAGCCCTGCCGCCAAGATAAGCACAATAGAACAAATGAGATAGAGTCCAAAGCCCACACTAGTATCTGGTTGCAGCACGAAGGCGATTCCGTGATATAGGGTGAAAATCACCCCAACCGCACCCATGGCAAAACACACCCAGGTGGGCATGCTTGGATGACCATCGACAATCCGAAACCAAAGGAGGGGGGTGATGCCGTAGGCCGTCAGCGTGAATGCCTGTCGAAAAGTGGTCGGCGAGTGAAATCCCTCGCAGACCCACAGGACGAGTTTTGTTCCCAGTCCCAGCACGAGCAGTGTCATCCCAAGCTGGAGGGCTTGAAATTGGATGACTTGCTTGCTTGTAATCGTGATCGTCCTGCCGAACTCGTTGACGCTCGCTCCGAGCTTTGCCATGCCAAAGCCCTCAATTGCAATCGTTAAGCCGAGGAGCGGCACGAAAGAGACGAAAAAGATGATCAAGCTGTTCCACTTGCTGGCAGCGATGCGCTCCCACGTGGCCTGCGGAACAAGGATTAACATTAAGGCTCGAATCATTCGCGCGGAGTGTATCGGTGATCTGTTCTGAGACAATCGAATTCGTGTTTTTTCCTTAGACTCAGGTGGGGTTGTTTCGTTCGAATCTGGAGGAATGAATCAAATGGTTCATCGTTCTCCCATTATTAATACGGATCGAAATTGAATTTGGCTTTGGGCGTGAGTTCGAAGCTTAGCGATTGTTGCTTGCCTTCCGGTAGGCTCTCAAGGCAAGTTGGCGGTCCGAGTGTGACTGCTGAAAAGATGAGAGAAAACTGTTTGACTTCAACTGTATGGGTGTTACCGTACAGCAGATGACCAATGGAGCGTCAGAAGGCATTACACTTTCAAATCGATCCTCGATCAGGGCTGCCTGTCTATCGGCAGCTCATGGATCAGATCAAGTACTACGTCGCTTCAGGGGGCTTGAAATCGGGGGATCAGTTACCGTCAATTCGAGATTTGGCGGTCAGAGCGGCCGTCAATCCCACGACAGTCGTCAAGTGCTACACCGAGCTCCAGCACGACGGTGTTGTGGAGATGAAGCACGGGAAAGGAGCCTTCGTCGCGGCCGCTTCGAACGAACTTTCGGATGCCGAGCGTCGGAAAATCCTTGGTCAGTTGGCGCAGCGCATGGTGATCGATGCCAAACAATTGGGTGCTGGCAGGGATTTGGTGGAGCAAGTCATTCGCGAAGCCTGGGATCAGCTACCTTCTTAGGCGGCTTACTGATCCGGCACAGATGTTGCGGGAGGAACGTCACATGAGCGAGAATGCGATTGAGGCGGTCAACTTAACGAAGACGTTTTCAGGGGGGAAAGTCGCTGTCAGTAGTCTCGATTTAGGGATTCCAAAAGGTACTGTTTATGGGTTGATGGGCCGAAATGGATCCGGAAAATCGACGGCTATTAGGCTATTGCTTGGTTTGCTTAAGGCTGACAGCGGCTCCGCCCGTATTCTCGGACACGATTTATGGCAGGCGCCCCGGCCCATTCGCTCTCGGGTTGGGTATGTTCCTCAGCAACCGCAACTCCCTGGATGGATGAACTTGAGGGACCTGAGTCGCTATGTGTCACACCTTTACCCATCATGGGATCAGAAACTTTTCGAGACGGCGGCCGAGCGTTGGGATCTACCTCTGCTGGAACCGGTCGGACGAATGTCCATTGGTGAGCAGCGGAAGTCGGCCGTCGTTCTCGCATTAGCTCCCGAACCCGAGGTTCTCTTGCTGGATGAGCCAACGGCGGGGCTCGATACCATCGCCAAGCGAGCTTTTGTGAATCTGCTGGTTGAAATGCTCGCCGATCGTCCTTCGACAACCATCGTCCTGAGCACCCATGAAATCGGAGACCTGGGCCGGCTGGCAAATGTGGTCGGTGTGATGGACCGCGGGCGACTCGTCTTGTCCCACGAAGTGGAGGAGCTTCAACAAACCATGCGCAAGGTTCAAATAATCTATCCCAATGACAGCGATGCTCAGTCCCTCCGCTTGCCGGGTTTGATTCGGCAGGAGACCGTTGGGTCAGTGGTGACGGCTGTCTGTCGATTGGCTAATGATCAACAGCTCGATTTCTTGCGTCACGAACCTGGAGTGCGGGTTGAGGTGTTCCCGATGGGAATTGAGGACATTTTTGTTGAGGTCTTTGATTCGGTTGAATCGACCTTGCTACAGGATGCACGGAATTAAAAATTTTTGAGGGCATAGGGAAATAGGAACTAACAAGTGAGGAGAAACATGAATAGATGTGGTTCGATAATTCGAATGATTGGATTTTGGGGCTTGATGCTGACCCTATGGGCAGGATCGAACTCCCAATTGGTGGCAGCAGCTGCTGAAGATCTTGCTCAGCCGAAGATTCTGTCGGTGACCTTAGATGGTGATGATCTTCTGGTAGAAGTTGAGGTGCCGGAAGGCTTTACGAGCATTACCTTGGAATCTAGAACCCGCCTAGAGCGTGGGGCATGGGTGCCACGCGGCGTGGAGCGGTTTGATGGTGAAGCTGGGACGCATACTTTCCGGCTGAAACGCGAGGAAGCGCTTGAGGTGCTGCGTGTGGTTGGCACGGACCAGGACTTGCTTCCGGCAGAATTCTATCAAGGAAAAAAATTCTTTGCAGGCCCAAGCTCGGCTCCCTCCAATGCCTTGCCTGGTGGGGCCTTACCACCAGTGGCTGCAGCACCTGGGCTAGAAGCTCCCGCTGTCAGAGAACCCGATGCAGTGGCTGCGCCTGAGGCTGGCGGTGACGCGAGTGCTCCTAGAGACGTTGTTGAATCTGATATTTGGCAAGTTGACGGAGATCGGCTCTATTTCTTCAATCAGTTTCGTGGGCTGCAGATCATTGATATCACTGATGCTGATCAGCCCAGTATTACCGGTACACTGGAGTTGCCCGCTTCCGGGGAACAGATGTATGTGTTGGATGATTCCCACGTCGCGTTGCTTGCGCGTGATACGTGTAACTACTTCGGTGGCGGTGCAGAAAGCCGGGTCGTTGTTGCAGAGGTGAATGACGGCGTTCCTAGTATTGTCGCAAGTATCCCAGTCAATGGGAATATTCGAGAGAGCCGCCTCGTTGGTACGGCTCTCTACTTGGCCTCTCAAACGTTTCGGCAAACTGAAGAGATTAATGAACGAACTGGGGAGCCAGAGCAACGCTGGGAGTGGGGGACGACGGTTTCGTCACACGATCTGAGTGATCCGTCTAGTCCCGTCGCTCGGGAGCAGCATTGGGTTCCGGGATCAGGGCACGTGATTCATGCAACGTCTGAGTTTCTCTTTGTATCCACTCAGGGCGTTGGAAGTCGCTGGTGGCAATCTCGCATTGAGGTGATCGACATTTCCTCGCCAGATGGCACCTTGGTTCCGCTTTCGGAGATTCGACCTGCGGGGCGGGTGACCGATAAGTTTAAGATGAACGTTTCTGGTGACGTGTTCACGGTGATTTCAGAGGTGCGAACCGAATCACTGATCACTCGGTTGGAAACTTATGATATGTCGAATCCAGTTCGTCCGGCGAAACTTGGATCGGTCGAGGTTGGGAAGAACGAGAGCTTGCATGCCACGCGGTTCGACGGTGATAAGGCGTACATTGTGACCTTCTTTCGCATTGATCCGCTCTGGGTTGTCGATCTGTCAGATCCGTCGAATCCGACGATTTCCGGGGAACTCGAAGTGCCAGGCTGGTCAACGTATATTCAACCGTTGGGGGATCGCTTGCTTTCCATCGGGATCGATGATGTCGAGGGTTGGCGAGTGGCGGTTTCGCTCTTTGATGTGCGTGATCCGGCAAATCCAGGCCTCCTAAGTCGCGTTCCACTAGGGACGAACAATTCTTGGAGTGAGGCGAACCGTGATGAAAAAGCACTCGGCTTTGTGCCTGAGGCAGGGCTCGTGATGGTTCCATTTAGCTCTTACGATCAGAACAACAATCAAACCGGCGTGCAGCTTGTTGAATTGGTTGAGGATGAATTGGTGTTGCGAGGTGTGATTGAACATGACGTGACGCCACGAAGAGCAACGCTTCACGAGGATCGAATCTTGTCACTCTCCGGAAAATCATTGCTAACCGTGGATGCTGCCGATTACGACAACCCAGAGGTCGTCAGTGACTTCCCGCTTTCTTGCTGTCTCTTATACACATCTCCGAGCCCACGAGACCTCTCTACATCTCGT
>CAJXVR010000174.1 GCA_913061285.1 uncultured Verrucomicrobiota bacterium | reverse complement strand
TCTTAACATCAACCGTTCCGTCCGGAAGAGTGGTTTTCTCAAACTCACCGCTCACCGCCCAATTGGCATAGGCAGCGCCGTGCATTCCGAGCCATCGCAAGGACAAGGGATCGTCCTCAGGGAAGGCACCACAGCCCATGATCGTCGAGGTCACCGGAATTTGAGTTGCCCGAGCGAACTCGGTCAGCAACTCGCTCGCCTCTGCCGAGATAATCCCTCCACCAACGTAGAGCAACGGACGTTCGGATTTCTCAATCAGACCAATGATCTCATTGAGGGCAAGGTCGCTCGCCCGTGGAATGCTATTGAACCCTCGGACATTGATCTCCGAAGGAAAGACAGGCTGGCATCGAGCTTGTTGAATGTTTTTGGGGATATCCACCACGACCGGACCAGGACGCCCCGACGTCGCGACATGAAACGCCTCCTTAATGATCCGAGGAATCTCATTGATATCAGTCACCAAGTAACTGTGTTTGACGATTGGTAAGGTCATTCCAAAGAAGTCAGTCTCCTGAAAAGCTCCTTTTCCGATCATCGCTTGCGGCACTTGCCCAGTAATCGAAACCAAGGGGATCGAATCCATGTAAGCATCCGCGATCCCAGTGACCAAATTCGTCGCCCCTGGACCACTCGTCGCCATACACACGCCAGGTTTCCCGGATGCTCTCGCATACCCCTCGGCCGCAAAAACTCCGCCCTGCTCATGCCGCGGTAGAATCACGCGAATCTCATCAGAATGGGACAATGCCTGGTGCAATTCCATGCTAGCACCACCAGGATAGGCAAAAATCGTATCGACTCCTTCACGCTCAAGCGAAGCGACAAGGACTTCACTACCGGACATTGAAGGCCCTAACTCGTTTCCTTCAGCGCTCTTCGGCGCCTTCCGGCTTGTTTCGGCTGTCTTACTCATCTTTGTAACATTTTAGGTGAACGACTAAAAAAAAACCCACGATCGTCGCCGATCGCGGGTTCCTATCGAGTGGCAACGATCAAAATCGACAGGAACCTGCGGGAACTCCCACAACAAGGAGCCCCTTCACTAGCAAAATTTCTACGACCGTTTTCACAGATTTCGGAACATGCTAAGACGGCAACAGAATTTGGTCAAGGCTTGACATTCGGATATTGGAGCCGAGGACCTTCTCCGCCACCCCCACCCTGCAGAGCCGCCCAAAAAACAAAAAAATCGTCAATCCGGATCGATTCTGCTACTCACTCCCTCAACAGGGACTGCTGACTTCCTAATCTCGGGAACCATTTTCGAGTCAGGGCTCAAAACAAGCAGAACGAATCTATGTGCGGAATTTACGGCTATATTGGACAAGAAGACGCCAGCGGCATAATTACTGAAGGGCTCAGGAGACTTGAATACCGGGGCTATGATAGCGCTGGAATCGCCGTCCACAACGGGAAAACGATTGAGATCCGGAAACGACAAGGACGCATCGATTCCGGGCTTAGCAAACTCCTCGATCAGTCACCAGCGAACGGCAAAGTCGGAATCGGCCACACCCGTTGGGCGACTCATGGGGATCCCTCCGACGATAACTCCCACCCACACCTTGACGCATCCGGAAGAATCGCTGTCGTCCACAACGGCATCATCGAAAACTTTGACCGGCTTAAGAAAACCTTGATGGAAGCCGGGCATGAATTTCAATCAGCCACGGATTCCGAAGTCCTCGCTCACCTGATCGGGTCTCACTATACCCCACCAGCAGAAGGTCAAGAGGGCGATGTCGTCGATCTCAAGAACGCGATCGTGACTGCCCTCAGAGAAGTCATCGGCACCTATGGAGTTTCCGTTGTCTGCACTGATCACCCGGACGTGATCATCGGAGCCCGTCGAGGCTCCCCTCTCATCATTGGCGTCGGCGACGGGGAACACTTTCTCACGAGCGATGCCAACGCCGTCGTTGCACATACGAAGCAGGTGGTGTTCCTCAATGACTATGACGTCGTCACCATGCATTCGGATCGATTCACGGTATCCAACATGGGCACCGGAACGGCAAGTTTTCAGATTAGCCAAATCGAGTTTGACGATGAGGCCGCGGAAAAAGGCGAATTCAACCATTTCATGCTGAAGGAAATCTTCGAGCAACCCCAAACCGTCCGAAACGCGCTCCGAGGGAGAGTGGATTCAGAAGCATCCACAGCTATCTTTGGGGGACTCAATCTGACACCTTCCGAACTTCGCAGCATCGATCGAATCGTCATCACCGCATGCGGTACGAGCTGGCACGCAGGCTTGGTAGGGGAGTATCTGATCGAAGAGCTCTCACACATCCCCGTTGAAGTCGAATATGCGAGCGAATTTCGCTATCGGAACGCTCCGATAGACAAAGGCACACTACTGATTGCGATCACCCAATCCGGCGAAACGGCAGATACGCTTGCAGCACTGCGCGAAGCCAAACGACGCGGGCAAACTGCGCTTGCATTGTGCAATGTCGTCGGCAGCTCCATTGCAAGGGAAGCAGATGGAGGAATCTATCTTCATGCCGGACCAGAGATTGGTGTGGCCTCAACCAAAGCGTTCACGTCACAGGTGACCGTCCTCACTCTGTTTGCGCTGTTCATGGGCCGTATCCGAGTCCTTTCCGCCCAGCAAGGCTCAGAAATCATCAAAGCCCTTGAAGCAGTACCTGATCAGATCGAGTGGCTCCTTCAAACTCATAAACAGATCCGAGAAATCGCAAAAAAATACTCGGAAGCAACCAATTTCTTCTTCCTCGGACGCCATATCAATTTCCCGGTCGCACTCGAAGGAGCGCTCAAGCTCAAGGAGATTTCATACATTCACGCAGAAGGTTATCCAGCGGCCGAAATGAAACACGGCCCTATCGCACTCATCGACAGCAGCACGCCCAGCATTGTCTTGGCCACCGACGGCGCCCTGTACGACAAGATCATCTCCAACCAAGAAGTTGTCCAAGCCCGCAAAGGACCAGTTATCGCTATCGCGACGGAGGGAGATCATACGATCGAAGGAAAAGCGGACGAAGTCATCTTCGTCCCCAAGACCCACGAATTAATCTATCCACTCCTTTCATCGATCCCGCTACAGCTATTGGCCTACTACATCGCGGTGGAAAGAGGCTGTGACGTCGATAAACCTAGAAACCTCGCCAAGAGCGTTACGGTCGAGTAATCGAATCTTTAGAACGAATGCGCTAAACGCGCACGCCTTTGTTCTCAGAGCGTCGAACGTCACTCAAGATCTCTCCGTCCTTGACTAAGGTGGTGAGCGAGGCCCCCTCCTTAAGTGTAGCAACCGAATCGACAAGCCGACCGGATTGAGTTTCCCGAGTAATCGAATAGCCTCTTTCTAACACATTCAAAGGGGAAAGCAGTCGCAACATGCGGGTCTGTTGATCGAGTTGAAGAAGTCCTTGCTGATATGAGCGTCGAGATTGTTCCATCGCCCGGCGACTCAAGTCAGTGACATCTTCCCTCGAACGCGCGAGTAGTTTTTGAGGCTGATTCATCGCCAGCTGGCGCCCTAACTGATGAACGAGTTGAGCTTCTCGTTGCGTCGTCTCGAACACCTGGCGCTGTATAGCCGTTTCATAGTCGTCAAGCCGCTGACGACTAAGCTCGAGTCCCCGGCGGGGATGTCCTGTCTTCAGCCGTTTTTCCACCTGGTTCAGCACCGCCACACGATGCTCCACTTGTCGGACTGCAATGCTCCGAAGCTGCGCACCAATGGCCAAGAGAGACTCACGGGTCGAGAACACTCCTTCAGTCAAGATCTCCGAGGCGACACTCGGAGTCGCCGCTCGGAGATCCGCTACGAAATCACAAATTGTGAAATCCACCTCATGCCCCACCGCCGATACCACCGGCAAGTCAGAAGCTGCCACCGCACGAGCAACCACTTCTTCATTGAATGCCCATAAATCCTCCAGGCTTCCCCCTCCCCGCGTCACCAGAATTGCCCCCAGTTCGGCTCCCCGTTTCTGTCTCCGCGAAAACCGGTTCAAGCGATCAATTCCCGCCGCTATTTCCTCAGCTGCTCCCTGCCCTTGAACTCGCGAAGGACACAAAACAAACTCCAATGCAGGGTGCCTTCGCCCAGCGACTTGAAGCACGTCACGCAGCGCGGCAGCGCTGGACGACGTGACCAGCCCAACACGAAAACAATAGGTAGGAATAGGTTGCTTCCGCTCCGACGCGAAAAGCCCTTCCAATTCCAGTTTCTTCTTGAGACGTTCAAAGGCTTGCTGAAGAGCGCCAACACCCTGTAATTCGATGGATCGGACGATCAACTGATACTGCCCACGAGCTTCGTAGACCGTCAGATCGCCTTCGAGTATGACTTTGCTACCGTTCTCAAGCTCACTTCGATGTGAGACCCGCTCGCTACGAAACAACACCGAACTCAGCTGAGCACCCCTATCTTTCAAGGAAAAGTAGCAGTGCCCTGATCCCTGAGCGCGAAAGTTACTTACCTCTCCAGTCACCCGAATTCGACCGAACCCCGACTCTAATGTCTTTCGGATCGCCCCAGTTAACTCGCTAACGGAATAGGTCTTCTTAAGCGCTGACTCTTCAAACAACTCACCGAAATCCCACTGACTGGACGCCTTCCCCATATATTTCTCCTAATCACTAATCGTTCTACCGCGTCAGAATGGAACTCAGAATGTGGCGTCTTGAGGCTGTAAATGTCGTTTTAGGACTTGCTATATCAGCGACAATCGAGATGCTCTTCCTAGCTCTAGCATACTGCAGACACTTCGAGTAAAATAGAGATGATGCCAAAGCACTCAACCAAATTCGGCTCTGATCTGCTTACACACGGAAAGGCATACTCCCCATTTCTTTGCCTATGAACACATCCAGCCAGATGACAAGTCAATGCGACAAGACTATCGAAGCCTTGTTCCTTATTGTCAGTCTACTCATCGTCGGAGGATTCTCGCCCCCAGTGCAAGCCCAACCGACACCCGTCGATTTGACGGAGCTGGGCCTCGAAGAGATCCTCGCTATGCCCATCATTCGGGATAGTTCGGCACTCGAAGACGAGGAGTCGACAGCACAGTCCAGGCTCGAACGGTTTCGGTTCGGTTACCAATATATTCAGGCCCGCTTCGAGGACTACCAAGATGGGACATCTCGACTCTCAATTGCAGATGTGTTCGCAGCAGGATTCCCTGTCGTCCCAGCCGAGATCACTCAAGAGGCGCACTTATTCAAAATCGGATACGAGCTCAACGATCGCATTCTTCTGAATTTACAGATCCCCCTAATTCGACAATCCACCTTCCATTACGGGGACGCGGCGAGACTTGGCGCGCAGTTCGAAGAATTCACGATCGACACCCACGGACTCGGAGACATCAGTCTATCAACCTCCTATATCGCTTGGACAAAAAACCGGCACGCGATCGTTGTCGATGCCGGATTTAGCGTTCCGACTGGCTCGACCGACGAGCTGGGAAGAACGCCCCGTGATCCCGTCGCGGATACTCTGGTTCCGTACACCATGCAACTTGGATCTGGAACGGTAGACTTCAAGCCAGCGATCACTTACGTCGGCAGCTCTGATTGGCTCGAATGGGGAACCCGAGCACAAGGGACCGTCCGCCTAGGAAAAAATTCTCGCGACTACAGTTTGAGCAATCGATTTGCGCTGCGGAACTGGGTCACACTGACAACTTACAAAACATTCCAACCATCCCTTCGACTCGCGACAGAAATCTGGGGTCAGATTCACGGAGCGGATACAGACTTGTTTATCATTCGCCCGGACGGCAGCCGATTCACACCTGCGCCAGTCACGGATCCAGACCTCTTTGGAGGAGAAAAAGTAAGCGTTGGCCTAGGCGTCAGGATACCCTTCCGTAGTGGCTTCCTCAGGGGGCAATCCATTGAGCTCGATGGTAGTATCCCAGTCTATCAAAGTCTCAACGGACCGCAACCCGGTGAAGCATGGAGATTCAGCATCGCTTGGAATCTTAACATCTGAGCCTAGGGACAGGGACAAAAGACGTCCGCAATGATCTCGATGGAGACGAAAACAAGCTTGATCTCGTGGCAATGCCAGGTCTTAAAAAGACTTGGTGTTCGCTCGTATCGGCTTGGAGTCTTTTTTGTCCTCTTATTCACCGGCACAAGCATTGCATCCCAAGGAAGCCTCAACGAAGGCGCGGCAAAAACTTCCTTGCTCTTCAATTTCGCCAAATTTACCACCTGGCCCGAGAGCGCCTTCAACTCAAAGAACGATCCGCTGATCATCGCCGTAATCGGGCAAAACCCCTTTGGGGACGCGCTGAAACAGATTGAAGGGAAACGGGTCAAAGGACGCCAGATTAGGATCGAGCATTTCGCAACCCCAAAGGACTATACGAAGAGTCACATTCTATTCTGCAGGATAACTTCAAGGGCACAGTTACATACCCTGATCCGCGAGCTTCGATTGGAAGAGAACCACGTTCTCACCGTTGGAGACTATAACGGATTCGCCAGAGCAGGCGGCATCATAGGCCTCAAGTTTCGAGGCAATCGACTCGCACTTGAATTCAACAGTGCGGCAGCCAAGAGAGCCAACCTATACTTGAGCGAACACCTCGTAAATCTTGCTGAGACAGTTCGCTAAGCGCTCTCAATCAATCTAGCAATTATGGGACGGTGGTTTAACCAGCTGAATCTCTCGCAGAAGCTGACATTGTTCATGATGTTGACGAGCATTTCTGCGCTCTTTATTTCTTCCGCTGCAATCATTGCGTTCGAGATTCGAGCCATTCAAGGGCTCACAATTAAAGAACTCGAAACGCAAGCTATCAACATGGCCGAGAACGGCAGTGCTTCGCTACTCATGGCAGAGCTTGGAGGATTCGAATTAGACAGTTCCGATTCCAAGGCAAAAGCCTATCTCGATTCGTCAGATCGCCCAGAAATCCTTCGGGCTCATTACTTCGACAAGGACCGGAATCTACACGCAGACTATCAGCGGGAGGGGCTTCCAAATCTTTCAGACCAGGAGATTCAACGCATCAGCCTCCTCGGCGTTGGCGATCACTATGAAAAAGGTCAGTTCCGATTTGTGGCCAACATCCGTGATCCTGATGGTGAGTTCTTGGGTCTCGTCCACGTTGTCTCGGACAAGTCAGTTCTCTACCGCCACCTCCGAAACATTATCGGCGTCAATCTGATCATCATCGCACTCGGATCCTTTGTCGCGCTCCTCATATCACGCCGCCTTGCCAACCTACTAACGAAACCGTTGGCTAACCTCGTAAAGACGACGCAACGCGTCGCCGCTAAAAATGACTATTCCGTCCGGGCGACAAAAATTACCAATGATGAGCTTGGAGAACTAACCGATCGATTCAACACCATGCTCGATCAGATCCAGACACGAGACACCGATCTTCAAAAAGCTTACCTCGAAGTGGAGCAGCGAGTCATCGAACTAGACAATGAGAAGTCTGAGCGACAGAACGCCGTGGAACGCGAGAAGACCTTGTTGAAACGGCTCGCCGAAGCCCAGAGGCAAAAGGCGGAGAGCATGACCATCGCCAAAGAAGAAGCTGAATCAGCCAATCGGGCTAAATCCGACTTTCTCGCTTCGATGAGCCACGAGATTAGAACGCCGATGAACGGTGTGATCGGCATGGCTGGCCTTCTTCACGATATTGCGGATCTACCCGATGAAGCGCGCCAGTACTCAACCCTTCTCAAGCAATCTGCTGAGAATCTCCTTACGATCATCAATGATATTCTTGACCTCTCAAAGCTCGAGGCAGGAAGGCTCGAAATCGAATCCGTCGATTTCTCACTTCTTTCCCTGTGTGAATCCACACTCGAAATGCTCTCCCCTGTCGCCCACGGCAAAGGTCTAGAAACCGGCCTCATCGTGGAGGAAACATTGCCATTCAACGTTCGCGGTGATGAGGGTCGAATTCGGCAAATGTTGGTTAACCTCATTGGTAACGCGATCAAATTCACGGAGAACGGGGGCGTCACGCTAGAATTGAAGCCTGTGCTGAGTAGCCCGGATCAACTGACAATAGAGTTTTCGGTTACCGACACCGGGGTCGGCATCTCAACGGAAGGGCAGGCCAAACTTTTCCAAAAGTTCTCACAGATCAACTCAAGCACAAAAATACAAGGGACCGGCCTCGGTCTCGCAATCTGCAAAGAATTAGCCCACCTCATGGGAGGTGATGTCGGTGTCTCTAGCACCCCAAAGGTAGGAAGCCGATTCTGGTTTACCGTCAATCTCCAGGCTCTCCCAACGGGACCTTCTCATCAATCAGCAACAGAGAAACCAAAGGCTCGCCGACAGCTAATCTTGATCGACCCAGATGATATCTCCCGACTCCAAACAGCAAACCAACTCCAACACCCACAGCTTTCGGTTCACATCTCAACCGATGCTCATGAAGCAGCAACGGTGCTAAGTTCCAGTCTCTCAGATGTTAGCAAGGAGGAGATGATCCTAATGATTTCAATCCCCTGTCGATTTTCTCAATCAGAAGCAAACGCCCTTCTCGAAACGGTCAAAGAAACGTCACCCTTAACGTCGCTCCCGATTCACCTTCTAATCTCGACCACCCTCCGCCCCTCTCATCTAAACACGTCTTCACTTACGGTTCAGAAAGTATTCATCAAACCGCTTAGTCGGACGAGTATCGCAGACTTCATCAATTCCGAGCTGCCTCTGCATACCACGAATATCAGATCCTCCTCATCGAAGGAATCCGATTCGACCTCCACAATCGCCGAAAACCGTTTCCGGATCCTCTGTGCTGACGACAATCAGATCAACCAAAAGGTCGCCCGACTAACCCTCAACAAGTTGGGCTACACGGTTGATATTGTGAACAACGGGAAAGAAGCGGTCGATTCAATCTGCAGCCTTCCTTACGATCTCGTCTTGATGGATATTCAAATGCCCGAAATGGATGGAATGGAGGCCACCAAGGCCATTCGAGCACTATCCCCGACCGAGTATGGCTCCAAGCCGGCGATCCCCATCATCGCCCTTACCGCCAACGCGATGAAAGGTGACGAAAAAATCTGCCTAGAGGCCGGCATGTCTGATTACCTACCCAAACCTCTCCAGCGAGAGAAGCTCATGCAGATCCTCGAAAAACATCTCCCTTCTCAGCCAAGTTCTAGCGAAGGTTGAAACGCTCAGGTCGACTTTCGGATCCAAGACTCCAATCCCGGAACCATCTCGTAAATCCCAGATCTAGTCGACTGTCGTCCCCTTAAGACGTCGAAGTCGTTCACGATACTTTTTCCACAAACTCTTATGTCGGTCTGAAAGATCAACGGGGCGCCCTTGAATGAATGCCTGCTCGACATGAGTCGCCGTTTCCAAGGGATCGCCATCAGTCACGATCAAGGTCGCATCTTTGCCGACTTCAAGCGACCCGACTCGATCGGACACACCAAGAATCTCTGCGGGGCTAATCGTAATCGCCTTCAGCGCCTCGTCATGAGGCAATCCAAAGGCCACGGCGTGAGCCGCCTGATACGGTAGATTTCTCGTATTCGGGGCGTCGAAAGGATCACGGGCCGCAATACAAAACTGAACGCCGGCCAATCGAAGTCGATTTGGCAAGGTAAAGGGAGCATCATAGGGATCCGAACGACGACGCGGCAATCGATGAATCCCTCCGATGATCACGGGCACATCGTAAGCCTTCAAGAGACCGGCACATGACTCAGCATCATACCCACCATAGATAACGATTCTCACTGAATGCTCCACCGCAAACGCTACCGCCGATTGAATCTGAGCCACCGTCTCTGCCATCACAATCATTGGAATCTCGCCCCGCAAGAGCGGCAGCATCGCGGCAAGCTTTAGATCGATCGGCGGAGACGCACCCGCTTCAAGGGCTGCGAGATAGGCCTGACTCTGTTCAAAAAACAATCGAAGCCTCTGAATCGACGCTGCCGCCGAACCCTGACGCTTCTTCGAATCCGTCGCCTCCGCCCAACGCACTCGCGGCCAATTGACATGAATTCCTGAAGGGGCCTCTAGCGTCATCTCCTCCCAGGTCCACCCATCCATCTGCAAGATCGCGGAGGTCCCTGAGATCAGTCCGCTGCGAGGAGCGGACAATGATAAAAGGACGCCACCTGATCTGGTCACAGGAATCAGCTCACTATCTGGATTCACGGCCGTCTCAACTTTCAAATTGGGATTCAGATCGCCTGTTTCCGCGAAATCCCGAGTCGCCCTAACTGAATTAACTTCGACCAATCCAAGCAGTCCATCGCTATTGAACAGTCCTGGATAAACAAAACGTCCCGACGCTGACAATTTTATGGCACCTCTAGGAATCGTCACATCGGCCCCCAAGGCAACAATCTTCCCATTGTCGATGAGTAATGTCCCGCTCTCGATTAGCGGGGAAGTCACCGGAACAATCGTCGCATCGACAATAGCAATGGGCGACTCGGGCTGAGCTCCGGGGATAGCTGAACTACCGAACATTTTTTCGAGTCCGGTCAGTAGAAAGACCCCAAATACAAATCCCAAATAGTGTATTGCTTTCATCCCTTGTTTGTCTGAGTTAGTGACCGTCATGCCCAACTGATTCCTCGTGATTCCCATCTAGGTGAGGATGACAAAACTCGTCATAACGCGGCCACAACGCCGTGTCATCGGTTTTCGCTCCCCCTACTTTCGTCATCTCTAAACCGGACTCCAGGATCTTTTCGATAAGCCTCGCCCGCAACACACTGGCCTCATGCCTCAAAGAGCGATCTTTCTCTAGACTAAAATAGCAACGACCATCAATCCAAGTCTGCTCGCATCGACTCAGATTAGAAAGTGGGGGGCCGCTCCAAATGACAAAATCTGCTTGCTTGCCTGGCTCTAAGGATCCGACAAGGGAATCGATCCGTAGTTGTTTTGCGGGGTTCAGGGTTACAAATTTAAGGGCCTCAGTCGCCGACACCCCACCATATTTAACCGCTTTCGCGGCCTCTTGATTCAGATGTCTCGCCAGCTCGCTGTCGTCGGAATTGAACGACACCACAATCCCCGCTTCGTGCATCAAACTCCCGTTGTACGGAATGGCATCGAAGACCTCCACCTTATAGGCCCACCAATCCGAGAATCCTGAAGCCATCGCTCCATGCCGTTTCATTTCTGGAGCCACCTTGTAGCCCTCGAGTATGTGTTGAAACGTTCCGATCTGAATTCCAAATGCATCTAGAGTTCGAATCAATGCAAGGATCTCATCCTGGCGATAGCTATGACAGTGAATCCATCGTTGGCCCTGGACGATCTCCCAAATCGCTTCCTTCTCAAGATCCCGACGCGGCGGCGCTCCTTCATGATTCAATCTCCAAGACTTCCAACGCTCACCATAGATTCGCGCACCATGGAGAGCATCGCGTATCAATTGCTCGACCCCCATCCGAGTCTGTGGATATCGAGTCGTGTAGTCATTGCCACGATTGCTCTGTTTCACATTTTCACCGAGCGCAAACTTTATTCCTGGAGGCGCTTCAGTAAAACACAGTTCTTTCGGCAGCCCCCCCCATCGCAACTTGATCACTTGATTTTGCCCTCCGATAGGATTGGCCGATCCGTGGAGTATATTCGCCGTCGTCACGCCACCAGCCAATTGACGGTAAATGTTGATATCATTCGCATCGACAAAATCTCCGATGCGAACTTCTGCAGTGATCGCTTGAGCGCTTTCGTTCACGCCTCCATCGGTCGCCATGTGAGAGTGGCAATCAATGATCCCAGGGGTCACATGCCTACCGACAGCATTGATTCTTTGGGCCCCTCTAGGCACACTGATGTTCTCTCCAATATCAGTGATCACGCCATTTTGAACGAGTAAGGATCCTCCTTCGATAACACCCAGCGGCCCACTCGTCCAAATTGTCGCGTTCTCGATAAGGAGCGATTCCGGCATTTCTGGTCTCGTTGCGATCCCGAACGCGCCAAGCGGGTAGTTCACTTCAAGCAATTCGAGATCCTGGCTACCGTCTTGCTTCGCCCCGCCGTCTGCTTTCGGATCAGCCTCCTGCTCTAAGTCCAAGACTCGCGCAGTAAACGGAAAAGATTGCCCATCGCCCCGCAAAAGCTCCCCTCTTATTCGAGGTTCCCCTGAGGCATAGAGAGTACCCGACAAGCGCAATAATTCATCCTTATCGTCCGAACGCCATAGACTCCCCTTGACCTGTGCGCGAAACCGACCTAATTCGAACCGTAGTTTTTTCAATTCGAGCTTCTTCGGCAACGAGTTTTCCTCGTCGGTTCCGGTTGAGTCATTCGGAGCGTCTATTTCCAGCGTTCCCTTGAGTTTCTCTTTCCCGGCAAACCGAAGCCGAATGGGATGAGTTACTGCTCGAGCCGAGCCGAAATCCAAGTCCCATAGACCATGCACTTTCTCCGATCCCGCTTCATGGGTAGGATATCGTTCTCCACTGATCCACACCTCCGAAACCTGAGAGTCGCTAGAGAACAGGTCGCCGTCTGCAATCACAAGGTTGGCCACTTTGCCTACCTCAATGGTTCCGAATTTGTCCCCAATGCCAAGGAGTTCAGCAGGCTGAATCGTCAATGCCGCAAGAGCAGATTCAATGCCCAATCCCCGCTGAACCGCCGTCCGAATTCGTTTTAAGAACTCGCTCCGATCGTTCAAACCATGCGAAGTCAGCATCAAGGGAATCCCTTTCGCATCCAGTCGTCCTGGATTCTCAGGTGCCAATTCCCAATGCATCAAATCAGTCAATGAAACTTCCATCGCACTCGCAGATGAACTCACATCAGGCGGCTTGGGAAAATTGAGAGGAAGGATGACGGCTCGACCAGTAGCATGGATCGCCTCTAACCGGCGATATTCTTTCCCGGAGCCCTTAACGACTAGAGGCAAGGAAAACTCGCGAGCAAAACGGTCTGCTCGAAGGAACAATTGTTCATTGGCGGCTTCAGCAACAAAGAGTTGCCCATTTTTTCTCGCTTCTCCTAAAGCCGCGAGCGAAGCGTTAACCTCAGGTTTAGGAATTCCAGGCTGGTTCTTGTAGGCCAGCCACGCCTTTAAGTACCAGTCGGCATCGTACATCGCCTGTCGGGCTAGAGCAACTGCTCCCATGGGCGAATTTGGATAGTAATCACGATCCCGGTTTCGTGGCACCGTAAGGCGAAGATGCATGGCCGTTCTCTCCATTATTAAACGATCGGAAAGACGCCCATTCCCCGTCGTTACTAAAGCACTCTGTCCCTGGACTATTCCCTCTGTAGGAACAGCGAGACGCACCAAAACTCCCATCTTTCTCAGAGTCTCATCAAGCTCACCATCCGATGCCAAGCCTAGCTCGACAAGCCGCGAGGGCCGAACATTTCGATTCCAGTACAAAGAGCCTCCACCGTCGGCCGTCGGGGACTGGGCTGCAGTCCAAGCGTCGATAAAGCCAGCGTAAACCGTCTTGCCTGACAAATCCCAGACACGACATCCCTCCGGAAGCACCGGCACCGAAGCAACACTCGAAATCATGCCGTCTCGAATGACTATTGTACCGTTTTCAATCCGTTGCCCTGGACTTTGAACAATTCGCAAGCCAGTCAAGGCGTGTACATTCGCCCCCCTAGGCTCTATTCCCTCGCTCGGCAGAGAATCATTCTCCGCCGCACACAAACTGGATGAAACCAGCACGGTAGCCAGTCCGAGAGCCCACTGCCAGAGCGTAGGAATTGCGCCCCCCGAACACCCTCTATTGAGAAAACGTTGATTCATAGTACCTTTGCGATCAGGAAATCGAACCCACTCTACCGAAAGTGACCCGATCGCCAAGAAAGGATCACCGAACAATTGACGGGAGTAATCCAACGAGAGCGGCACGTTTATCGCAAAAACATAAAGACTGATATAAAATGGTTTGTTTTCTGCTTCGATCACCTCTTAGAATCTTAGTATTCGAAGAGAATCATGGTTGACCTATATCGAATTCCTGCAGGACCAGATCTTGACCGTATCGTGCACGAAAAAGTGTTTCGAACGGATCAAACAAGTGACTGCCCCCCGTATTCGACGGACGAAGACCTCGCTCGAAAAGTATACCGAGAACTCCGGAAGCGCTTCGATTCTAGCGTTATTATTGGTAAAACAAGAACCAACAGCGGCAAACGCTACTTCGCTCGCTACGGATCAGACCCGAGCACATCCACAGAAGTTCTGGCCGAATCATTTCCACTCGCAATATGCCGTATGGCAGCGCTTCGCCTAAGGCACTAGTGGCTTCCCTGCAGGGGCCTCCAAGGATTCGGCATAACAGCCCCTACCACCAGAAATCCGAAAAGCGGGGATTTTCTGATTTAATTGTGGCAGACTATCTGCTAACTCCTTTCTTGGAGTTTCCATGATGAAGTGCCCGGTCCCATTACTACTGTTACTTTTACTCGGTGTGATCGATCCAATCGGATCAAACACCGGCATCGGGCAACTCCTGGCCCAAGGAGGTCCTAATAATCCTCCCCCAGAACCGCCCCAGCCAATTGATCCTCCAACGATCACCTCCCAATCAACCAGCGCATTCATCACGCCAGGAACGGACGTGACCTTCGAGGTCGTTGCCGAAGGCAATGGCCCCTTGGATTACCAATGGTTCTTCAATGGATCGAGCATTCGCAATGAGAGGAAACAGCAGCTTACGATTCGCAACTTTCAAGCGGACGAGGTTGGCACATACTTTGTTGTAGTCTCCAACCCCGGAGGCTTCGTTCGCTCAGCAAATATCAATCCGATACTTCGCCAAGAACGATCAACTGGAATCGGTTTTCGCTGGGTTTCAAGGTTCGAACCGCTTCAGTCAGGGTTTCATCGCCCCAACGATCTTGTCACGGACCGTGACGGAAATACCTATGTCGTCGGTGAGGTACCAAATGGGGAAGGGAACGCCGATTTCGTCATTATCAAATACGACAAGGACGGGAGAGAACTCTGGAGCCGGCTCCGAGACCCGTCAGAAGGGAACAATGACAGAGCCCTCGCCGTCCAGGTTCATCCCAACGGTGATATCATCGTTCTCGGCACCTCCAATGCAAGGCAACCCGGCACGGGAACCACCCCCGGCAATCTCCCACAAATCGAGCTCTTCAGCTTCAATCAGAGCGGAGAGCAGAATTGGAGCACCCGGTTAGAGAGTGAGGCTGCCCAAGGTGCTGAAGCGGCCGACCTAGCGATCGATCCCAATGGAAACATTCTGGTCACAGGCACGGCCCTAGGCCCGCAAAACCAGGATATCCTCACGGCAAGCCTCTCGGTAACGGGCGATAACAATTTTCCACCACAGCTATTTGATGGTGGCGGACGGGATACCGGAGCCTCTATCGCCAGTGATCGATCCGGGAATATCTTTGTTGTGGGAACGTCCTCTTCGGCCGACAACGGTGACAATATTCGTTCTATCTTTTACAATCGCCGCGGCACAGAAATCTGGACTGAAGAAGGGTTCACGGAGGGAGAAAAAGCCAATGACATAGGGACAACGGCACTCTTCGACAACGAGAACCGCCCAATCGCTATTGGCGCGATCGGCAACAAAAACACGGGCCTTGATTTCAACATGACCCGATTTAGCCCAAGCGGAAACGTCCAATTCAGTCGCAGTATCTCCACCCGCGGCAATGTCAACGACATCCCCGTCAATGCAGGCATTGATACTGCGAACAACATTTTGATCGCGGGTAATTCTTTAGGAAACAATCAGGCCTCCGAGGCCATGCTGGCAAAGATCACTCAACGAAACACGGTCGAGTGGGTCCGGATCCTTCCTGCTGCAGGACGCCCCGGCGACACCGTCAATGACCTCACAATTGCGGACGATGGCGGCCCCGTGATCGCAGGGGCAAAGCTCAACCAACCCTTCGGCACTGATATGATCAACGTCAAGCTGGACAGAACAGGCAATCAAGTCTGGGACGTACGATTTAGCTTCGTTCAAGGAGAGATGATTTATGACGCCGCAACCGCAATCGATATCGATCCGCAAGGAGATATTTTAATGGCCGGAATTTCAAACTCACAGGCAAGTGGCGACGGCACCGCACTCGGGAGGGACACCCAGCTCATCACCATCAAGCAACAAATCTCCCCACCGACACAAAACACTCTTCCGACCGTCTCGATCACCCAACCCTGTCTCTTATACACATCTCCGAGCCCACGAGACCTCTCTACATCTCGT
>CAJXVR010000173.1 GCA_913061285.1 uncultured Verrucomicrobiota bacterium | reverse complement strand
GATCTACACTAGATCGCTCGTCGGCAGCGTCAGATGTGTATAAGAGACAGGAAACCAAAGCGATCTCCTACGCACTGGATGACGACAAAGGGTTGATCGCGACAGAATTCACCTTCGATCATCTAGGAAACTACGACCTCGACATCACCATGAACTTCCAGCGCAACACCTGGTGCGCCTCACTCAATGGATCTGTCGTCATCAACGCCCAACCGCTGACCACCAAAGACGCTGAACTAACCCTTAGCGATATCGATGCCGTTTGGGCCATCTTCAAGCCCGAGAGCCCAGGGGACAACTACATGCTCTTCGACAACTACACCATCACCCGAGAACGCCTCCCCTCGATTCCTCCCAAGGTCGAAACCCAAGGCATCCTTCCCGGTGGCAAATTCGTGCTCCGCGTCTTCGGCGAGCCCGATACCGACTATCGAATTGAAGCAACTTCAGATTTCGAACACTGGACCCCGATAAAATCCGGGACAACATCGACCACTGACGGCAGCTTTGACTTCGTTGATGAAGAATCAGGAAACTACGTCAGCCGGTTCTACCGCGCCACGACCCTCCAATAGGCGCAAAACAGATCCAAAACGAACAATCGGAAAAATTAATGTGAAAAGAACTTGCGACACCCCCCTACCCTGAGTATTTATCTGTGCCGCGGGGTGGAGCAGCCCGGTAGCTCGTCAGGCTCATAACCTGAAGGCCGCAGGTTCAAATCCTGCCCCCGCAACCAATTTCATCAAAAAACCCCAGTTTTCACTGGGGTTTTTTGCTTTCCGACATCCCTTCGAAATCTGTCATTGAATTGGCTTCAGCTCTTTTCCCCTACTCGTCCATCCTATCCTCTCGCCAACACCCTGGGGCTCCAACCGACAACGTTCTGCCACTCAACCTTTCTGCTTCTCCTTCCAGCTCTTCGTCCTTCAACAGGCGTTCAATAAAACAGAGCTCCCATCGCAACAGGCCATACCAGCATGGCAATGACTAGGAGAAGCATCACACCTGAAACCAGTCCCCCCTTCCATCCACCGCCAAAGAGGATCCATAGGTAGCCTGCCCCCCAAACCCAAATAAATCTGAGTCGCTTCCAGTTTTGCATCCTCAGACACTAGATTGGAGGCACGCGTACAATCAATCCCCTTCTTCGAGACTCCATTATCTGGGGAGCCCACAAAAATCGTCACGTCACGATGAACGTCCGCATCTACAACGAAGCCAGGATATCTTCTTAACCAGATGCACCACCACATCGAATTTCGGTAGCCCCCAGTGAAGCTAGCAATGCCTCGCATCCCAACAACCCCGAACGTTGATCCTTCAGAACTCTCCAAAGAGATTGAACTTGGACAGCGGAATAGAACCTGGTAGTTAACCCTTGCCCGTGCAGGGAGCGGGTTGATTTGAGATCGAGAAGTGGCAGGGTATTGAGGTTGTGGACGTTCGTACAAAAGCATTGAGCGGTGTTGTTTGGTCCAGTTTTTCTCAAGTAGGGAAGCAGACGATCGCTCTCCTCGCTACTGTTGCGATCTCTCGTGCCTTGAGACCGGAGGATTTCGGTCTCCTAGCGCTGGTAATGGTTGGAATACGGTTCGCTGGAATCCTTGGCGAGTTTGGATTCAGCTCGGCCTTGATTCAGCGAAAAGAGATCTCGGAGGATCATCAGTCGAGTGTTTTCTGGGCAAACATGCTGATCGGCTGCTCGCTAATGGGATTAATGGCGCTGTTATCCGGCAGTATCGCCGGTTTTTTCAATCAACCCGAAATCAAGCCACTGATTGTTCTAGCGGCTACCAACCTTGTTATTACTCCACTCTATTCCGTCCATCGCGCCCTACTGCGCCGGAACCTCAGGTTTAAGGCTGTTGGACTGATCGATTTGTTCGGAGTTTTCGTCACCGGTGTTTCCGGCGTGGCGTTCGTGTATAGTGGAATGGGGGTGAGCAGCCTAATTCTGATGGAGCTCTGTGGAAATTTTGCGGTCCTGGTGGCCTCTGTTGGAGCCTGTCGCTGGTGGCCGAAAAAATGGATTAGTTGGGCTGGCTTGTCAGACTTGCTAAGCTATAGCCTAAACTTACTCGGCAGTAATACGGTCAATTACTGGGTTCGGAATTTGGATAATCTCCTGATTGGGAAGTACATTGGAGATTATCAACTCGGACTTTATTCACGTTCCTATGGCTTGATGCTGATGCCAGTCATTCAAATTTCCGGTGTGATTGGAAATGTCATGTTTCCATCGCTTTCGCGCTTAGGCAATGACTTGGAGAAAATCCGGTCCGTTTATCTGCGCGCTACTGGGGCAATCTTCTTGGTGACGGCGCCCATCATGTTGGGATTCGTTGCCGTTGCCGATACAGCCGTGCCAACGCTATTGGGAGACCAGTGGAAGGAAATGGTTCCTATCATCAGAGTTCTTTGCCCGTTAGGCGCCGTCCAGTCGATTCTAAGTACCGTCGGGTGGATCTATTTATCTCAAAACCGAACCGATCTGCTTCTCAAGTGGAACTTGTTCTCGAGCCCGATCACGATGCTATCGTTTGTAGTCGGGATATACTTTGGCGATGCACTCTCGGTCGCAATTGCCTACGCGGTGACCTATGGGATCATTCTCGGCGTCCCAATGTTCACCATTCCAGCCCGTCTGATTCAGCTCGGATGGTCTGATATGATCACAAACCTCAGGGGCGTTGCTGGCTGTAGTCTCTTAATGATGGTGCTTGTCCTTTCGCTAGAGAGGGTTTTACCGAATCAGATTATGGGATTCTACCGGCTTGCCGTCCTGATTCCCACCGGATGCGCCTGCTATATCGGAGCCCTTTGGCTGTTTCGAATCGAAGCAATGCACAATGTATTGCGCCTCTTAAAGGATACCTATCGGGCTTGAAACAACCCTTTGTCGAGCCGCAGTCTATCCCTCTGTCCCCCAGCTTGTTGGCCCCCTAGATTCTCTGAATCATTGAATCTCGATTCACGACCGGTTCTGTTCAATCGTTGCTTGCGAGAGAAAGATGGGATTCGTTCTCCTAAGGTTTGGAGATCGGGTGGGCCATTCTTTGACCTGTTCGTAAATTCCGAAAAGGTAGTATTTATTGGACTCGAGAAACGCCTTCAGTGTTTCAAATGGCACGTGTCGTTCGTTGTTTGGGTTCATCCCCGCTTCCACCTCAACAATATCAACCCGGTGTTCCTTGAGTAACATCGCCGCCCCTTTCAGAACATCCAAATCTCCGCCCTCAGTATCAATCTTGAGGAAATTGATTCGGTCAATCTTCTTAGCGCTACAGAAGCTATCGAGTGTATCGACCTGGACACTCTCTGAGCTCACATCTTTCGGACTTTCTTGAGTCGATTCATCAATCAGAAAACTTCTATCGGATGAACCATCGAGTGCCATTTGAGCGATCTTTTTTGAAGCACCAAGCGCCAACTGGATACAATGAACGCGATCATACTGCTGAACATTTCGCTGGAGCTGCTGGTAGGTGTCGGCACTGGGTTCGAAAGAATAGATTTCTGACTCTGGAAATCTGGCAGACATTAGGGATGCGGACTGCCCCACATTGGCACCGACGTCAAAGATGACTCGAGCCCGAAAATGCGGCAATGCGGCTTGGATGTCGCTCGCAAAATCGAGTCCAGGGGGAAGTTCGCGATAAATATGCGTACCGGTTAATTTCTCCGCAGCTCTCCGAAGTTTGCCCAATAGGCTCATAGTCGTCTCTTGTCTCGTCGCAATGTTTTTTTGATTCTCCACGAATAGGGAGGATAGAGAAGAACAAAAACCGACATCGTAATCACCCTTGGCGAGCGAGTCATAGGTAGCATTCTCGAACAATTCTATCCCCTTCGGGATCACCCACGTTTCTAACGCCCAAGAATACTTTCGTTCTCAGAAAACGACTATTACGATCAAAGCTTGCCAATCATCGCTACTTTTCTGAATAGTCTCGCGCTTGCCAGGCAGTTTTATTCTCCTTAGCCTTCGGCTCCACACACCGAACATTGCTAGCTCATGAACGTTCGATCCGTGTACCCTCTTGCAATCCGATGGAGTTTATTTTTGAAGTCTTGTTGGAAGTGATTCTCCAACTATTTTTCGAGATCCTCGTGCAGCTGGGTCTTCACAAGGCCGTGATTGCCAGAAGGTCGAATCCGCTCATTGCTGCCTGGGGGTATTTTTTCTTGGGCACAATATTGGGCCTCCTGAGTCTTGTTTTCTTCTCTGATTCCTTCATCTCGAATAAGACGGTTCGTGTCGTCAACTTAGGCGCCACCCCCGTGGCGGTCGGTATAATTATGGCTATGACGGGACGATCGAAACGAAAACGGGGAATGGAGGTCATTCGAATTGAACAGTTCTTCTTCGGCTACTTGTTCGCGCTTGGCTTCGCAATCGTTCGCTATACATTGACCGCCTAGCTAATCAATCCCGGGGCGGGCTGACCCCACTCCTCTCTATTGGCAGTAGAAAAACGCCTTTCACCGAGCTAAGAGAATGCTCAATTGTTGAGAGTCTGTTCCAGGAGGGTTTATCCTCGCACCATGAGCGTCGCGCTCCGTGTAGGGACGGTGCATGATCAGGTCCTGCTTCCCGTCTCGGTTCAGATCTGCCAGCCAGGAATATTCTTCGTCGTTAGGAAGCGCTATCGGGATGGATTGTGCATACTCCGAAAACAGCCCGGGCCCCGCCACACCTGCTACAAAAGTCAGTTGCCTCGGATGGGAGCTGATAAGGAGGTCCGAGTTTCCGTCGCCGGTCACATCTCCCACCAGGAAGGTCGAATTGAAGGCCCGAGGCCATATCGTTTGGGTCTGCCGCCGTTCGTGAGTCGCCCCGCGGAGAACGAGATCTAGAGGAACAGAACCTCGCTCACGATGACTGGGAACCCCATCGAGATCGATACGACACGTACTACTGGGTTGAATGGTTCCCAGCCCTTCTCCACCACGATAAAACTCGACGGTCAGGCGAATATCATCCCCCATCATTCCTTTGAGCCGTTTCCATAGACTACTCGTAAGAGCATCCTTCTCGATTGAGGTGACAAGGAACTCGCCCCGATCGTCGCTGTTAAGATCCTGTTGGGACAGGGCGACTTGCAAGCGATCATTCGACTGAAGCGTAAGGCTTGGACTCGTCGCAAAGAGGGTTTCATCCTTAGCCCCACGGGTCCCGAAGTGAATACTGTAACTCGATCGTTTTTCCGATAAAGACCGCCCGGTCATGGACCCGATGACAAGATCTGTGATCTCGTCCCCATTAAAATCAACCATCGAACGCAGGACCGTCCCGGTCATTTCCCCACGAGCAAGAGAGTATCGGTCATCGCTTTGAAAAAGTCCTTGATCAGGGTAACGAACAGATTCGGGGGCGAATAGCCCATTTGACGATTGAGTATGAACAAAGAAGGAGCCCATTTTCCAATAGACCAAATCCGGCAGACCATCATGGTTAAAGTCCGTCCGTTGAATACGACTGTGCGACCAGGGCCGATAACGATAGCCGTCTGCACCTAGAATCCCACTGAGATCGGTTTTACCCCCAATTTTGACCGGGCGACTCATTCCCCCATTCAAGCCTTGCGTTACAATCCAAAAACCGTCGCCATCCGGTAGCACAATGTCATCTCGACCGTCGCCGTTTAAGTCGCGGGTGACATCGACGTGGGGAATTTCATTTCGACGTGGGGGAACAAAGCTGGATTGAAGCATCAACTGCCCCTCTGCTTCAGCGGCTCCCGGCACAAACCACTGCAACTGCCCCGGCCGGTAGGTGATCAAACGATCACCGAACCCTGTGCCCAAGCGATCGACAAACAGAACGTCCGGCGCTAACGCTGTCTCTTCCCTGAGCATCCACCCAGTAGCGACAAAGCTAAAGACCTGCATTGCCCCCTCCCCTCGTTCGTTGCGATGAAACACAAGCAGATCAGCGAGTGCCTTCCCAGTGAAGAACCCGGTCAAGACCGTCTGCCTCTGAGCAGTCCCAAGCTCAATATAATAGCGTTCAAAACGAAAAACCGAGTCCACCGGAGGAAGTTTTTCGGCGGCAACCGAGCCTGAGAAGAGGCTCACCCTGAGCAGCATGATGCATAGGAAAGCCATACTACGAACCCCATTTCTTAACGGTTCTCTCATAAGAGCTATTGAGCCATAGAGTGGCCCCGACACGCGAGTTGATGTTTTCGATGCGAACATCGATCAAAACGATGAACCCTAAGATGTATCAACGGACACCCAGATGACCCTTTCATTCCAGAGACTGGTAATGCAACGACCGCTCTGGCAGATTACCAAGCTGCTAGGGTCACCCAAGACAACGTGAAACAAATATTCGAAGCTCTCAAGAAACTGCTCCGCGAGGTTCGGCGAGAAAAACACTCGATTAGAAGCGTACTTCTCGAAGGAGTGTTTTGGCGCCTCCTCATCATTGAGGCCATCATTCTCATCTGGTCAATGATTGATCTCTGGATCAATGAAGAACCCACGGTGGGAGAATTACTCCGCTATGGCTTGCGGCTCGGCATCCTCTCAACGCTTGTTCTGGCCTTTATCGTCATTACGCTAGGAGGATTCCTCGCCAAACGAATCATTGATCCGATGGAGAAGATCGCTGCCGCAAATCGTCAGCTCAAGGATAAGGAACAAACGGCGATGGAAATCCCCATTTCCAAAGAGGCGCCAAAGGAGATCCGAGAAATCATTGCCTCCCGCACGCACATGTTACGATCTATCTTTCAGGTCTCTGACGAGCGCCTTAAGATGGTTCAGTTTTTGCGCGACACCTTCGGACGCTACTATTCTGACAAGATTCTCGACGAAATCCTCGATGCCAAGGAACCACAGAAACTGGGAGGAAAACGTGAAACGCTAACCATGCTGATGTCCGATATTCGCGGATTTACAACCCTCTCCCAATCGCTCCCTCCAGAAGAGCTTGTAAAATTACTCAATCGGTATCTTGGCGAAATGACTCAAATCATTCTCCACTACGACGGTATCATCGATGAGTTTATTGGAGACGCGATTCTCGCGTTCTTCGGAATGAATGAAAACGAAGCCGATCATGCCTCACGAGCGGCCGCCTGCGCGATCGCCATGCAGAACGCCTTGGTCAAGCTGACGCAGGAATTAGAGAATGAGGGTTTTCCTCCCATTGAAATGGGAATCGGCATCAACACAGGAAGCGTGATCATCGGAAACATTGGTTCCCCTGCGAGAATGAAATTTGGGATCGTCGGTGCGGCGATCAATGCCACGGCACGAATCGAGTCCAATACCATCGGGGGACAAATTCTAATAGGACAGTCCACCTACGATCTCATTCAAGACCAAGCCCGAACCGAATTCAAATACGCACTTCACGCGAAAGGAATGAAGGAGCCCATTGAGATTTATTCCCTAGTCGGGATCGGCGGTGATGCCCCCTTGAATCTCCATCGCCGAACTGGCCCCGCGGCAACGATCGAATTTCCGGTGCCTTTTGACTACTGGGAAGTGCGAGAAAAAGAAATCATCGGAAACCCGCGAAGCGGGCAAGCCAAATGGGCTAACTCGCAGGCATTCAGAGTCAGCATTGATGAAACCTTACCCCCGATGTCGAACCTTCGAATTCGATTCAAACAAGCATTCAAGCAACACGCGTTTGAAGACATCTACGCTAAGGTCATTTTTGAATCAAGCGAAGGCAGCCCAAGCGTACCAATCCTCAGGATTACGGCTATGAGCCCGAGAGACCGACAGTTCATGAATCGGCTCCTCGACTCAGCAACCAGTCAAGGGATGGCAAGCTCCGAGGCCCCTACGGAGAATACGGAAAACTAGGCCCTCAAAGCCCCTGCTCAACGCTTCTTAGTCGCCCGTTTCCCGGCTGACTTTTTTTTCTGGCGGGTAGGCTTGGAAGGGAGATTCTCCGTTCGCACCTTAAGCGCGCCAGTAATCGTCTTCGCGTCCCGTTCCGTCTGACTTGGAAAAACCTTGATCAATTCATCAGGGGAAACCAACGCATTATCCAAGAGAAATCGAGCATAGCGCCTCATTGGCAAGAAATCACCCGGCTTCACCTTTTGCTGAAGCTCGCGTTCGCCAAGCCCTTGCTCGATCGCATCCTTCATTGCCGGACTCACAGCCAAAATCTCGTAGATTCCCACACGCCCTTTACTCCCGGTATTCAAGCAGCTGGAACAGCCCTCAGAGGTCCAAACAAAGGGCGTTTCTCGAGCGGTGACAACCCCCACTTGACGCAGTTTTTGAAGGGTCTCCTTAGTCGCCCGATTCTTGCTCGAACACGCATAGCAAAGCTTGGGAATCAGACGTTGGCTGATCACTCCAGTCAGGCACGAAGCGATGAGATAGTCGGGAATTCCTTGCTGTCGCAATCGAGTGATCGTTTCAAAGGCATCGTTCGTGTGCAAGCTCGACATGACGAAATGCCCGGTCAACGCCGCTTCAATGGCGATCCCCATGGACTCACGATCCCGCATTTCACCTAAGAGGATTAAGTTGGGATCTTGACGAAGAAGGCTTCGGAGAACTTTGCTGAAGGTCAGACCTAAGGGCTCGTTGACTTGCACCTGTGTGGCACCACTGAACTCATACTCGACCGGGTCTTCCACCGTCACCAACTTACAGGTCGGATCATGTTCCAGCCGAGCCTGAATTCCCGCATACAAGGTGGTTGTCTTACCTGACCCAGTTGGTCCTGTCGCCAAGACAAGGCCTCCTGGGTGCATGAATTGTTCGCGCACCCATTCGGCAATAGGCTCCGACAGAACCAAACTATCCAGTTTCAGACTTCGACTCTGTGGATCCAGAAAGCGCATGACAACTGATTCTCCCCGAGGTGTCGGCAAGCACGAAACACGCAGGTCAATTAGTCGCTCGCCAAATCCGATTCGCATGGAGCCATCTTGCGGCAGACGTCGCTCGGTAATGTTCAAGTCACACAGCACTTTGATCCGTGAAACAATCGGTCGATAATCGATCGGTTCCAAGGGAGGGGCCAAGTCAACCAATCGCCCATCAATGCGAGCACGAACCCGAACCCCATCGGGTCCCGGCTCATAATGAAGATCACTCGCCCCTGAATCAATGGCACCCCGAACATGCTGGTCAAAGACCTGAACTACCTCGGGCGCGTCATCCCCCTCAAACCCATCCACCGCCATATCATAGGAGATACTCAAACGCGCGGCGCCATCGGTGGCGGCTAACTCGCCAGCCAGATCACGGAGTTGCTGATCGCGAAACTGCTCAAATTCCTGTCTCGAAACACAAACCCACTCTACGCCGTACAGTTTTAGAAACGAAAGCACCGTATTGCGGGCGATGAGATTTGTTGGCTCAACCATCCCCACTTTCACCTGATTACCGTCTCGACTCAATGGCAGCACCTCATACTGCAGAATCACTTTCAACGGGAGTAACTGCACCAGTTCCGCCGAGACCTCGTAGGCCGTAATATGCTCCAATGGGATCTGTCGAGCCTTAGTCGAAGCGTTGAGACGATGAGCCAGGGTCCGAGCCAAGGCCAGCCCCCCTTTTTGATTCTTCTCCAGAAACTCAACAAAGGGTTGGTGATCCCATGCCCAGGTCACGCCATCCTCGAGACAACGAACAGAAGCCGACCGCGGTTCTCCAGTGAGCACGCCGATCTCGCCAAAAACTTCGCCCGGCATCAACTGATTCAGCGGACGTTCGAGTTTCATGATCTCATCCCAAAGAAAGACATCGAAACACCCGGATTGAATAATCTGAAAATCCTCACTCGGATCCCCTTGATTGAACACCACTTCACCCTTCTTGAAGCGTTTCTTATGGGAAAGACTGACGAGTTTGTTCCGTTGATCCTTCGAGAGCCCTGAGAATAAGTCGATCTGGCTAAGCCAATCTTTGGTCACCGATTTCGCTGGCATGATTGTAAGCTGGTTTTTTGGGTGTGTGAAGGAACCTCAGAGTTTTAGAACGTCTCCTCTAAAGCGTCAAGCAGCGTCCCCAACTCACATTGGCTAGCAGAAGGAAGTAAACGGCTCATTGCTTTGCCTGGACTCGATCAATGAACGCTTGAATTTCCGATTCAAGCACAGGCATGGTCACCCCACCATTCTTTAGGACCACGTCATGAAATGCCCTCAAATCAAATCCCCCCGCTAACGCCGTCTCGGCTTTCTGCCGAAGACGAAGGATGGTCAACTCTCCCATCTTATAGCTGAGAGCTTGGCCAGGCCACGAGATATAGCGATCAACTTCCGTTTCAATGTTGTGCAAGGACAGGGCCGAGTTCTCAACAAAGAGGCTCACCGCCCGTTCTCGAGACCAGTCCATGAAATGAATCCCAGTATCAACCACTAGTCGGCCAGCTCGCCACATCTCATACGTCAAGCGCCCGAACTCTTCGTAGGGACTCTGATAAACCCCCATTTCCTTCCCAAGTTTCTCAGCATAAAGGGCCCATCCTTCACCAAAGGCGTTCGGATAGAAATGGCGTCTAAACTCAGGTAACCCAGACAGTTCCTGGGCCAAGGCAATTTGCAAATGGTGCCCCGGAACCGCCTCGTGTAGAGTCAATGCCGGAAGAACGTATAGCGGGCGCTTTTCGAGCGCATAGGTGTTCACCCAATAGAAACCACCACGATCTCCACCTGGCACCCCCGGAGAATAGCGGCCCGTGGTATAGTTTGGGGCCAGGTGTGCGGGCACCGCTGCGACGCCATAGGGCATTCTAGGGAGCGCGGAAAAGTATTGTGGGAGTATTCCGTCAATTCGCTTGGTAATCCAGGATGCCTCTTTCAGTAGCTGTTCCGCGGATTTCGCGTAAAATTGTGAATCCGTTCGCAAGAAGGCCAGGAACGCAGCAAAATCTCCGTCAAATTGGATCGATTCTAGAATGGCCTCCATCTCAGCTCTGATTCGAGCTACTTCACGGAGTCCAATCGCATGAACCTCCTCTGGCTCCACCCCTAGCGTGGTAAAGTACCTCACAAGGAATCGATAGTAATTCGTACCATTCGAAAGCTCTTTCGCTCCGATCGTATCTCGGCAATTCGGGGAATACTCGGAGTGCACGAATGCCTCCAATCGCTGATACGCAGGAAGGACAGCTTGTTCAAGAATGTCACGACAGCGTTTGTCAAGAGACACTCGTGTCGCCTCTGGCAAGAGAGTGAGACGATCGTGATAGCGAGTGTAAAGTGGACTTTCCTGGCTCGTTGCTTCCGCCATACCTCTCAGAATCGTCTCAACGCCCGTCATGACAGGTCTCGGCATCGTAAACTCAGTTTCCAATCCCAATCTCATCAAGGCCGTATTCTGCAAGAGGTACTTTGGAATCGCACCCAAGCGGGTTAGGTACACCTCAAAGTCTTCAACCCGATCAAGCGGCATTTTTTGAAAGGCGTAGACAAGGGACGAGAAAAAACCACTATCGTTAGTAAACGGAATTCGGTATTCACCGAAACCATACCGACTCACACGGCTTTCCAAATAAAACTCAAACAAGTCTCGGCTCACCGAGCCTTGAGCGGAAAGGCTTGATCGATCAATCTTCTTCAATCGTTGGAGCAACGCTTGATCATAAGCAACCCGCCGAGCCAAGGCCTCAAGCGAAACATCCGGCAAGCGATGATTCTCGATGTGATGCCCCACAAGCGTCGCTTCCAAAGGATCCTCTGAGAGCCGACGATCCCATTCCTCTTGAAAGAGTTCATTCAGTTCAGTTTCCGCTGACGCGTCGACCGTCAACGATGCCACCAGGCAACAGATCGATACCGTCAGAGACAGAAGGAGTGATGGGTGACTCGGCGTATTTCGTTTCATTTAGGAGACAATTCTGGCAGCTCTTTTCGGTCGATTAACTTGGCTCAAAGCTTCTTTCACAGCCCAACTGATTGAAACACCATCGACAGGTTTGCGTAGAATCACACAGACTCCGACCGATGTCGCTTCCTGATGAATCGACGGATCGCCATACCCGGTGAGTAGAATCACAGGCAAGGTAGAAACCTCAGTTCGAACTTCCCGTGCAAAGGCGATTCCGTCCATCCTCGGCATGGTCAAATCTGTCATGACCAACTCATATTTCCCTGGGTTTTCCTTAAAGGCGTTCATTGCCAAGACTGGATCCGTATAGACATCAATTTGGTAGTTTAGCTGCTGCATTCGTTTAGAAACCGATCGCGCCACAGCGTCTTCATCATCCACGAAAAGAATCCACTGGCCCTCCCCCGCGACCACTCCAGTCGCCTTTGCACCAGCACCGTCCAAAGTCATCTCAGACGATCTCGTGGCCGGCACATAGAGGTCAACGCGTGTCCCCTTCCCGGGTTCGCTGCGAATTTCAATGCCACCTTGATATTCGGAGACGATCCCCTGCACGACGGTCAAACCGAGGCCACTGGCGCCTCCTCGAACCTTCGTCGTATAGAAGGGATCAAAGGCTCGCTGTACGGCCGCCTCATCCATTCCAACCCCATCGTCAGAAACCCGGATCAGAACATAAATACCAGGAGCGAGTGTCTTCTTTCCAACCTTGCGAGCCTCCGAAGACTCAACACTTTTTACATCAATAGAGATCTGTCCTTGCCCTTGAATCGCTGCCGCCGCATTAGAGGAGAGATTGAGCAAGATCTGATGGAATTGAGTCGCATTCCCAAGAACTAAGGGCAGATTCTGTTCGACCTTCATTTCAAGCTCGATCGCAGCCGTAAGTGCCGGGCGAATTAACTTCTCAGCGTCTGAAACAATGTCTTCTAGAGCCAAGCACTCGGACTGCGTGTCCTCTTTCCGCGTGAAGGCCAAAATTCGTTCAATCAAATCCCCCGAGCGCTCGCATGACAACACGATGTCTTCGAGGCATTCACGGACATCCTTCGTGTCATGAGTCAACGTCATCACCACTTCTGTGTTCGTCAAGATGCTCGATAAGATATTGTTAAAATCGTGCGCAATTCCACTCGCAAACGTACCGAGCGCCTCCATCTTTTGCGCCTCGCGAACTTTTACCTGAAGCTTCGTTTGCTCGGTTTCAACACGTCGCGCCGCCGTCACATCGCGGAAACTCCACACCCTACCCCGCGCCTTTCCTTCGACAAACTGAGGTTTAGACAAGCGCTCAAACACCCGCCCATCCTTGAAGCGAATCACATCAAACCCTTCGCTTTCAATTTCACGGTAGAGGTCGCCTATCCGGCTTAGAAATAGATCGGGATCCTCAACTTGCTCGATCGCGAAGTTGAGCACCTGTTTGTCTCGCATCGATTCCATCACGGCTTCAGGGATTTGCCACATGGAAACAAATCGCTGATTAAACCGCGTGATCCTCCCATCCAATCCCACAACAAGAATCCCGTCGGTCGTTGACTCAATGGTCGCTTCTAGAAGCGAGACAGACTCTGTCAACTGACTCACACGTCGTCGTCGCTCAGTCACGTCCTCAGAAATAACAACCAGGTAGGGAGGATGCACCCCATCCTCGACATAGCTCACAGTGTTCTGCACCCAGATTAGGAACCCATTCTTGTGACGGTATCGAATCTGGCAAACCTCCGACGAGTGGTCCCCGGTGAGTATTCGACCCAGAACCCGCTGACATTCCTCACGATCACTCGGTTCAATCAAGGATTCGATCGACATTCCCACCAATTCTTCAGCACCGTAGCCAACGAGTTCGCAGAGGCCACGGTTCACCATCACATGCCGTCCATCGAGTGTCACATGGCTTAGCGAGACTGGAGCCGCCTCAAACATCGCGCGCAGCCCAGCTTCGCTCGCTCGCAAACGCTCTTCAACGGCAACACGAGCTTTGGCATCATTGGCAGATTCCGCCCGACGTTTCGCAGAAACAATAATCAACGAAATCAAACTGAGAATCACACAGTAGATCCCAATTTTCTGCACCGAGTTATTCACAACTCGCCCGAAATTGGCCTCACTGACACTGAGCATTTCAACGGCGAACTGTCGAATTACATCGATTTCAAACGCTCGAGTAAGACTAAACATGAAAAGCCCGATCGCGATGAAGAAAAAAGAGTAGCGATCCGCTTTATATCGAACCAGCAGAGCTACAAAAACCGCGATTCCAATAAAGGTCGCAAGCGCCTTCAATGAAAAGCGAAGCGGCATATTGGGCAATCCATAGGCCCTTAGAATGGACTCCAGGATGAAGCAGCCAAGACTCAAGAGGATAAGCGCCGTAAAGAATCGGCGATCATTTTCATAGCCAACGCTCATCACTGTATAAGCATCTCGCCAAACTGCCCAAGTTTCAGACCGACCTCCTAAGGGATCACCCGAAGAATTCGAGAAGCTCGGAATTCTCTTTGATACATATCAACCGTCTCGACCTCGATCCGATGGTTCCCTATCGAGACGCCCTGCGGCAATTTAGCGGTCCAAAGATGATAGGATTTCTCCGGGGCATTTAATTCGGGAGCATCTGGTGCGACACTTATTTCCCGATCTCGCGTCCGCACATACTCGGGATCATGAGATTCAGTCATTCGCATATCAATCCAATCCGACTCACCGACGATGCGATACTTCACGGTCGACTTGGCCGAACCAGCGAACACATTGACAACCAGATCCGTCCCTCCAAGCTCTGCCACCGCTACAGCCTCGGGAGCATAGATATTCATCTGATACGACTCAGGACGTCGAGCCGCCTTAAAATCGAAGGTTGCCTCATGACCATCAAAGGTCAGAATCGAATACCCATTAGGAGCCCCATCACGCATCGTCGTATGAGGAATTCCCTGCTCATCCTTAAACCCTTTCCACCAAGACCCACTGACCGTCACATTGACAATATGATGGTGCGGCTCTTTGCCCATCCAGCCGTCTTCTGATGAAATAAACTGATGCGCCTGCCAATGGGTATGTCCTGAAAGTGACAAGGTGTAAGGCCGCTCTTCAATGAGACGATATAACTCACTTCGATTGCCCACGTTGGTTAATGGAATGTGCATTGAAATCACAACTAGTTGATCGTTCGGGACCGCCTTAAGATCATTCGCAACATACTGCAGCTGAGCGGCATTAAAGCCACCGCGATAAGATTCACCCGGTCCAAGCCACTCGACATTGTCCAAAACAATGAAATGCACTTTCCCGAAATCAAACGAGTAGTAGTTAGGACCGTAATAGCGGTGGAACGTTTCATCAGAAAAGCGGTCATTTGGTGCGTCAAGATTCAAGTCATGATTCCCAATCACATTGTACCAAGGAACTCCAATCAAGCCGACCGTGGCATTAAAGCTGTCAAACAGAGCGAGGTCATCAAATAGTATATCCCCCAAGGTAACACCAAATCGTGCTTCCGTCCCTATCAGCTCCTCGATGACATCATGGGCGATGTAGTCCAACTCGGTTTGATTTCTTGGCTGCGGATCACCAAAAAAGACAACCTTAAACTGCTCGGGTTCTGACTGACGATAGAGTGGGAAATTGATTTGATCTGGAAGGGGGCCGGTTGCTTCGACTCCTGGAAACTTTGACGCGGGCGACCCATGCGGTTTGTGAAGGTAATAGAAACGGGGCAATTGATCGGCGGTAACGGGCGTCATCCATCCGCTGGGTTTAATGATAAAGATAATGTCGTCGTCACTGACCTCTAAACGCCACTGGCCAGCCGAATCCGTACGAACAATCTCTCGACCATTTGAAACACCGACTCCTGGCACGCCTCGCTCTGAGGGATCATAGACTTCGTTCCGATTCAGGTCCTCGTAAACACGCCCCTTAGCCAGCTCGCCTAGTCCTTCACTGGAGACGACGAGCAATAAAAGAACAGCAAGCGCTCTAATCCGAGTGCAACAACAATCTAGATCCGCAAACATAAGCGCAAGAAAGCTATCCCAAAGCCATCCCTCTAGCGAGAACGGAATACGTAGTCGTGACAAAGAACCACTAGACGCCACCTTACAAAAGCACTACGGTTACCGTAGCAGATGGAAACGACGGTCTTCACAATTGTAATCGCCCTTGCTGCCTACGCGATTGGATTGCTCGTTTACACTTACTGGCAAGCCACTCGAGACCGATTCTACGAAGGCCGAGAAGAACGACGCCGGAACCGATACTTCAAGAGCGCTGGACAGTTCGTTCCAAAGAAAAGCCAAGCCTCTCCAGACAACTCCGAACCAATCGATCACGAAGGCGCCTGAACGCCAAAAATACACTCAAACGTTCTTTTGGGGAATAAACGGAGTGAAAGGGCATCGCATCGATTAATGTTTGGCAGACCCTCAGGCCTGTCTCTTATACACATCTCCGAGCCCACGAGACCTCTCTACATCTCGT
>CAJXVR010000172.1 GCA_913061285.1 uncultured Verrucomicrobiota bacterium | reverse complement strand
CTAGATCGCTCGTCGGCAGCGTCAGATGTGTATAAGAGACAGACTCATTAAAGAGCTCGAAGAGGAAGGCATCGAAAGTCTCATCCTCGACCTGCGGGGAAACGGCGGCGGGCTGCTTTCAGAGGCGATTGCGATCAGCGGGCTCTTTGTCCCCTCAGGCCCCATCGTTCAGAAGCGAGATATCTTTGAGGACACGCTCATCCTCAAGGATAAGGACGAACGAACAGTCTATGCCGGCCCACTGACGCTCATCATCGAACCCCAATCAGCCAGCGCGAGTGAAATCGTTGCCGGCGCCCTCCAAGACTACCGACGGGCCCTCATCGTTGGCACGGGCAATACGTTTGGCAAGGGAACGGTTCAGATTGTTGCCTCGGTCGATCGCCGACGCCCCGAGCTCGGCACATTCAAACTCACCAATGCCCTCTATTTCTTGCCCAGTGGACGCACCCCCCAACTCCATGGCATCGCACCAGACATTCTCCTCCCGCCAACCGAAATCCAAACGCGCCGCATGGCGGACCGGAATTTCGCTATTCAAGCAGACCAACTCGATCCCATCCCTTTTATTCATACGAACCCGGGAGACCACTACAAAGCCCCCCTTCAAGCCCGAAGCGATCAACGCATGGCCCAGAATGACTCCCCCACCCTTCCAGGGAACGAATCCAGAGACAAAGTCAGCCTTCGGGAATCAAGCTACAACACCGACACCGGCAGGGAGCAAAGCCTCAACGAAGCAACAGCGAAACGCACCCTCGACGAAGCCCTTCGCATCACTTTCGATCGCTACCGCCTCCAACAGCATCTGCCACTCAGCAACGTCCCAATCGAAGTCGTAATTTCTTCAGAATAAGGGTTCGCCTGTTCGGACGACACTAGGAGCACCCGGAAGGAATTCACTTCACCCTTCCTGCGGAGCCAGATCGCCTTCGACCCGTAATCGTTCAGAAAGCGTTTCTAGGCCGAGCTCTTCGGCGATCACCATGAGGGCTGGAATCAATGACAATACTACAACCGCCGACACCAGGGTTCCCACGCCGAGAGCAATCGCCATGGGCACCAAGAACAGGGCTTGCAAACTGGTCTCGAATATCATCGGTCCCAATCCCAAGAAGGTTGTCAATGCGGTCAATAGGATGGGACGAAAGCGGCGTTGCGCCGCCAGGATGATCGCCTCGACTGGCTCGATTCCATCGCGGATGTATTGATTTCGTGTCACCGCTAAAACGAAGGCACCGTTCACAACCATCCCGCAAAGCGCTAACATGCCGAAGATACTAAAGACACTCAGGTCAAAGCCCATAATCACATGCCCAGCCACGGCACCAGACAAACTCCAAGGAATCATCAACAGCACAATCACCGCCTGCAAATAACTTCGCAACAAGGAGGCCATCAAGGCATAGATCGCGAAGAGGGACAAAACGAGGCCCCAGTAGAGGTTCGCCATTGAATCGCGTTGTTCGCGTTGCTCGCCTTCAAAGCTGTATTGCAGCCCAGGGTACTTCGCTAGAATCGCCGGAAGCTCGGTCTTACTAAACCTTGCCAACACTTTGTTCCCAGTCGTGGTCCCTGGAACGACATTCGCCGTGATATTGTGAACACGCGCACCATTCACACGTTCAATCCGCACTGGGGCAGAAGTCGGGATCACAGTTGCGGCCTGGCTCAGGGGGATCTCTCCCCCACTCGGCACACGAATGAGGAGGTTTTCCATCCCACTCAAGGAGCGACGTTCTGCGGCTGGATACTTCACCATCACCCGCACCTCCTCACGCTCACGAGGTTGGCGCAAGGCTTCGGCGCCATAGAAGGAATGCCGGATCTGAGCCCCTAGTTCTCGAGCGGTGATTCCCAGGCTTCGCCCCTCTGGGGTGATTTCAAAATTGAACTGAGGCATTTCCCGGCCGAAGCCCTTCTTCACATCTTCAACACCCGGGTATTTCCCAATCGCCGTCGCCACTTCGGCGGCCGCCTGTCGTAGGACCGCAGTCTCGGGATGTGAGATCTGAACATCGATCTCAGCCGACCCGCCAGGACCGATGAGATAGTCGAAGAAAACGGACTCGATATCAGGGATATCGGGAATCTCTTTACGCCATAACTTAGAAAACTTTTCAGCGGTGATCACGCGCTGGCTCTGAGGGACCAGACGCACCGAAACCTCTCCCCCATTAAAACCTCGCTCGGCAATTCCAACCGTGACGCCAACCAGAATATCCTTCTCCCCGCTATTCTCCAATACCCGGCGAGCGGCCGACTCTACCTCAAAACAAACCTCGCGAATTCGTTCAACCGGTGTGCCTGAGGGCATCTCAATCTCTGCCTGCACAAAAGGAGTCTCGATCGAAGGACGAAAGGCAAAGTTGACGCGACCACTAAAGATATATCCTGCGCAGATAAACAACACGGCGAGAAAAATCGCACAGGTAAAATATCGATTCCGAATCACTTTTCGAATCACAGGCCCATACCATCGATCAATCCCATCATCGATACGCACCCGCAGTGCCGTTTGCCATTCATGAAAGCGTTGAAACCACAGCGGCCCCGAGTACTTCCCTTGATGGGCTAAATGGGCTGGGAGAATCAAGAGGCACTCGATCAACGAAACCGTAAACACCGCAATCACAACCGCGGGAAGCACATAAAAGAAACGTCCCGTCTCCCCCGGTACGAAGAGTAAAGGGAGAAAGGCGATGATATTCGTCGACACGGCAAACACCACCGGAACCGACATCTCTTTGACGCCCGCAATCGCTGCCTCATAGCGACTCATTCCCTGACACATCTTGTGAAAGATATCCTCACCAACGACCACCGCGTCATCGACCACAATTCCCAGGGTCACAATGAAACCAAATAGAGACAGCATATTGATACTGGCATCCATCGTCGGCAGCAGAAAGAGGGACCCGAGAATGGAAACAGGAATCCCCACGGCAGTCCAGAAGGCCACTCGCAACTCCAAGAACAAACCCAGGGCTAGAATAACCAAAATCAAACCAATAGCACCATTGGTCATCAACATGTCAATCCGCTCCGCGTAGGAATGGGATCGATCAAAGGTCACCGCCATTCCGACACTCGGAGGCAAGTTTGCCTTTTCTCGTTCCAGATAAGCACGGACCGCAGTGGCAACATCCAGCGGGGACTGCGTCTCGGAACTGTACACCGCCATCCAAATCGACGGACGCCCATCAAAATAGCTCTCAGTGTTCGAATCCTCAAACCCATCGGTCACTGTGGCAATATCTTGCAAAAGCACTTTCGTGCCATCGCTCTTACTGACAACGGCAATCTCACCGAACTCCTTGGCAAAATCTCGGCGTTCACTGGTTTTCAAAAGAAAATCGCCACCCGGAGTCTTGATTGATCCCGCAGGCACATCCAAGGCAGAAGCATCAACCGCTCGGGCAATATCGTCCAGGCGGAGTCCAAGGGAACGCAAGCGAGCTGGCGGGATTTCAATGTGAATCTCGGGACTGCGGACACCTCGTAGCTCCACGAGAGAGATCTCTGGTTCCGAAAGCAATCCTTCCTCAATCTGACGCGCAAAGGCAAGCAAGCCGTGTTTATCCAAGTCCCCGTATATAGAAAGATAGAGCACGCCTCGGCGCCGTCCCGAATCGAGTGATGTGACTGGGGGCTCGGCATCCTCAGGGAAAAGATCAATCCGTTGAACTGCGGCAGTGATTTCCTGTAGACCGCGATTCCGATCCGTTCCCGGCACCAGTTCAGCCAAGACACTTGCTCGCCCCTCGCTAGCCTGAGCCCGAACTTCCCGAATAATCTCCATCCCACGGAGTTCCGATTCGATCGGGAAGATAATCGCCTGCTCCACCTCCTCAGGACTGGCCCCTCGGTAGCGCATTTCGATTTCCACCACATCCAAAGTGTAAGTCGGGTAGATCTCCTGCCGAATATTTCCAGCAACGAGGAGGCCCGTTGCAACCACGGCAAACATCAACAGGTTCGCCGCCACATGATTCTTGGCAAACCACGCCATAATGCCAAACGGCTGTTGCTCTTTCGCTTCAGAACTCATCGCCTATTCGCTTCGTTGTCTGGCTGAATCCTGGGGGTCCAAGGCCTGAGGAGTTAACTTCATCCCGGGCAAGGCCGAGCGCAAGGGACTCACGATAAGGGCCTCACCAGATTTTAATACATTGTTGAGATACACCGTTTCGTTCCGTCGCCACAGCACCTCAACATCGCGAATCTGCAATTCAGCCTTCGCATCACTGATCCAGACTCGATCCCCTTCACGGAGAGCATCTCGCTGGACCGCCAAGACTTGCGACAAGACACCAGCCTCAATTTCCACACGAACATAGCTTCCTATCAACAAGGGCGATTTTTTAGAATCGCCACCAAAACCCATTGGATCTTCAACTCTCACTAAGACTCGCGCCATCCGCCCCTCCCGTTCCAAATCGCTCAACAAGCGCACCACCTCACCGGAATGCTGCTCAATGTGCCCATCCCCCATCTCAAGAAACACTGTCACCTTCGCACCAGGCTCTCCCGCTTCAGGCAGCTTGATCCAGCGCAATTTATCCATCGATAACGCCACGCGAACCCAGAACTCATCCGTTCCTACTAAGGTCACGGCTGCGTAGTTGGACCCCACTCGCTGGCCAATCTCCACCGATTCCTCTAACACCATCGCATTGAAGGGAGCGCGCAAGGTATGGCGTACCAGCAACTCAGCATCTCGGTCTCTCACAGCTTGCAAGCGTTGAAGTTCAGCACTCTGGGTGGCTACCAGAGACTCCAGTTCTGCCAACTCTGTCACCGCAATGACTTTTTCATTGGCTAGCCGCAAGGCTTCCTCGCGCTTTCGTTTGGCTTCCGTCAGCAAGGCCTCTGCTCGCGCCACCGCGGCGACTGATTCTTGAGCACTCAAACGCGCAAAATAAGGATCGATCTCGAACAAGGCCTCGCCCTCAGCAATAACGCCACCTGGAATCAGATCTGGGTGCTGCCTCAAGATTTCTCCACTCACTTGCGGCTGAACCACGACGCGGCGCGCCGGAAGTACCGAACCATGGGCCGTGACCGAAATACGGTGAGGCAAGGGCTTTGGGGTGACCGTCTTGACGACCTTTGGTGGCCGTTTTTCGTCCTCTGGAGTCGTGACTGGTCCCGTTTTTAGCAATGCATAGCCAATTCCAACGGCGATCGCTAACACGATGATCGATCGCAGCCAACTCGGTTTCTGGGATTCTTCTAACTTGTCGCTCATATAGGGCGCCCCGTCTTGACAACGTAGGATCGCCCTCCTTCTACTGAATTCAACGGTATCCCGCAACCGCGGTTCCGAGCGAATTCTCTGGTCCTCGAAACCGTATTCGAACCGACTCGCTTCCGTCAGCAGCCCGTATTTGACATTCAATCCTCGCAACGGACCGCCAATAGATACTGGAAACTGCCGCAGGATCAGGCTTTGAGATCACAAAAAAAGCTGAGGATTAACCCTCAGCTTTTTCTCGATTGAGTTTTGTTGAATCGCCTCGCTAGAACTCCGCGTTGACAGGACCTTCAGCCGTAAACGGCCCCGGATTGCCAATCAACGTGACATTAGGCGGTAAGGTAGCGCGCGAGGACTCATTCACCGGCCCCAACTCGTAGGTCTCTCCGACGACAGGCGTTGGGAATTTGCCGTTCTTGAAATAGGGCGCCAAATCTTCCGTTGCAGGTGAGGCGTTACTGGGTTTTCGGTTCTCAAGCGCCCATTGATCCTTAAACCCATCAACGAGCCGCAGATTGTTGTAAATACTGTTCAACTGAGCCGTTTCACGGGATCGAACGAAGTTTGGCACAGCAATAGCAGCCAGAAGGCCAATAATCGCTACGACAATCATAATTTCCACCAGCGTAAACGCTGCCCGACTTCTAAACGCCTTAATTTGCATATTTTTCGCTCCGAATATCTAAAATTCTAGGTCCAGCCAATTGAGATCGGTGACTTTCTTCGCCCAAACGCACTCCGCCACCCTCTCAATTCACCCGTATCACACCAGTGATTGATTTCCCTATCTGTTCTACACCAGGGGGCGAATAAAGTTTCCCAGAGAAAAGATCAATGACAAACTTTCTCCATCTTCTCCAAAAAACCCAACGTTGCCCCATAAGAATTGACCTGGCAGTTTCCTTTTCCGCTCAAAATCGGTCACTAAAACATCGGACGATTTAGAGCAGAAAAGACCCTTGTGCCTGTCTGACTTGAATTGGAGCTCGATTCAAGCCGCTAAGGATTTAAGCGGACAACTCGATAGAAGCGCTGCCCATCTGCTGGAATCGGGTCTGTGAATTGCAGCGACTCTCCATTCCCTTCGACAGTCCCCAGATCGATCCATTGATTTGAGTCGACGGCGTCTAGGATCTGGATCGAATAGCGTGAGCCAACGACCGAGGCCCATTGGAATCCAAGGGTGGCACCGTCCGACGGCAGCAAGACTAATTTAACATCTTCCACTGGAGCGGTGACGGTGACGCCAAATGAGACAGGGACAGAGGAAAGCGCCGGTGATCCGTCATCTGCCACCATCACAGAGAACTGATAGGCACCTGGCTCTTGGTCGATGCTTGGATTCCAACTCAATTCTCCCGTTGCGCGATTGATCACCGCATCCGCTGGTGAGCCCGCACCAAGCACAAAACTCAGTGCTTGCGTCGGTAAATCCAAATCCGCAGCCGGAATCGTCAGCTGCAATGTTTCTCCGGCAGATACAAACTGATCGGCGACATTACCTAAGACCGGTGCTTGATTGACTTCATTGACCCGTACCGAGTAAGTCACTGTCGTACTCATGGCGGGGCTGCCACTGTCGGTCACAAGCACTGGGAAGGTAAATTGCCCGGGACCATGAATCTCGCCGGTAAGCCACGAGATCTCCCCCGAATTGGGATCAATTTGACTTCCAACGGGATGGTTTGCCCCCAACTCAAAGCGCAAGAGACTCCCGTCGCCATCAGGGTCGAAAGCACCAACCGTCAACTTAACGAGTTCACCTTCGTCGACGACGATCGTGGGAAGCGGCAAGGCAATGGGCGGCAAATTCGGACCGGCTCCAATAACATTCGCCGATCCAGGGCTCGCCACTGAAAGCACCCCGACGCGGCTCAAATTCCCATCCGGCAATCGTCCCTGACTCACGTCTTCCCTTTGAGCCAGGAAGGCCACTTGATCCACCACCGTTCCATCTGGACCACTCAATGTCAGCACCTCACCACCACTGCTGAGACGAAAACCAACATGAGCAGCACCCTGTTCCAAGGCATCTTGCGCATCGCCGCCCGCCCAGACCATCAGGAAGGAGCGGGGATCAAGCACGGTCCCCGTAGGAAGCTCAAACAGACGCAAGTCATTCAAATCATCGGAGAGAAAATAACCAGAGAGATCCGCTGCGGTATCGCCAGCATTGTAGAGCTCAAACCAGTCATCAAACTCACCACTGAGTGGGTTCGCGATGCTTGCCACATTGTCCGCCATCCATTCGTTGATTGTAACGGCAACGAATGGAATTGAGCTCGTATTCGCTTCCCTGGGTGTCGCAGCAAAAAGAGGCTGACGCCGATTCGGCGAACCATTAGGAAAGGCACCGTAACTGCGATCAGCCCGAACCTCTCCAAAGTTCAGATAGTCCACGATCTCCGCCCCAGCATCACCCAACTGTGAAAGCACGACGGATCCCATCTCGGGATGAAGACGAAAATTAGTATGCCATTCATCAGGAGTGCTCTCATTCATTTCGCCATCACACCAAACAATCACATACTCCCCAGCTCCGATACTCGCTCCCTCAGGAAAAGTCCACGCCGCAGGTGTTTGATAGTCGGCAGAGAGTCCGAGATTTTCTAAGGATATCGCGGCATCACTTGAATTGTGAATTTCTATCCATGGATCAAACTCTCCGTGCCCATCCTGCAAGGTTGTATGATTCACGGGCTGAACCTCATTGAGCCAGAGCGTCGGCAATGCGTTGCCTTGACGCGCTACCGAGTTGATCATCCCTGGAGTCGCCGCCACACCGCCACCACTTGGTTCTCCAACTAGTGACAGACCAAAGACCACATCGCTACTTGTCGCATTGGTTTGATGCACCTCCACAGCAATGACATTCTCTCCAGGCACCAGCGCGTCGCTCGGAAGCGTAAAGGGCCCCTCCAAATCCGCATTGGTCACCGTCCCGCTCGCGAAGGTGTTAAACGTCACATTCCCGTTCGGTATTCTCACGCGAAGGACTTCCGTTCCATTAAGATAAACGACAGCGCCATCATCAATGATCAAGGAAGCACTAAGCTCGATCCCGGCGGTTTCCTCCAGATCGAAGGTGGTGCGGAAATAGTAAGTTGGTTCCCCTAAGGTCAAAGGTGTGCTCTTCGCTTCTGGCAAGCCTGATGACTCGACAAAGAAAAGTCCCCGCCCCGAATCCCAACGGCTGTCGTTGAAGTTTGGGTTTCGCCAGCTCGTTCCTAGATTTGTTCCCTCCTGGTTATAACGCCAGGTGCTGGTCATTGAAAGTAAGGTCTGAGGTCCACGCACCTCTCCTGTTGGAGCAACCGCCTCCCAATAGGCAACCCGCCGATTGTCCGAGGTCAAGTCGACAAGCTGAAGTGAGGAACCTTGTCCATCGGACAAGGTAGGCCATGGGGTTTGATCATCGTAGGTCACTTCGTCAATAATGACGCCATCCTGGTTCTCGATACTTCGGTCGACGAGGCTAATCGTTTCACCATCATTCGACAAACGACCATTGAATTCACCAGCCACCGGCACAGAACCGCCATAGACTTCTGAGAACACCGCGCGATCACTCACCACCGTTGCAAAGCCTTGAGGTCCGATAACGAAACCCGGATCAAATCGATAGTCAGCTCCGTTGAGTTCATAGCCCGACAGATCAAAGGAATGGCTGGTAGAGGTGTTTTGAATCTCAATGAAACCCGCACCTGGGATAGCTGGATTATACATGATTTCTGATATGATGAGGTGCTCGGCAGGGTCTTGATTTTCGCCAGTGTAGGTCACCTGAATCGAATCTTGGCTACCAGCAACGAGCTCCCCTCGCAGATCGTAGCCCGCGACATTCAGGTCGCTTACCCGATCAACCAAAGGCACTTGAATCCGAAACTCCTGAACACTGGTCCACTCGATGGGATATTCGACCCCATTCACCAATATCGTCTTAACCGCCACAGGAGCGGTCCCCTGAAGCGACACCACATTGTTGGCACTTGAAAACCCATTTCCAGAATTGGTCGTAATCTCAAACTCGGCATTCTCTCGATCTAACTCGCGGACCAGATAGTTTCTCCGGGAACGAATCCAGCTCTTTATCCCAGCTGGACTGCCAGCCGATACTGAGTTTGCTCGTAGGGCATCATACACGTCATCCAACACGGGACTACTGTTACGTTCTAAGAGGGGCCCATCGATCGCGTCCTGCCAGGCTCGCAAGTAGGCTCTTCGAAAACTGGGGTGATTGTACAAGCGACTCACTGTGGTATCGCTGGTCGAAAACATCGATGTGGTCGGACCATCACTGCCCCCGCCAAGGGAAAAATCAAGATCCCAAAGAATCATTTTCCACTTCCCATTCTTAGGTTTGTAGGTCGACATGTTCTTGCCTCGATTGTATCCATAGCCGTCCCAGTCACCTACGATATGCCGAACGGCAAAAATCCGCATCCATTGATCGATATCCACCAAGCTCTCCACAGATTGTTCGTAGACTGAATTACCAGAGTTCAGAGCATCAACGAGTTCGAGGAGGCTGGAATAGTCATCCACATACCCTTGATTGGGTTTCTTCTCCCAACTCCACCGATACCGCGCCACCTTCAACTCTCCCTCAGAAACATAACGACGCAATCGGGCATTTTCGTTGAACTCCCGTAGAACGGAATCGTTGAACTCAAACCAATCGTCGATCTTATACAAGTCACCTTCGGTTTCATTAGGAAACCAAGTCGACACATATTCAGAACTCGGATGCTGTGAATCGGCAAACACTTCACCTTTCTGGATACCATTCACCACAAATTGCACGTACCGTTGATGGCTAAAAGGCAGGTCCATTTCCTTAGCGATCCAAAAACTGGCGCGCTCCCGTTGTAACGTATTGTCTCGTCCGGGCTGTTCGAGACCGTCCATGTTAATCTTCGTCGTATCTAAGAAGAGATCATCGTCAGGAAATTCAACAATCATAGCGGTTGGCTGCGATGAGGCCGGATTTCCATAGCCTGGACGAATGAAGGGACTACCACGAAAACGACTTCGCGTATTGTAGATAGCTCTAAAATCACCATACACGAAGGTCGTATCGATCAGCTCATTGCTCAATTTCTCACGGCGTTGCCACGTTCTCAGATTGTCATTGGCAATCCAAACTCGATAGGTTCCAAAATCACTCCGAATGTCGGATTCACCAAATCTCACCAAGCATTCACGATTGAACGGATTAGCTGGAAACTGACTGGTGGCACTTTGTTCATGCCCATCGCTCGCTTCGACAAAAAAGGCCACAATCGTTCGATTCGCCTGCCCAGGAATTATCGCACTGTAGGCGCCCGCTCCTCGATAGTTCATGGGCACACTCTGATATTCGTCCTCACGATCCGTTCGGTATCGGAGTACCAAACTGGAAAGCCCATCTGGATCAGACACTTGAGCGCTCACTTCGACTGCTTGTCCCGTTCTTGGCAGGATCGGAGCATGACTCACTCCGACGATCGCCGGCCCTTGATTGGCCAAGGCTTGACTATTCCTCTGACCAGGCGACCCGAGATTCTGTGGAACCGAAAGACGTCCCGAGAGCTCGATCGGATTCCCGTGCAAACGAAGTAATACCTCTGGATGCCCACGCAACCATCGCACCTGGGCTCGAAGGGTTGCTCGTTGCCCGTTTGAGAACGCGGACGATAGGTCCGTTTCAACTCGGTTCGCCCCATTGTCACCACCACTCGTCGCTCGCAAGTGAAGACTTCGATCGCTCTCAAAGCCACTTCCTGGCGCACTCAAACCTGATCGAACATGATTTCCCTGAATCACCCAACCGTCTAATCCCTGTTCCAAATTGGCATTCGGCACGCGATTCGCCCCGCCGACAGGTCCGGCAAAAAGATTATCAATCAAACACTCACCCCGACCTAAGAGGAGCACCTGGAGTTCATCGAACGCGCCGCGTCCATTGTCCAAACGCCCGGTATATTCAATCGAAGACCAGCTTCCTTTTCTCGTCTCGTCGCTATCCGCCCAATTCGAGGCAAAGCGATTGTCACTACGTGAATCAATCAATTCTAAACTACTTCCGCCACCATCGGACCATTGCCCCCAACGCCCCCCATCGTGGTAGACCACTTCATCCTCCAAAATCCATATCTGATCGACCTCAACCTCACCTGAATCTGTGATCACTTCTATCGTGTCAGGCCGCTCCAGAGCAATTCGCCCCCCATTATTCGAAAGTGTCCCACGATAGTCTCCAAGGGTATTTGCGGCCTCCAATTGTGGGTAATTTGCCATCAGGCGATCGGCATTCTTAGCAAGCACGATGAATTGGCCAGCGGGAACAACCGTGTTCGCTGGAAACCGATAGGAGATCTCGTCATCGAGTCGCCACCCGCTAATATCAACGGCATCAGCACTTCCGTTGAACAGCTCTACAAACTCGTCATCGGATGCTTCACTAATCGGATGATACATGATCTCGTTGATCACAATTCGCGGCACCCGTTCTCCGGTGTTCGCAGCGCCCATCGACAGCGCGTTCATCGCGCTCCACCGAGACGCTCCGTCAGGGTAACGCCCTAGAGGCACGCCGTTTTCCTGCCCAGAAAAACGAAGAGCATCAATCACCTCGCCACGATCCGGAGCCCTCAGAGCGATCGCCTCGCCTTTGGAGCTCAAGGCAAATCCTAGCTGAACCTGATCCAGAACAATGAATCCACGAGCTGGAATCACGGATCCGTCAGGGAACGTATAGCGATCTACATCGGGATCATCGCTGAGGTGACATCCTGACAAGGCCACGTCCTGATCGGAATAATTGTACAACTCAATATAATCCAACACAGGATCATCAGTGTGCGCTAACACCTCGTTGATCAAGACCCCTTCAAAGAGTTTGCTTTTCGCAGGATCCGATTTCCCTGGAGACCCATCGATCGCAGGGCTAGCAAACCATGCTTCAACGTTTCCCTGACCATACGAGGGACGAGCAAGCACTAGAGAATGACCAAACCCATCGGCTGCTACAGGCCACGCGTGCCGATCCTGATAAGAGACCTCTAGAAGAATCGCATTCGCGCGATTTCTCAAGCGAAGCCGTCCACCATCGTTCGGAAGCGAATCACTAATCGGTCCAAGCACACCGCGTATTCCATAGTGTGACTCAACATCCGCGGGAGCCACCGCTATCACCAATCGGCTCTCAGCCCCGATGATCGTCCCATCAGGAAACTCAAAATCTATCGATCCGGAAAGACGGTGACCGCTCAGATCCTCCTCCCATAGCTGACTATTAAAGAGCTCAATGAACTCAAGATTCAGCTCATCCTCACGCATCTGCGGGTGATAGTGGATTTCGCTGATCACAATCCCACTTGTCCTGGTGGCAGGGCCGACAGGTTCTGCCACCCCCACCAATTCGTCCAACGACAACGGGGCAAAATCCCAAGAAAACGTCATCGAAGTATCCGACGCAATCAGATTGGGAACCGTCGCGCGATCAGCAACACCCGAAACCGAAAGTCGATATCTAACTCCGGGCACCAAGGGACTCGTTTCTAAAACGACCGATTCCCCCCCACCGCTCACACGAGCACCAATCACCGAGATTCCCTGATCGATCACGTAGTTGCTTGGAGTTCCCCCAGAGATTGTGTCAATCGACTCGGAAAAGGTCACGGTTAAGGCTGTTGGGCTCCCTAAATTCAATACAGACTCGAGCATCGGGCCCGCCTGATCACCACGCACGGTCAATTGAGCCACGTCGCTAAGCACCGTCCCGCTAGCGTTCGTCACGCGCACTTGAAAACGATCGCCAGAATCCGAGATTTCAAGATTCTCGAGTTCCAATACCGGGAGCGTGGCTCCAGGAATGTCGAGGCCATTCCGTTGCCATTGAAACGATGCTCCAATCTGGCGGCTTAGCTCGACGCCGAACTCGACTGACTCCCCTTCAATGACCGAAGTGCCTTTCGGCTGAGCGATGATGTCTGGTGGTCCGAGACTTGTGGGCTGCAGGCGTTGATTCGGAATTGGCTCCTCAATCCTTCCATCTGGCAACTGCCAACGAACGGCCAGATTATCTCCTCCCCCACGTTCCTTCATCAGCGCCTCCACATAATAGCGGCGGCCTTGGACTAAACGGATTGGTTCAGATTTCTGTTGATCGTACTTCGTCCATTGACGAGAAGAGGTCCATCCTGGCACCGCGGCAATCTCACGCGTCTTGGATGGCGTTTCGTCAGTGCTCAAAAACAAGGCGCCCCCGTCATCACTCGCAATCCAGAAGACATAGTCGCCTGTCAAAGGAGGAAGCACGAAACCGCTGACTTTCTGGCCATAGTCTTCGGCCACATCCGTCGGAGTCTCAAAACTCTCGATAATCGATTCGCTTGTCGGTTGTCCTGGAAAACTCTCGTGAGCAATTAAATCACTTACCGTGGCCCCACCGATATTCTCATAGACCTCACGCAAGAGCCCATTCGACTGACCTTGGATTTCCGCAATCCCTACCCCAACTACCAGGGCTACCAAAGAGAAACACCCGACAGAACGAAATCTTAAATGAATCATAACGAGTCAAAAACCGACAATACGACCAACCAAAAGAGCAGATAAGATGCCAATCACACCCAAGATACGAGGGATTGATCTCCTACGAACGAGGCTCGAGCGACCATTGAGAAAGGGAAATTCCCAAGAACTAGAAATCGAGCTAGATGCGCTCGAAATAACGGCGTCGTTCCCAGTCTGTGACCGACTCATTGAAAGCCTTTACCTCAAGCCGAGCCGTATGAACATAGAAGTCGATCACCGAAGCACCAAAAACAGTTCGGGCAAACGTGCTTTGCTCTAATCGATCAGCCGCCTCGGCTAGGCTACTCGGAAGACCGTCTAGAGTCCGGTCCTCGTAGGCATTCCCTACATAAACATCCCCACAGTCCAAGCCCTCATCAACCCCAGCAAAACCGGCAGCGAGCGTGGCCGAAAAAGCGAGATATGGATTCGCGTCGGCACCCGGCATCCGGTTCTCGATTCGAAAACTGCTCCCGTGACCAACCACTCGAAATCCCACGGTCCGATTGTCATGGGCCCAGGCCATTTTGGTCGGCGCCCAACTCCCCGACTGGTAACGCTTGTAGGCATTAATCGTCGGAGCAAAAAAGTAACAGAGATCTGGGGAATACTTGAGAAGTCCTCCAAGGAATTGCCTAAAGAACTTCGATCCGGTTTTTTTCTTCGAATCCCAAAACAAGTTTCTTTGCCCCTTAGAAATCGAAACATGGATATGACAACTATTTCCCGCTTCCTCAGGAGCAAACTTAGGCATAAAACTGACCGACTTGCCATTCGTCTCCGCGATTTCCTTCACTCCTTGCTTAAAAATAACGTGCCCATCGGCCATAGCCATCGGAGCGCCATAAATAAAATTAAGCTCGTGCTGCCCTTGACTCCACTCCCCCTTACTTGACTCAATCGGAATTCCAGCGGCCGTCATGTCATTTCGAATCGCTCTCAAGATCGTTTCGTCCCGACCCGGCTGCATCGTGTGATAGTCGATTCGGTAATCGCTCGACGGAGTAAGCTTTGAATAGTCGGAAAGATGGGCTTCACGATAGGTATCGTTGAACAGCAAGAATTCCAACTCACTCGCCATGCCACTCTTAAGACCGCGCTTTGCCATCAACGCCAATTGCTCTTGCAACAAGGACCGAGGAGCCTCAGCTACCAAAGAACCGTCCGGCTTGCGGTAGTCACACAAGACCAAGGCGGCACCCGGCTGCCAAGGAAGCTCCCGTAGAGTCGCCATGTCGGGTGACATTTCAAAATCGCCAAATCCTGATTCCCAATTCGCCACCGCAAATCCATCCATCGGGTCCATCTCCATATTGACGGTCAAGAGGTAGTTGCATCCGTGGGTTCCGTGCTCGACAACGTGATCAAGGAAGAACGACGCAGTGAAGCGTTTCCCCACCAAACGTCCGAGTACGTCCGGGAAAGCAACAATGACGGTATCGATCTCACCCTTGCGGACTTTAGTCTGTAGTGCTGAAAGTTTCATCGCTTCAATCTCTATTCGGCCACGTAAACATTTTGTAACTCAGTATACCCTCGCAAGGCATGCATCCCCAAATCTCGCCCGATTCCACTCTGCTTGAATCCACCAAATGGTGCTTGCACATGCACGCTTGAATGGGAGTTCACACTCAAGACTCCAGCTTGAACGCCACGGCACACCCGAAGGGCACGGCTGATATCCTGAGTCCAGATCGAGCCACTAAGACCATAAGGTGTGCGATTGACCTCTGCCATCATCGCCCCTTCATCATCGAAAGGAGAGAGACAAACGATGGGCCCGAATATTTCCTCCTGCCAACACCGATCACCATAATCAGGATTCAAGATGACTGTCGGCTGCCAGAAATAGCCCTTGGAAAACTCTCCCGGCCCACCCATGGCGATCGTTCGCCCTGAAAGCTGTGCATCCTTGTAGAAGTCAGACACCGTGTCACGCTGCGAAGACGACACCAAAGGCCCCAGTTGAGTCGATTCATCACTCGGATTCCCCACTCGCAGAGAAGCGCTTGCAGCAAGAAATCGATCTACAAATTCATCGAAGACAGATCGTTCGATAAACATTCGACTGCGAGCGCAACAATCTTGACCGGTATTGGCAAAGACACTCAAAGGGGATTCATCAGCAGCCCGAGCAAGATCCGCATCAGCAAAAACAATGTTTGGCGATTTCCCGCCTAATTCGAGAGAGATGCGCTTCAGATCATTCGAAGCGGCCCGCATAACCCCCTTCCCTACATCCGTCGAACCAGTAAAGGAGATCTTCCGAATAAGAGGATGCCCCGTAAGCACCTCACCGATCGAACTTCCAGGCCCGGGAATAACTTGGAGCACTCCAGCAGGTAGGCCAGCTGCCGCAGCAATTTCGCCTAACGCGAGCGCAGTCAAGGGAGACAAGTTGGCAGGCTTCAACACCACGCAGTTCCCTGCGGCCAAGGCAGGCGCCACTTTCCAACAGGCGATCGGAAAGGGAAAATTCCAAGGCGTAATCGCCGCCACGACGCCAAGCGGCTGATGCCAAGTGAAATCAAATC
>CAJXVR010000171.1 GCA_913061285.1 uncultured Verrucomicrobiota bacterium | reverse complement strand
ACGAGATGTAGAGAGGTCTCGTGGGCTCGGAGATGTGTATAAGAGACAGGTTCTGCTTGTGAAGGCGTCGGCAAAACCGTTGAAAAGCCCTGCCCCAAATGCCGGGGCGCTGGTCGCATCGAACACACGAATAAGATCAAATTAAAAATCCCCCCAGGTGTCGACACCGGAGCCAGACTCAGATCTTCTGGGAACGGCGAAGCAGGTTTGCGCGGTGGTCCCCCAGGAGATCTTTACGTGGTCCTCCATGTTCGCGAGCACGAGATTTTCGAGCGAGAAGAGGATGATCTTCTTTGTGAAGTTCCGGTGAGTTTCGTTCAAGCAACCCTCGGATCTGAATTAACGGTCCCCACCCTACAAGGACAGGCAAAAATCAAGATTCCCGGTGGCACCCAATCGGGTACGGTTTTCCGGCTCAAAGGCAAAGGAATTAAGAATGTTCAAGGCTACGGGACAGGTGACTTGCACGTTCGAGTGACCGTCGAGGTTCCTTCGAAATTGAATTCAGAGCAAACTGAAAAACTAAGGGAGTTTGCCGAATTGTGTGACGACGATGTCAACCCCATGTCAACAGGCTTCTTTGAGAAGGCACGAAAGTTCTTCGCCGGCTAGACTATGCATCGTTTCTACCTCCCCCCCGATCAATGCCGTGATTCGGAAGTTCTACTGTCCGAACGAGATAGCAAGCACGCGATCAAGGTGCTCCGTTTGCGCGAACAGGACCGATTCAGTGTGCTGGATGGACAAGGGCATGAGCTACTCTGTCAAGTCGCACAAATCGATAAGAATTCAGTCCGAGGCCGGGTTCTATCGAACAATGCCCTAGCGCCACTAGACTACCAGCTTACCCTGGTCCAAGCCGTCACCAAGGGTAAGTCCATGGATCTCATCATCCAAAAGGCCACCGAACTAGGCTGTCACACGATCGTCCCAGTACTATCCGAACGCTCAGTCGTTCAGTGTGACTCTGAGGAAACGGCAGCCAAGCAAGAAAAATGGCAAACCCTCGCGATTGAAGCTATCAAACAGTGTGGCCAAGCATGGCTTCCTAAAGTGAATGCTCCCGTAAAACTAGACGCTTATTTGAGCACGTCCCAAGCAACGGAGGATTCACTTTCTCTAATCGCGAGCCTGCAGCCGGGCGCGGTGCACCCGCGAATCCACCTCGATCGATTTCGCCAAGAGAAAGGAACGGCCCCAATCAAGATCATTGCCTGGATCGGCCCTGAAGGCGATTTCACACCGGCTGAAGTCAATGCTATCAGAGCTCAGGGCGCGCAAGCGATCACGCTCGGCCCCCTCATCCTCCGCAGCGAAACAGCCGCTATTTACACGCTCTCTTTTCTCAACTACGAGCTTCAAACACCTTAGCCCCAGTCGCCCTGCCGCTTCAATGTAGGGGCCGACAACAGAGTTTGGAAACGGCAAGCCTTCAATGGGCGTGTTCATGAACCACCACCGCTTCGGTGGCGGTTCTGAAGCTCTGGTGCCTCTTTCTCGTAGCAACAGCACGACCTTCTTCCAGCACGTACCATTGATCGCGCTTCAGATTCGACCAGCGTTGACGCTCTTGGGTCTTCGGCCACAACACGACGACCTCCTCAAGGGCCTCAGCACTTCCCAGCCCTATTTCCATTCGTAGCGGATTCCCACCAAAACTCCCTCCACTGCTAACGGTTCTCCGAACAAAACGATGAACTCCTCCCTCGCTCCTTAGCCGGAGCTCGATGCGCGCTCCAATGCCGCAGCGATTGCTCTCGCGTCCAATCAGCGAGAGCTTTAGCCAATGGTTCTTGTTTCCCGGATTCTCAAAGAGCGCGTTCCGATAGTGATCAGAACTCACCGCCCCTCCCATAACGGTATATACATCTTGGTCCCCATCATGATCGAGATCACAGAACGACACGCCATGCCCTTTCTGTAGATGACCAAACCCTCCCGCGGTGGTGACATCCAAAAAGCGTTCGCCGTCCCGGTTGAGGAACATTCGATTTGGCATTAAACTGGCCAGGGACGAATCCCCTGTCCCTAGGTAGCAATCTAGAAACCCATCGTTATTGAGATCTCCATAATTCGCCCCCATGGTATGGAGCAAATGACTCATACCCATTTTCTCTGCGACCTCTTCAAAGGTTCCATCGCCCAGATTTCGGTAGAGTCGTGGTTTCTCGCTCTTGTGTGGCATCCCCAGATAGTCCAAAGCCATATCCCCAACCTCGCCCAGACGATACCCGGAAACAAAGAGATCCTCCCATCCGTCATTGTCAAAGTCCCAAAACCAGGTAGTAAAACTGTCCCGAGGTTCATCAACCCCAGCAAACAACGCCTGGTCAACAAAGCGCCGCAGGGTTCCGCCAGAACTCGTGCTTACGGTATTCCGGAGCAGCTGATTTGGCTGACCCAGACAGGAGATATAGATATCGCTCCAACCATCGTTATCGTAATCGGCGGCCACAACCCCTTTGACAAAGCCAACGATTGCTGCCCCTATTTTCGATGCAACGTTGGTGAATGAGCCGTCCCTATTATTGCGAAAGAGTTCACAGGGATGTTCGTGACCAGGCTGTGACTCGTTCCCAATAAAGAGGTCGAGCCATCCGTCATTATCGAAATCCAGCCACACAGCCGTTTGGGTCGGATGGAAACTGAGTAGTCCAGCCGACTCAGTTACATCATCAAAGGAGCCATCGCCACGATTCCGAAGCAACGAATTGGGGTGTTCTCCACCGGGCCCAAACCATCCTCCACGAAGGACAAACAAATCGAGATCCCCATCATTATCATAGTCTGCATGGACAAGGTTCAACCCTCCGTAGAGCCCTTGCAAACCTGACTCATTGGTCACATCCTTGAAGCCTTCATCGCCATGATTGCAAAAGTGACGAAGTGAGTCGTTAAGCCCAAAGGAAGACATCACGAGATCCAAATCACCGTCCCCATCGAAGTCGTCGACGACGCTACCGCCACACAGCGCATCGACATCCAGCCCAAGACTTCCGGCGAGGTCGGGAAAGCGAGGAAAAGGCGCTTCAGAGGCGAACCGCTGGGCAGGAATCAGGGACACTTCGTCAAGACCACCCGGATAGTTCCCGAGGGTCATCTCAGCAATATTCAATAACCAACGAGCACTCGAATCGGACGGATTCTTCGCAAGAAGTTGGCGAAACACCTGCGTGGCCGAGCGAGACCCTCGCGGCAATCGGTGCACCCCCTTATCCTGAATAGGAAACAAGCATGAATCAATCGTGTGATTCTCTAAACAATTCTCAGTTTCTCCAATCCGAAGAAACGCTACCCCCATCAAAAGACCAACTCTTGGGAGCATCCGATCAAAATGCTCTGGAGCATATCGTCTTAACGAACGCTGATAGTGATTCAAGACTTTCAAGGCCTTCTCGTTTTCACCGCTATCCAACAGGCTCATCGCGTAGCCAGATTCGGCATAAAGCAGATGTTGTTTCGACTTGGGCTGCTCTAATTGCGACCGAAACCAAATGGCGCGCTCACGACTCAGGTAAACGTTGTCCTGAGGCACCTGTCTCGCCTGCCTAGCGATCGTCGCTAGACGCCTTATCATGGACGGCGCCGTGTTCTGAGCGATATCAAACGAGGGCGAGGCAGCGCTCGCCGCACAAACATTTATCGTCGCAGCCCACAACGCAGAGCAACCACCCTGGAAAAGTAACACCCAAAAACTCCTTCGCACAACCAAGGACAGACAGGAAGACAAACGCCGACGTTACCCACTAAGAACACCTATGTGTCGAACCGTCCGCTACGAGGTTTCAACTGGTTGTTTTCAGGTACGAAAAAGCCCGCTACGAGCAAAGAAGAGAACCCCGTCGAGAGCAATCATGCCCGACATGATTAAGGCGATTCATCAGAGTCGGCATTCGCTCAATTCAGATGTAACGAGGCAGACAACGTCGGGGTCTAAAAACAGCTAAGGGGTGCTAAGAAATAAAACGAATAAAGGGTATCCAAGAATAGATTGGAACAATTATTGCATCGCTGAGGGACTAATGAAGGGACAGAAGGGAATCGGGCATGCTTGACGGGGAAAAAAATCAGGACCAGCAAAAACCGGGCGCGGCGGAAGCCGGTTCCAGCAGACAGAATCACCTAACCCGCGTCCCGATCAAGCTAGGTAAAAAGACGCAGTATGTTCCGGTCCACAAGATCGAATCGTTCAATAGCTCGGGCAACTACGTTGAAGTCTCTCATCAAGGCAGATCGGACCTCATCCGTCTCGGCCTAGGCGTTCTCGAAGCACAACTCTCACCCAGGAAATTCCTCCGAATCAGCCGCACCGCAATCGTCAATCTCGACCATGTTCGAGAACTCCATACCTCCGGCAAACGAAATATGGTGCTCCATCTCGAAAGCGGGAAGGTACTAAAGCTCACCCGAAATGCGGATCGTTTTGAAGCTACGATCCCATATTCTTAAGTCAGCTCCTCGTTCGATCCGTTCATACCTAAGGTCGTCTCTAGATCAGGGATTTGCTAACGAGACAGAGAAAGATCGTGCGCTGCCCGCTCGGGAAAGCAAGATTTGACGCTCGATCTTCCGGTATGGATTTGCCTAAATGGCCTTCAGGCAAGCGAATGAGCATAAGCAATCAGAGATTAACGATTCAGCAGAGAATGGTTTCGAGCCTCCTCGAACTCGCTGATTTCTCAAGACAGGGGCCTGTCAACCTTCGTCAATGGATAGCTCTCAGCTGTCTTGGCCTCTTCACTACCGCGTGCGAGCCCGCAACTGATTCTTCCTCAACGAGAGCAGATACCCCAGAGACGAGGGCCTCAGTCAATGAGTCGGCAAGTAATCTCTCACAGACCACCGAGGATCCATTCGACACAGCCGAAAAGGATTTCAACAAAGCCTCCGAATATCTTCAGGCGGGACAATATCAAGAGGCGCTGCCGCTCTTGAAGAAAGCGGCTCTGATCGATTCAGAAAACGAGGAAGTTCACTATCGCATGGCCTTCTGCCTCGCGCAACTAAACCGGCACGATGAGGCCGTAAAACACTACCAACGTACCCTAGAGATTTTTCCAGACTACGCTGAAGCTCACAATAATCTCGGGAATCTCCTCATGAAGCAGCGAAAGTACGATGCGGCAGAGCCTCATTTTCGCGAGGCAATCGCCGGAGCCCCTGACATGGCATCCGCTCACAACAATCTTGGTTCCCTCCTAAGCCGACAGGGCAGAATACCTGAAGCAATTCCCTTTTTCACTGAATCCATTCGAATCAAACCGTCGTATTTGGAAGCCTATTGCAATCTTGGAAATGCCTATTTAGCGCAAGGACGAACAGAAGAGGCGATTCTCGAATTCAATCGCGCTCTCCTATTGAAACCTGGATTCCCACCGGCGATCAAAGCGCTGCAACGAGCCCGGACTCGCAATGGTTCGATACAGTTGCCCTAGTTTCACGAGGCTCGTCCAAAAAGCTCTCTAGGCCTTCTCTATCAACGAACCCGCTTGGCGGGAAGAAAGCCTTGTTCTTGGCTCAAACGAAGATGCTGATCCCCGGGAGGTAGCGAATAGGTCGCCTCACTTCCCTCTGGCCAGCGAACCCATATTTCGAGAGGCCTCTCTCCTTTGGGCACTTTCGGCAGGATCTGCCCGAAACTATTCTGTGACCAATAACCAGAACCGGACTGAACCTCCAGCACCGGTCCCTTCTGATTCCCTCGCACGATTCGAAGGGATGCACCAATGGCGGCCGGATTTCCAGCACTCCCTTCTAGTCGAACTAAGCGCCCCGCTTGCCCCCACCGATTGCGAAAGAGTCGTGTCGCTCCATTATTCTGAGTCACAACCAAATCGGCCCGTCCATCTCGATCGTAGTCCCCAACCGCAGCGCCGCGTTGATCACCATTGATCATCAGTCCACTTTTTTCTCCAGCGACGGCTTGGAAATTTCCATCCCCATCACCTCGTAGTAACACACCCTTACCTTCCATAAGCGGTGCGTTCTCGGCACTCGTTCTGGAAAAATTCTGACTCACGAATAAATCTTGAATTCCGTCAGAATCGAAATCAGCGGGGCAAACTGCAAAGGACGGAGCCAGCTGAACCGCCAACGGGAGCGGCTTCGCTTCAAACCCATCACCATTGTTCAGAAAAACCATGCTCTCAAAGGTCTCAACGTCGATTCGACCAAGAAGGGTGCCCTCTCCCCAAAGGCTCTGCATCGATGCCTCACTATAGGCAGCATGAGTCGCAAACTGGCTGCGAATCTCCGGAAAAACTTGTTGTTGCAAGTCCAACATCCGAAAAGGCACCCAATCATCAAGCAACCCAGAGTAATATCCTTCTACAATTTCAATGACCCCATCCCCTTGCAAATCACCGTATTCAAGACGAATAGGCTTGGCGTCGTGAGGAGTGAAACGATGATTGCGTCCCCAGTTCGAGGCAACGATATCCATTCGTCCATCACCGTTAAAATCGGCAGTCGCCACACCATTCCAGAGCCCCCTGTATCTCAACAAACCCCGAGCATCCCGCAGCTCAGAAAAGCAACCAGCCTCATTAACAAAAATGCGAATCGGCCCCCAGGAACATGCGACAATTAAGTCTAACCAGCCATCGCTATTGATGTCGGAAAGCACCAAACCACTCGCCATCCCGATCTTGTCAAGCGCACGAGAGCTACACTCGTCAAGGTGGAATACTCCAGCGTCGTTTTTAAAAACATACGAAGATACGGCAACGGGAAAGCGCCCCGGAGAACAACGACCGCCAACTACCAAATCGAGATCGCCATCGTGGTCAAGATCGCCAACCGCCAACGGGCCCACACTAACACTCTCATCCGGGAGGGACAGTTCGGCCCCGGTTCCATCTCCACCATAAAAGCGAATGGTAGACGGCTCTGCCTTTCGGCGGCGATCATAGTTGGACCGTCCTACCACAAAACTCGCACCGTCTTCCGTGGAACCAAGCGCTACCACTGCCGTCAGGTCAAGAGTCTCCGAAGCCGAACCAGCCTTCCCTCTCCGTCTAAAGCGTCCCTCCCCATCATTAATATACTCCCTCAGCTGCCCCCCTTGACCAGTCCCGACGACGAGATCATCATCGCGATCCCCATCCAGATCGATCCACCCCACACCGGGCCCAAGAAAACTCAATGAGTGACTCAGCGACGCTTGTCGCTGGAAATCACTCAGCGCCGAATCCTCATGTTGGTCACCTAGGAGCTGACGTTGATCCTCAAAAAACGTTTCGTTAACTTCTGACACTTCGGCCACGTTTCGTCGTGAGGCGTCTGATTCCCAAATCTCATAGATCCGGTTGGTCTGAATATTCGGAATCACGGAACGGAGTCCGCTTCGCCACAAGACTTCAAGAGAGCGATTCTGCCCCGAGTCTCCAGCAGCAAAGGTTCGAACCATGCCATCACTAGAAAGATAGCGTCCACCAGCAATCACTTCTTGAGCTTGGTCAAACGGACCTCCCTTAAGCGTTATCCTCGCGCCGACGCCAGCGGAATTGCCATTTATTCCCTTCAATCGCACCGCAACTCGTCCCTCTGACGCGGTATTTCGATAGATCAATGGAGCGGCGTGCAAACAATTAACCAACACATCCAAGTCGCCATCATTGTCCATGTCGGCAAGTCCCATCCCGTGAGAGATTTGGGTCGAATTGAATCCCCAGTTTTCCCCAACCTCCTCAAAGCGTTTCCCTTCAACATTCTTGAAAGCAACGTTTGGAGTGATTAGAGCCGGAAATTCAGAGAATTTTTTGCGTCGAGGCGAGTTCTTTGGCCATCTTGCGTTGAATTCTGAAGTATCCAGATCGTTGGCATCGGCGGAATATCCGTTCACAACCAAGAGATCCTCGAACCCATCTAGGTCGACATCGAGAAACGCAGGACACCAAGCCCAATCAGACGCTTCCAATCCCAAGAGCTGAGCCCCCTCCGCATAGGTGCCGTCGCCTCGGTTAAAATAGGCGGTGTTTCGCCGCAACTGAGGCCGATCAAGAACCGCCTCGAGCGTCTCACTAATCGGGGGCGAATTTGGACTACCCTGTTTGATCCGCAGGCTATGGGACCGGCTCATCATATCAGCAACAAAGAAGTCATCAAAACCATCACGATTGAAGTCCGCAAAATCAACGCCCATGGAGTAATAACTGGAGAGGCGTATCGCGCCGCGGGAGATCGCTTGAAACCGTCCTCTTCCATCGTTCAACCAGATACGATCCGGCTGTTGGAAATCATTGCAGACATAAATATCTGGATGCGAGTCCCGGTTGATGTCTCGAAACATGACGGAAAGTCCTAAATCCCAATACTCTTTCGGAAGCTTCTTGCCTTCCTCATCCAAGAAATGGCCATCGGTCCATGATACGAGCTCGAAATTACCGTCCCCATCGTTACGATAAAATCGATCAGGCTCGCCAAATTCAACAATCACACCATCAATCACCCGCACGCGATTACGCCAGCGCCCAGTTACGACAGTGCTCTTCCCCCGCCGACGGAAGGATAGTTGCGCTCCATTTCGGATCGTCTGAATGCCATAGTTGGCGACGTAGAGATCCAGGTCCCCGTCGTTATCCACGTCTGCCAAGGCCATGGATGAGGCTCCAGTCCTCGCCGCCAAGGGTTTCAATTGACGGTCGGTAAACTTTCCGCTGCCATCATTTTCGTAGACCCGCACGCCCAAGCCAGAAAAACTAACGATAAGATCCTGGTCGGTGTCCCCATCAATGTCAGCAAAGACCGCGCCCCGAGAATACGCCCCTTCGGCGGCCGTTCCGGAGGAAGCGGTAACATCCTGAAATCGCCAAGAACCCAGATTACGATACAAGGCGTTTGCTCCGCCAAGGCCGCAGAAATAAACGTCACACAATCCATCGCCATCCACATCCCCTAGGGCCAGCCCCGAGCCATTGAGCAAGTTTAGGTTCTTCTCATATTCGGCAGTCGGCAGCGCGTTTTCAAAACCAATCCCCGCTAGTTTAGATTCGATCAATTCAAACCCGACTTTCCCCGAGATCGGGACATTCAATTTGGCTGATCGGAACCCCTCGCCGCCCTCCCATTTCAGTGAATTTTGGCTAAGCAAGACACTCTCACCAACTCCAATCCCCACAAGCAAGAAGAGGAGAAAAAGATCAACACTAAGGCGGTATCGTCGTGAATAGATCATGCTGAAATCGATCCCGTCTTTCTACAACTCGCTTTCCAAAGGCACAAGCTCAAGACTCATCTAATTGGGAATTCAAATTGCCCCCTTGATGAACAGTCAAAGAAGATAGTTCCGGGGCACATTGATTCGCTCCAGAGAGCTCCAATTCGCTATCGCCTAAGCAAGAATATTCAGCAATGATCGGAGCAGGCACATCGAACATGCGCACAAGACTCACCAGAATAGAAATCGGAATCCTAGCAGCGATCTCCTTGCTAGGAGGATGCTCTCAAGAACGTTCGACACAAAAACAGGAGGAGTTGCCTCAACCTAGTGTTAGCGGGCCAGCTGTTTCTAAGGATACCCCTCGCGAGACGCAGAGCATGCAACGGATCTTAGGGGACATTGCGACTGACCCTGCGTATCTAAACAATCCCTACATGATGCGGCCTGAAAGAGTCATGACGCTAGAATCTGAGCTCCAGCCCCTTGGAAACGCCAACGATTCAGCCTCCAAAAACTTTGAATACGCGTCGTCACTCCTAAACATTGGACAATCACAGCGAGCGATTGAACAATTTGAATTGCTCAAGGAAAGAATGGCAGCCAGCCCAGAAAGCTCGCTCGTGGGAAACCAATCCCTCGTCGATCTTTCAATCGCCACAGGGCATCTCAGAATCGCAGAAGAGATGAATTGCCTCGAAAATCACTCGCCCGACTCTTGCATCTTTCCCATTCGAGGAGGTGGCATTCATCATCACAAAACGGGAGGCCTCAAAGCCAAACAAACCCTCACTGACTTTCTCAAGCTAAACCCTGAAAATACGGATGCCATTTGGCTCTACAACATTGTCGCGATGATCTTAGGCGAATATCCCCACGAGGTACCAAAGCCCTGGTTACTTGATCCAGCACTCTTCGAATCGGAGGCCGACATTGGACGTTTTCCAGATATCGCCGGTAGTCTCGGGATCGATGTCAACGGGCTCGCGGGTGGATGTGTCGTAGATGATTTTGACAACGACTATGATTTGGATCTCATGGTTACCTCCTGGGACATCGATGATCCCATCCGAGTCTTCCTCAATCAAGCGAATGGCACCTTTAAAGACCAATCAAGAGATGCCGGTTTGGATGGCATCACAGGCGGGCTAAACATGATTCAAGCGGACTACAACAATGACGGTTTCGTTGATATTTTCGTGATGAGGGGCGCCTGGCTCGGCAATGAAGGGGAACATCCCAACTCCCTGCTCCACAACAACGGCGATGGCACTTGGAAAGACGTCACGATCGAGGCCGGTTTGCTTAGTTTTCACCCCACTCAAACGGCAACGTGGTTCGACTATAACTTGGATGGGCATCTCGACCTTTTTATTGGGAACGAATACTGGATTGGACAGGTCCACCCGAGCGAACTCTTTCATAACAATGGAGATGGCACCTTCACTGAGAAAGCGGCAGAGCTAGGGCTCTCCGTTCGTAAATTCGTGAAAGGTGTCACCTCCTCGGACTATGACAATGACGGCTGGCCAGATCTTTACCTCTCATGCCTTGGAAACAGAAACTTCCTATTCCACAACAATGGCACCAATCACGTGTCAAAAGGCAAACCGCGGCATTTTTCAGAGGTAGGAAGAGCCAGCGGAGTGAGCGAACCAAAAGACAGTTTCCCTACTTGGTTTTTCGACTATGACAACGATGGTTTCTCGGACTTATTTGTGATCGGCTACAAACTCGCCAGTGTCGGTGACTTTGTTCGAGACTATCGGAGAGAAGCTCACGATGCGACTCTCCCGAAGCTCTACCGGAACCTCGGCAATGGCAAGTTCAAGGACGTCACGACAGAGGCGAGACTCAATCGAATCCTTCTCGGCATGGGAGTCAATTACGGAGATTTGGACAACGATGGATTCCCTGATTTTTACGTAAGCACAGGTAATCCAGAACTCATGACTCTGACCCCAAATCGAATGTTCAAGAACAATGGGGGCAAACATTTTCAAGATGTTACGAGTTCAGGAGGCTTCGGGCACTTACAGAAGGGGCATGGGGTCGCGTTTGCTGATCTGGATCAAGACGGTAATCAGGATGTCTACACCGTCTTGGGCGGAGCAGTCTCTGGAGATGTCTACCGCAACGCACTCTTTCAAAACCCCGGCAACAACCATCATTGGATCAAGCTCAGGCTCGAAGGGACGCAATCAAATCGTTCCGCCATTGGTTCAAAGGTCAAAATCATCACCCAAACGGGAGGAAAATCCTCACACTATTTCAGCGAAGTATCCTCAGGAGGAAGCTTTGGGGCGAACCCATTGCTGATGGAGATTGGACTCGGAAATGCCGAATCAATCGAGTCCCTAGAAATCCGCTGGCCAGGAAACAAAACCGCTCAAATTCTAAGCAATATCAAACTCGACAGCTACTACCATATCATCGAAGGCGATACGGCCCCGAAAAATATTCCTTGCGCCCCATTTATACTGAAAAGGAATCCGAGCACCTCACATCATCACTAGCCCCCAACGAGCCCCACTGGCCTTCTTCTTCAGAAATCCGCGATTGATAGCGGAAGGAAGATCCCGCCCCGTCCACTCCGAGGAAGCGAGCCATCATTCTTTCCGTTGATGTAACCGCCTCATGAGTCGCGCCGTCTCTAAAGGAGCTGATTTACCGGTCATGAAACTAAAACTAATTATAGCTGTCCTTCTGGGGGCATTGGGGAATGTTCCCAGTAACCTTCTTAGCGCCGAGCAATTCCAGTTCCATCACGAGAACATCATCGGGACTTCCCTAGATCTTTCAATCCAGACGCAGGGTCAATCTGCTGTCACGAAAGCGGAACACTTCGTATTGTCTGAAATTGAGCGTCTTGCGAGGATTTTTAGTTCCTACAGCGGCACAAGCGAATTGAATCGATGGCAGGCAACCCAGGACAAAGCAACCCCGGTTTCGGCAGAACTTTTTTACGTCTTCCAGCGGGCTGATCATTGGAGAGAACTAAGCAATGGAGCCTTTTCGCCTGCAACGGGAGAGTTGACAGCACTCTGGAAAGGGGCCTCTAAGATCGACCAACTGCCACGAAGTGAAGCAATACTCCAAGCAGCTAAGAAGTCCAGACTCACCCACTGGAAGCTCGATGCTATGCGCTCAACCGCAAAACATATCTCAAATGCCCGTATCAACCTAGATTCAATTGCCAAAGGCTATATTATTGATCAGACCGGTTTGGCTCTCATGGATCAATTCCCAGCTATCACGAGTTGTCTCATCAATATCGGAGGTGATCTACGCAGTTTTGGGCACCGAGGCACCGTGGCAGCCATTACCGATCCATTTTCCGGAAGCAGCAACGATCCTATTGAGCTCCTCACTCTCCCATCAGGAGCTGCCCTCGCGACGAGTGGCAATTATCAACGTGGATTCACCATCAAGGGCAAACGCTACTCCCATCTTTTGGATCCCCGCAATGGCTACCCAGTAAGTCAAACAGTCAGTTCAACCGTCATCGCTCCAAACGCAGCCGATGCGGATGCTCTCGCGACGACGTTTAGTGTTTTGAGCCCAGCCGAAAGCCTCGATCTCGCCAATCGACTTGTAGGCGTCGAGTGTTTTCTAGTCAGCAAAGATGGAACCAGGCTGGAAAGCGATGGATGGCAGGACTATCGTCGAAACCAATTTTCAGCCAAAGGCTCAAAGGGAACTCGTAAAAGCGCCCGGCAGTTCGAAGTTTCTACAAGTCAGGATTGGATCACAAACTTTGATTGCATCATTGCGCTAGAATTGAACCGAATCACAGATCGACGCTACCGCAGGCCCTACGTGGCGATCTGGATTTCGGATGCAGACAACCTTCCAATCCGTACGCTCTCCCTTTGGATCCAGAAAGAAAAATGGCTCCCAGATCTCAAACAGTGGTACAGAAATGACAAGCTTCGCTTGCTCTACGATGACACTGACATTGTCAGCACAATTTCTTCCGCCACCCGCCCCGCAGGGCGATACCGAGTCAAGTGGGATGGCAATGATGATTCAGGACAGGCAATCAAAGCAGGGCAATATTTTGTGAACATTGAAGTCACTCGAGAACATGGAACGTACCAGAAAATTCGCGAGGAAATCGTTTTTCCAAGCCAAGCATCAAAAACCAAATTAGGTAGCAACACTGAGGTCAAAGAAGCCTCCATCGAATTTCGTCGAAAGAAAACGATCTAAGTAAAGAGTTCGCATCAACCCGTGACCATTCCATCGTCCCAAGAGCGGAGTTCAACCCGATTCCGCCGGCAATTCGCCTCGATCTCCCGTTGGCTCCATATCTATGTGTCAATGGTTAGCTTTGCTATCCTTTTCTTCTTCGCCCTTACCGGGATCACATTGAACCATCCCGACTGGTTCTTCAACGAGTCGCAATCAACTCAAAGTCATTCTGGAACTCTCGACCTCAAACTTCTTAACGTTGCCGGCTCCGAGAGCAACGCCGTCAAGGATCTAGAAATCGTTGAACACTTCAGAACAAGGCATCAGTTAAGAGGGGCTCTCGAAAATATCATTACCGATGAGTTTCAGTGCGTCGTTTCTTTCAAGGGTCCAGGCTATAGCGCGGATGCCTTCATTGATCGAGAAACGGGAGAATACACCTTGGACGAGTCGAGCCTTGGTTTCGTCCCCCTCATCAACGATCTTCACAAGGGGCGAGATAGTGGTCCGATCTGGTCGCTAGTGATAGATCTATCGGCCGTTCTCATGGTCCTGGTCTCCCTTTCCGGAACGGCATTGATTCTTTTCCTTAAGCGCTACCGAGTGTCGGGACTCATCATCCTATGCGGCGGCGCAATCGTTGCCTTTCTTGTTTACTTCTATGGCGTCCCGTGAAACGTCTATCATTCCGCACGATCATCTTCAAAAAACAAGCCCATTGAGTTAACACGGGGCAGCATCGGTCAGAACAAGAATGACATACCCTCGACATTCGTGCTGCAAAGACCCTCGGCCTAATGCGTCTCAAACCTTCCCGGTCTTCGGTTACTGCAAGCGCTGAAACGTTGCTCGAGCTCATCGTTCAAGACGTCTCCCTATCGTGCTAGGAGCGAATCTCTCAAATCGGGAGGAATGGACTCATTTTTCTTCTACAATGCCGCAAGTCGCCTTGGATGTTCGCGGGACTTTGAAATCTTTCGAGCGAACTGCTTCCTTGTTCCATTTTTTTATAAATCCTGTCACTTTGAGCGATAGAATCCTCTGAATAGGGTTGGACGCTTCCTTCAGGAATGCCCCATGGAGCAGAAACATTCGTCAAGATGATGAACATTAGAAACACTACAGTCCTATCCAATTCGACCCAGGCCTCGTTTTTCGGCCTCATTCTCGCTACGCTGTTCACGATAGTTGCCAACCAAGCCCGTGCTCAGGCAACCTTGCCAATCGGGATTACCCATGTGAGTCCGCCTCCCGGGGCCACAGCCGTCTCGGTAAACACACCCATCGAAGTGGAGTTCGCCTTTCCAACGCAGTTTCAGTGGACGTCTAATAGTCTACTCAAGTTGCGAAACCTCAATACGGGAACGATCGCCTTTCAAGTGGATCCGGAATCCGGCGATTTACAGGAAGGAAATAGCAACTACATCGTCACGCTTCCACCCAATACCTTGCTCCCGGAAACAAGCTACGAAGTGACTCTCGACTATACTTTTTCTCGGCTTAATAGTCCTCCATGGAGAACTTATCCGATCGAGCCAGGTGAGTGGACGTTTACAACCGACAGCGCCAACGAAACAGCTCAATCAATCCAAGTTCCGGGTATTGTCTCAGTCTCCCCTGCCCCTGGCTCTGTGGGGCACCCCATCAGCGCACCTCTAGTGATCAACTTCCAAAGCCCGATCACATTTGATTTCACGGAGGAAGCCTCGCTGATTCTTGTCGATACGAGCACCGGCCTAGTCGTTGACCGCATCCACACCGCCGAGGAATCGGAACAATCAGGCAGCGTACAATTCGAGGTTCAACTTCATGACGGCACGCTCATGCCAGACACACTCTATGAAGTTCGCTTGTCCGAGGGGTTCGCCCGATTCAATGAGCATCCTTGGAGGAATGGCGCAATTGGTGACGGAACATGGCAGTTTACCACCGGAGGGATCGATTTCGATCCGCTACCTGTCTCGGTCCCCGGTATTCGAGGGGTCTATCCAAGCCCAGGTACCACCAATCAAAGTCCGGAAATCATTCCACATATTCAATTCACCACCGCCGTTTCTTTCGAATGGACAGAGAAAAGGTTTTTCTCAATCGTCGACCTAAGCACAGGACAAGTAATCTATGAAGTCGATCCCACCGGAGACAATAGCGATGGTTCAAGCGCTATCATCGCGATTGAATTGCCATCGGACCTGCTTCTCCCTAACCGGGAATACGAGATCAAATTAGATCCAGCCTTCGCCCGAATTCAAGAAAGCCCCTGGAAATCCGGTGGGCTGAGTGATCAACTTTGGACCTTTTCTACCGGAAATGGAATACCACGCCCCGTAATAGGACAATCAGGAATCACCCATGTGTATCCTGCCCCCGGAGCAACAAATGTGTCCACGGACGCCGAACTGGCACTCCACTTTTCGTCTCAAATTGACTTTCAGGGCACGGAGGGAAACCGAATTGAAATCTTGAAGAGCTCCAGCAACGAACTCGTTTATTCACTCGATCCTAACCAAGGCGACAGCCAGAACGGTCAATACTCATACAAACTCTCGATCCCGCCTGGAAACTTGCAACCAGAGACAGGCTATAGCATTCGAATCGCGAATCGATTTGCTGGCTTGCGGCAAGCCCCATGGTGGACCGCCCCTATCACTGAGGATCAATGGCAATTCGAAACCGGCCGCGGCATTCCAGGCAAAGTGACGCCAGACGTCGAGGGAATCACTCAGGTCTCCCCTTCACCCGGAACAACGGTCCCTCGCTCACCACAGACCCTCAGCGTCTACTTCGCCCATCGAATCTCATTCGCCGGAACCGAAGGCCGTTTTCTCACTATTCGAAACACCGCAACCGACGAAATCCTCCTACAATTCGATCCTGGAGCCGATGATCGTCACACTGGGCTAAGGCAGTTTTCAATTCCGCTTCCCGTCGAACAATTCGCGGAGAACGGACGCTACGAAGTCAGACTTGACTATGGTTTTGTTCGATTCGACGAGAGCCCTTGGAAAACCGGAGAAGTCGGCGAAGAAAGCTGGATAATTCTC
>CAJXVR010000170.1 GCA_913061285.1 uncultured Verrucomicrobiota bacterium | reverse complement strand
CTACACTAGATCGCTCGTCGGCAGCGTCAGATGTGTATAAGAGACAGGCGTTATTGGATGAGCGAGGGATGGTCCGTAAGACGGTCGATAAGCGTCTGTTCTCTGAAGCCGAGCTGGCGCAGTACCGTTTTGCAGGGGAAGCGATTGGGGTTTTGCGGTTTGATGCGAACCGAATGGCCGCGTTGCGGACTCTGCTGGGGGAGTTTCTAGAGCAGCAAGAGAATCTTCTGCTCAATTGGGAACACCCCTTGAGCCGTTTTCTTCAGCAACATGATCTGGTTGGCTATGTCGAGGACTCCAATCAGTGGTTAGAGATCGACGACGAGATCGATTATCGGGAAGCTTTATCACGTTTTGATCGCTAGGTTGGCTGAAGTACTGTTGTTCGCGCACTCAAGGCAAGAATGATTCGAGTCATACTGTTCGATATTGATGGGACGCTGGTGGATTGTCGAGGGGCTGGACGTTTAGCAATGGAGCGGGCTTGGCTTGAGATCTATGGGATTGCGGACGCCGCGCGGGGGATGAAATTTGGGGGGAGAACAGATCAGTTTCTTTTTTCGGAGCTCTATCGGATTCATAAGGTGCCCGTCGATGCAACACGTCACGAACAGTTCATTGCAGTCTTCATTCATCTCCTTCATCACTATCTCGCGCAAACTGATGGGAGTCTTCTACCAGGGGTGTGGGGGCTGCTAAGGCGATTGCGTGAAGAGGTGCCGGGCGTCGTTCTGGGGCTCCTGACGGGGAATGCTCGTTTGGCTGCAGAACTCAAACTTCGTTGTTTTGATCTCTGGGGTTTCTTTGCTGTCGGGGCTTTTGGCGATGATCATCACTGTCGTAACCGGCTTGCCGAAATAGCTTTAGATCGGAGCGAACGCTATCTGGGAAGAGAGCTTGAAGGAAGGGAAGTATTGGTGGTGGGGGATACGCTCCATGATGTTCGCTGTGCTCATAGTATTGGGGCGTCTTGCCTTGCGGTGGGGACTGGGAGTGTTTCTTGGGATCAGCTGCGAGAGGCGAATGCCGAAAGAGTTGTGCGTGACTTGACTGAGGTTAAGGGATGTGACTTGCTCGGGGAAATGAGTGCCTAGCGGACCGAGTTTCGATTCTTATCAGAAGCGTCCTTTTCGTTCTGATCGATTATCGTCTTTCTCCGCTTTGCTTCTGTGGGCAATTCCCTGTCTGATTTTTGTGGATATTACTCTATTCATTGAGGGCAGATCTTGTTACTCTTTTGGTTGTGCTCCCTCAGCGATCTACTCGACATCGTGGTCGGCGTGAACGTAAGCAGCAGCGACAAGCTGCTTTAATGTTCTTGATCGCATGTGTCGTGGTCTTCGTTTCGATGTTCTTCTTTGGTCCTCGTGATTTGGCTCCTCGCCAGTATCGAGCTTTGGGAATAACTTCCTCAGTGCTTGTAGGATTTTTGGCCTATTTCACTTGCGGGAGCACGAAGTTTATCTCGGACACTGAAATGTCCTCCTATGCCAAGATTGGCATCTGTCTCTTGGCTGCTGTTCTTGCATCGCTTGGATTTCTTGGGCTCTGGGAAATGGGGCTTTCCCCGATTCGCGGAAGCCAGAACTAGTGAGCTTGGAAAGAGCAGAGCCGTGCTTCTGTGATCAGCGTTTGCGAATGTGATCGGGATTGGAGTACTTTGACTGCGCAAGGGATTCTGCTTGCCGCTTGAGTTCCGATTCTGGTTCCCACTTGACCCACTCAATACCCCATTCATCACTGGCGACTGTTAAGAAAGCGGTTTCCCATGAGTTTCGCGAGATTGAAGGAGGGGGCGGTTGAATGGATCCTTGAATCAAAAAGCCCTGCCGATTTCGGCGTTGGGCAGCGCCTGCTAGTTTGATCCCGTCAAGCATGAGGTCATTTTGTTCTGCGCCGATGAAACAGGATCCTGGACCTTCCGCAATTGTGCAGGGGTTGAGCTGAGTGGAAAGATTTACCTGGAGAAAGGCTCTCTGGATCCATTCGTGCAGTTGCTGGTAGCTTTCGCTCGCTCGGTATTGACACCACGGTGCTGAGGGAGGAAAAACAAGGCTGTAGGTCCAATCATTGATGTGGGGGACGATACCGCCACCGGTCGGCCTACGGATGAGCGGGGTCCCGTGGGCTTGCTTCGCGACACTTTCATAGTTTTGGAAATAGCCAAATGTCGTTGCCGGAGTCGCCCATTCGTAGAATCTAAGAAGTGGATGGGGGAGGGCGTTTGCCTGCGTCAAGCAGATCTCGTCCCATGCCATGTTGAGAGCGCCTTCGAAGGGCTTCGTCTTCCAGTAGTACCAAGTTTGATTGGGCACATGACAAACTAGAATGAGAGGCTGAGTCTGCCTAGGTCAAAATGTGTTCTGACCTAGGTAACTGCTATGATTAGGAAAGGAGTCATGAACCATGTGTCGTTCCGTGAATTGATCGGACCGTGGAAAAAGAAACGTGGCTCTCGTCGCGACGCGGGCTTAAGATGACGGTCATTTATGGCTCGTGAAACAAAAACAGTCTCTACCAATCGTTCGAAGCGAAAGCGTCGTCGAATCTATCTGTTAGATGACCATCCGATGATTCGATATGGGATGGCCGAGCTGATCAATGGCGAAGCCGATTTGGTGGTTTGTGGTGAGGCATCCAATACTTATGATGCGATTGATGATTTGCCAAAGGCGAAGCCCGATCTGGTGATTGTTGATATCACACTGCAAGGAAAGAGTGGGCTGGAATTCATTAAGGAGATTCAGCGACTGCCGACTCGACTTGATACCCTTGTCGTCTCGATGCACGACGAAGGCTTCTACGCCGAACGGGTGCTGAGGGCCGGTGGGCGTGGGTATCTGATGAAACTGGGAAGTGCTGAGGAATTGTTGGGTGCGATTCGAAGAGTGCTTTCTGGAGAGGTCTTTGTGAGCGAGCGGATTTCTAGTCTGATCTTTGATCAATTGACAGGTCGAGGGAAGCCAATCGAAGGCGGTATCGTGAGTCGATTGACCGACAAAGAGGTAGAAGTGCTTTCATTAATTGGACAGGCGAAGGAGTCGCGTGATATTGCCAAGCAACTTAATATGAGTCTGAAAACGGTCGAAGCCCACCGTACCCACATTCGGCAGAAGCTAGAGATCGGTTCGCGGGCAGAGTTAATTCAGTTCGCTGTTCGGTGGACGATGAGTGATGATCTCGGTGGAAACTAAGCTGCGGCGTGAGGGGAGCGAGAGTTGTCTTGTTCAGGTAGATTATCCGGATGGTTTATCAAGTTAACCCTAAGATTAAAATAGGGTTACCACCAATGGTAATTCTCAGGCGCTTCCGGCAAGGTTTTCCACGACCAAGCCAGCAATTTAACTGTAATCAGATTGTATCGGTATGAATCGACTTATTCATAAAAAGAAAAATGGGGCTTTCACTCTTATTGAGCTGTTAGTCGTTATTGCTATCATCGCGATTCTCGCGGGGATGCTGCTACCTGCATTGGCGAAAGCCAAATCCAAGGCGCAGAAAATTAAATGCGTAAGCAACCTTAAGAATGTAGGGCTTGCTTTCCGAATTTTCGCGACCGACAACGACGACTTGTATCCGATGCAAGTACCTGCCATCCAAGGTGGGTCTGCTGACGCTGCTGATCGACGCAATGGTATGAACATCACATGGCGACATTTCTTGTCGCTATCTAACGAGTTATCTACTCCGAAGATTGTTCTTTGCCCAAGTGATGGTTTGGGTCGAATTGAGTCGACCACCTGGAACACGAACCGCGTTCGTGGAACCCGTGACAATGTTCAGGAAGCGTTCAATCGCAACCAGAACATCAGTTATTTCGTAGGCTTCGAAGCTGACGAAACCTTGCCACAGTCAATGCTTTCTGGAGATCGTAACATTACGAACTCTGATCGTCCTGACATCTCTAAAGGTGCCGTTCTTCGTTTTCGTATGCGCGCTCGTCGCAACGATCCCCCTCCATTGCCAACCCCAGAGCCTGGTTATGACAAGAACATCCACGATACCTCTGGTAACGTCGTTCTTGGTGATGGCAGTGTTCAGCAATTCAGCAGCAGCCGTCTTCGCACTCAAATGCGTGACACTGGCCTAGAAGAGCTCAATATCGCTCTTCCTGGTGACGAACGCCGCTAAGGGGAACTAGTTCCTAAACTTTGTTGGTTATCAACGCCCCGGCTCTTCATTGAGCTGGGGTGTTTTTTTGTGTTCTTTGAGTGCCTTCTTTGGCGCTTTCTTGCCTTACATGGCGGTCACGAGGTGAGGGAGACGAGTTCCTCGATAGGGCTCGAGCCCTCCCTTGCTAGGAAATGGGATTTGATGGGCAGAGCGCGCTGAGTTCGCACGCACCACAGTTTGGCTTTCGTGCAGAGCAGCGCCGGCGGCCGTGCCAGATGAGCCAGTGGCTCAGCATGGTCCACTTTCCCTGAGGGACAAGGGCTTGTAGATCTTTCTCGATCTTTTCTGGGGTGTTCGCGTTGCTCAGTTTGAAGCGTTGGCTAAGGCGGGAGACGTGGGTGTCGACGACAACCCCAACGTTGATGTTGAATGCATTACCGAGGACAACATTGGCTGTTTTCCGCCCGACGCCCGCGAGGGAGGTTAAGGCGTTCATTTCCGTTGGTAATTCCCCTTTGAATGAATCGATAATTCGTTGGCAACAGGCCTTAATATTCTTCGCTTTGTTACGAAAGAGGCCAATGCGCTTTATCGCAAGTTCTAGTTCTTCGATTGGTGCCGTCGCAAAATCGAGCGCCGAGCGGTATTTCTTAAAGAGTTCGGTTGTGACGATGTTGACTTGCTTGTCTGTGCACTGAGCTGAAAGGATGGTTGCAATGAGAAGTTCGAGCGGTGTTTCGTAGTTTAGTTCGCAATGGGCTTCAGGATAGACCTGTGCGAGCTGGCGTATGATTTCATCTGCCCGCGCCTGTTTTGCTTTCTTTGACTCTCGTGGCATGAGTTCAAGAGACCAGCATGCGTGAGACGAATGTCACGGGCTAGACGGTGCAGGAACTTCAGGATACTCAAAAATTTTTCCCTCGTAATTGCGAATCACGATTTGGTTGGAATCGTGGCTGACGACATAATCCGGGTTGATGGGAGTCTTCCCACCGCCTCCGGGCGCGTCGATAACAAATTGGGGAATGGCGTAGCCGCTAGTATGGCCTCGGAGGCCTTCAATGATTTTGATGCCTTCACTGACACTGGTGCGCAGATGAGAGGAGCCTGAAATGAGATCGCACTGGTAAAGATAGTATGGGCGAACCCGACAGCGGAGAAGCTTTTGAACCAAGACTTTCATGGTGTCCACGTCGTCATTGACCTTGCGAAGGAGGACTGACTGGTTGCCAAGGGGAATGCCGCTATCGGCAAGACGCTCGAGCCCGTTTTTTACTTCGCTGGTTAGTTCTGTCGGATGATTGGCGTGAACGCTGATGAACAGAGGGTGGTAGTTTCTTAGAATCTGACAGAGTTCATCGTCAATCCGTTGGGGCAGAAAGATGGGGATCCGCGTACCAATCCGAAGAAACTCCACATGCTCAATGCCGCGCAATTGGCTTAGAAGGTAGTCAATTTTGGAATTGCTAAGCAAAAGCGGGTCGCCTCCACTAATCAAGACGTCACGAATTTCTGGATGTTGCCGGACGTATTCGATTTGCTGTTCGAATTCTGGGCGAAAATCATAGCCTGTGGCGTTGCTGACCAGGCGGGATCGGGTGCAATAACGGCAGTAGGCGGCACAACGATCCGTGACGAGAAAGAGAATTCGGTCTGGATAGCGGTGAACAATCCCTTTGACGGGCGAGGTTTTGTCCTCTCCCACGGGATCACTCATCTCCCAGTCTGCTGTCTTCGTCTCTTCTATTTTGGGAATGACTTGCTGGCGGATCGGGCAATCAGGATCGTCTGGGTCAATGAGATTGAAGAAATATGGCGTGATAGCCATCGCCAATTTTTGATTGGCGAGTTCAACGCCGCTCCGCTCTTCAGGAGTGAGATTGGGGATCTTCGCTTCGAGCTGATCGAGACGTGTGACTCGATTTTTGAGCTGCCATCGCCAATCATTCCAATCTTCGTCGGACACATCTTCCCAGTGACCTTTGCCGACGGTCTTAAATGGGCGGAGAGCATCCGAGGAGTTCGAAAATTTGGGCGTGCGATCGATTTCAGCCGTGATCGTATCTACCATTACTAGGGCTAAATATAGGTGAGAGCAAGGCCTTGTCAAGGAGCTCAGCGGGATTGGTTGACGAGCGATGTGGCCCGCAGAGTGACGCCGATCTCTTTAATCGAACGCCCATTGGAGTCTGTACTCCGCTTAGGCCGCCTTGCTCGAGCACTACTTGAGCCAGCTGGGGATTTTTTCATGGGCCCACAGCGATGCGGGCGTTTCACGCTCTCGAACGGCAGTGAATTGTTTGCCTTTCACCATGACTTCGGCTGGCATTGGGCGAGTGTTATAGTTGGAAGCCATGACGAAGGCATAGGCTCCGGCACTCAACAGTGCCAAAGTGTCACCTTCTTTCACGCGGGGGAGGGGGCGATTCTTGCAGAAAGTGTCCCCTGACTCACAGATTGGCCCCACGACATCAGAGCTGATCTTGGAGCCCCCCTTCCGTTTTACGGGCACAATGTCGTGATGCGCTTCGTAGAATGCAGGGCGGATAAGGTCATTCATGGCGGCATCAACAATGACAAAATTCTTCTTACCGGTCTTCTTGATATACTCGACTTGGGTGATCAGCGCTCCGGCGTTTCCGGCGATGAACCGGCCTGGTTCGACTAGAATCTTGATCCCCAGCGGCTTGAGCAGTGGTATCAATCGGTCCGCGTAGGATTGAGGGGTAAGAATCTTTGCCGCCTCTTTCTTTTTCCACCACGAAGCCGCGCCACTTTCGAGCGCAGGATCGTAGACGATTCCAAGGCCGCCCCCGATGCTGAAGAATTCGATCTTGTAGCGTTTGATCAGATCCGTGACCAAGGGAATCAGCTTTTTAACGGCGCCTTCAAAGGGATCGGTGGTCGTGAGTTGGGAACCGATGTGCATTTGGACGCCTTTGATCTTAAGGTTGCTGAGTTTTGCTGCTTTGGCGTAGATCTTTTTGACTTGCTCGAAGGCGATGCCAAATTTGTTCTCGTAGGTTCCTGTTGTGATCTTGGCGTGGGTCTTGGCGTCGACATTGGGGTTCACGCGTACGGATATCGGAGCCTTTTTCCTGAGGCGCTTGGCGATGGCATTGATGCGTTCAAGTTCGGCTTCGCTTTCTGCATTGAAGGCGTAGATTCCTAGCCGGAGAGCGAATTCGATTTCTCGAGCCGTCTTGCCTACGCCGGCGAAGATGCACTTGTTGTGATCGCCTCCAGCGGCGACGACCCGCTCAATTTCTCCCTTGCTGACGACATCAAAGCCGCCTCCGAGCGTTGCGACGGTCTTTAGTACCGCGAGATTGGAGTTGGCTTTGACTGCATAGCAGATGGTGTGATCTACGGGAGCGAGCGCTTTGTCGAGCTTCTGGAAGTGATCTGTGATCGTTCCGTTCGAGTACACATAGCATGGGGTGCCGTACTTGGCGACGATCCTCGAAAGAGGAACTTGCTCGCATAAGAGTTCGCCATTCTTGTAGTGAAAGTCATGCATCGCAGTTAGTTATGCCAACAGCTCTCGGAGAATTCAAATGACAAATCGCTTTTGAGATGATCTGTGATTCGTTCAATGTCAATGGGACTTGTTAGATCGAGATGCTGCTGGGAGCCTCACTTCCTCGCAAGTCGATTCCAAATCGCTGGAAACGGATAAGCGAGAATGGTCTTCAACAGGATCATTCTGACATCTCGACGGCTTACTCTAGCCCGTTTTGTGGTGTCGAGAGGTGTGTTTCTCGGAAGGAGTTCGAGGGTCTTAAATCCAAGGAGTATTGGCCAGGCGCAAGCCAGTCGGACCCGGATCCATTTCCAGGGAAGCTGGTTGGTGTACTGCCATCCAGCAGACAGATGACCGCGTGCGATGGTTTCATATTCTCGAAAAGCAGCGGCAAAAACGGCCTGGTTAGTCGGCTTTGAAAGATCCGGTGGGTTAATTCCGTTTTGGGCTAGCGTATCCGCAGGGAGATAGCAGCGACCTTGGTTGAGGTCCTCGGCGATATCTCGAAGGATATTGACGAGTTGGAGCCCTTTGCCAAAGCGGATTCCTTGCTCGATGAGTTCTGGTGAAGGTGATTGAGAGTTGGGCGCCAGATGTTTGAAACAGATGCGCGTCCAAAACTCCCCAACGCAACCGGCCACGCGGAAAGTGTAGTCGTCTGTCTCAGTGGCATTGGCAAGGCAGATGATATTTTCGCTCGTCGCCTCTTGAAAACGTTCAAGATCGAGGCGTTGGCCGCTAATGATAGTTTCGAGGACCGCGCGAATGAGCTGTCGTTCTTCGGTATCGACGTGGTCGAGTTGAGCGATACTTTCGTTGATGCGCTGGAGGAGTTCGCGTTCTTTTTGACGGCCTTGGTGCGAAATAAACTCTTCGAAATGACAGGGTTTTGGGGTCTCCGCCATGATCGCTTGGCGCAGGGTCTCGAGCGATCTCAAGCGTCGTTGAGGTGCGAGAACCTCGGTGTCTGCGATCGTATCCGAGGTGCGGGCTAAGAGATAGGCGATGCTAATCGGTCGGCGAACTGGTGCCGGCAATATTCTCAGCGTGAGGTAAAATGAACGAGAAACTGCTTTCAGTAGACCTGTTAGCAGTTCGCTGGGGTTTGTCTTGCTGGCACTATTGCCGCTCATTGTTGAGCCTCGATTGCCATTTTCGAAGTTGCTTTTTGACTTCGCGAAGTCCGGGAGATCCGATCGTCTTTCGTTCTTCGAGTGCCCTGTCCAGAGAAAAGACCGAAAGAGCATCCTTCTTGAATCGACTATCGACCGATTTGAGGTCGCGGAGGCTGAGTTTATCGAGGGGTTTTTGCTTCTCCTCGGCGAGGGCGACGACGGCGCCGACGATGTGGTGTGCCTCGCGGAACGGAACCTTGATGTTGACGAGGTAGTCGGCAAGGTCAGTTGCAAGCAAGGTGGCATCATTGGCTGCGGATTGGCAGTTCTCAGGTCTAATCTCAGTATTGGCGATCATTGCAGCTGTGATTCTTAGGCAGCCGTGAAGCGTGTCGCTTCCATCGAAGAGGCGCTCTTTGTCCTCTTGTAGATCACGATTGTAGGTCATTGGGAGCCCCTTGAGTAAGGTCAAGAGCGAGACGAGATTTCCAATCACTCGCCCCGATTTACCTCGTGTTAGTTCAGCAAGATCGGGGTTCTTTTTTTGAGGCATGAGTGAGGATCCTGTTGTATAGGCGTCAGAAATCTTGATGAAGTTGAACTCGGCGCTCGACCATAGAATCAAGTCCTCCGATAGCCGTGACAGGTGAACGGCGGTGAGCGCTGCGGCTGACATGAATTCAACGACGAAATCCCGGTCGCTGACGGCGTCCATAGAATTCTGAGTGAGCCGTGGGGATCCTTCTGAGTCGACGAAGCCAAGCTCGATGGCGACCATATCTCGATTGAGTTTCAGCGTTGATCCTGCGAGGGCACCGCTTCCGAGAGGGCAAACATTGACACGGTCAAAGGTGTCAGAGAAGCGTTGGGCATCCCGATCAAGCATCTCGACGTAGGCCAGAAGGTGGTGCGCAAATGGGACCGGCTGGGCTCTTTGGAGGTGGGTGTAGCCTGGGATCGGCGTCGGGAATGAACGTTTGCCTAGGGCGACGAGCTCTGATTGGAGGGCCTGGATTTCGTCGATGACTCGAATGATTTCATCCCGCAGCCACATGCGCATGTCGAGTGCTACCTGATCGTTTCGGGAGCGAGAAGTATGAAGTTTTGCTCCAGCGGGAGCCCGCTCTGTTAGGGCGGATTCGATGTTCATGTGCACATCCTCCAGTTCTGGTTTCCACTCGAACTGTCCTTGGTCGATCTCGTCGCCGATACTCTCTAATCCGTCGATGATTTCATCGAGCTCAGCTTTCTTGAGCACTCCGATCTTATTCAACATACGGGCGTGGGCCATAGATCCGATGATGTCCTGGCGCCAGAGCCTCCAGTCGAAAGAGATCGATTCGGTGAAATCAACCAATTCTTGGGCTGCGGTCTGAGTAAATCGGCCGCTTCGCGACACTTGAGCTTCCTTTTTCATTGCGTAGACGGAGGAACAATCTGCGGATTAAGCCCTTGCTTGTCACGCGGGAAAGAGCGAGGGCACCGGAATGATCGTGAGAGCGGGCATCAAGAGGGGTGTTTTGGTTGACAGCCCGCTAGGTAAGCGGGAGGATTAAATCGGATGAAACCTCGCGGTGCTTAGCCCTTTTCAGTCAAATAATCCTAGAAATCAGCGTTCGTGAATAGCAAGATGTGGCCCGTGGAAGCCCTTGAGAAAACGATTCGCGTGGAATATTCCCACCGCGTGTTTTTTACCCGTGGTGTGTTTAGTGCGGCGAATGAGCTCTTGGCGTCCCTTTGTTCGGAGAGCCCAGGGGGACGTGTCGCAAAGGTGTTCATTATCATTGATGAAGCCGTTTCGGAGGCGATTGCTTCGTTAGGCCCAGCGATTGAGGCTTATTTCTCGTCGCGCCGTGATCGGCTCGAGCTGGTGTGTCCGCCGGTCTTAGTTGAAGGGGGGGAACGGGTTAAGAATTCTTATTTTCACGTTTCTGAGGTGCACTCGCGCCTCGACCGCTATCATATTGATCGGCATTCATACGTGATTGCCATTGGGGGAGGGGCCTTACTTGACATGGTAGGATTGGCTGCTGCAACCGCGCACCGTGGTGTGCGGCATATTCGAATTCCAACAACCACATTGAGCCAGGACGATTCAGGGGTTGGCGTCAAGAATGGTATCAATGCCTTCGGGAAAAAGAATTTTATTGGAACCTTTGCCCCGCCACATGCTGTGGTGAATGATTTCGAGTTCTTGGATTCATTGCCAGAAAGAGACAAGCGGGCTGGGTATTCAGAGGCCGTTAAAGTGGCCTTGATTCGTGATCAGCAGTTTTTTGAGCGATTGGAAAAGGATGCTCTCTTGCTGAAGGCCTTTGATAGCGACGCCATGGAGCGTTTGGTGAAACGGTGTGCCGAACTTCATATGATCCATATCGCGAGTTCGGGCGACCCCTTTGAATTTGGCTCGGCCCGTCCCTTAGATTTTGGCCACTGGGCAGCCCACAAACTTGAGCAAGTTTCTGACTATCGGATCAGGCACGGTGAAGCGGTCGCTATTGGTGTCGCCCTCGATACCGTGTATTCAGGGCTCGTTGGTCTGTTAGATGAAGAATCGGTTGAGCGTGTTCTCTCGCTCTTCTCTAAGATGGGGATGGAGACCTACGCCAGTGAGTTACACTACACGGATTCTGACGGGGACCAAATGATTCTCCGTGGTCTTGAAGAGTTTCGTGAGCATCTTGGGGGGGATTTGACGATCACTTTGTTGGAAGGCATTGGGCGGGGTGTTGAGGTTCATTCCATGAATCTTCCCAAAGTGGTTGAGGCAATGAATGTGCTTCGCGACAGATACAATCACGCAGAACAGCGCATCCTAATGGCCCGTTGATTCTGTGGGGCCATCCCGCTCCTGATTTCACTTAATCATCGTCACTACGTCTGCGACTCCATTCTGCGATTTTGCCTGCGACCTATCATTCCAAACGACAAGCTGCTTTGAGGGCGAAGGAAGATTCAATCATGATGCGCATGGACGATTGCTTTGCTCCTAGAATTTTGAAGACCCCGTGAAAAGACTCGCAGTCATCAATGCCGTTGGTCTCTGTTCAGCGAACATTGGCCGTTCAACGCCTCACATCCAGCGGTACTTGGAGCGTGTTTCATCCTGTAAAATTCGTCCCGCCTTCCCGGCGCTTACGTGCACGGCTCAAAGCAATTACCTGACGGGCCGGACGCCCTCACAGCATGGGATTGTTGCGAATGGCTGGTATCACCGGGAGTTAGCCGAAGTACATTTCTGGAAGCAAGCGAACTCCGTTGTCCGCTCGGAAAAAATTTGGGACGTCATGCGGCAGACATACCCAGAGTTTACCTGCGCGAAGCTGTTCTGGTGGTACAATATGTATTCTTCGGCGGATTTTTCGATTACTCCTCGGCCCATGTATCCAGCGGACGGGCGGAAGTTTTTTGATATCTATTCTTCGCCCTACGAGATTCGGTCAGCCATAAAACAGGAACTTGGAGAGTTCCCTTTTCCAACTTTTTGGGGGCCTGCTGCCGGGCAGCAGACACCACAGGGAGCCCCTGATGCGGTGTCAAAATGGATCGCCGAATCGGCGAAGTGGACTGAAAAACGGTATCAGCCTGATCTGAATCTCATTTACCTGCCGCACCTCGATTACAATCTTCAACGTCTCGGGCCAAACGATCCAGAGATCGATAAGGACTATGAACGCCTTGATGCCATTGTGGGGGATTTGATTCAGTTTTTCGATTCGGCGGGAGTTCAGGTTTGCGTGCTTTCGGAGTACGGCATTAGCGCGGTGAGCCGTCCCATTCACCTCAATCGTGAGTTTAGAAAGCGGGGGTGGTTGACCGTAAAGGAGGAGTTGGGACTAGAGATGCTCGATTGTGGGCAGAGTCGTGTTTTTGCCGTTGCGGATCATCAGGTTTGCCATATCTACATAAACGACGTGTCCCTTGCTGGGGAGGTTCGCTCTTTGGTTGAGGGGCTTGAAGGCGTTGCCAATGTGCTCGATGCAACCGCGAAAGGCCAATGGGGTATTGAGCATGAGCGAGCGGGGGATCTGGTGGCTGTTTCAGAAGATGACGCTTGGTTTACCTATTATTATTGGCTCGATGACGAACGGGCGCCGGATTTTGCTCGCTGTGTCGATATTCATCGTAAACCGGGATACGATCCCGTGGAATTGTTTATCGATCCGAAGATCTCGTTTCCGAAACTAAAGATTGCCTGGCGACTCCTCCAAAAGAAAATGGGATTCCGGATGCTCATGGATCTAATTCCTCTAGACGCAGGGCTAGTCAAAGGGTCTCATGGCAATTGCCCTCAGTCAGAAGAGGAGTATCCCATCTTGATTGCGCCAGGAGCAGGAGCTGGTAATCGAGAATTGATGGAATCGACAGAAGTATTTGGAGAGATGCGCCGTTTGCTCGAGGGGGCGTAGACTGAGTGAGAGATCGTCGAACTGTTTTCAATTGCAAGCAGGGAACGAAGGGATCGCCTGTTTGGGGGCAGAACCTTGCAGTTGCAAGTCTCTCAATTTCAGATCATGATAGGGCGAGTGGCGCACTTGCTCTATTAGTGGGCCAAGTCAACCATGATGAAAGCGAAAAAAATTTCACGTCGAGGAGTTCTCGGTGGTGGAAATTGGATAATAGATCGAGTCAAGCTGATAGATGTGTTTCCGGAACCGGAAACGCTTTCGAACATTAGCGACGAATCTCGGGGGACGGGCGGTTCAGCTTATAATATTCTTGTTGATTTGGCTAAATTAGGGGCTGGGTTTCCTTTAAGTGCGGCTGGCTTAGTTGGGGCTGATGAACTTGGAAAGGAGATTCAGAAGCATTGTAAACAACATAAGATTGATACCAAACAACTGTCTGTCGGGAAGGATGCTGCCACTTCGTATACCGATGTGATGACGGAGAAAGATTCCGGGCGCCGTACGTTTTTTCACTTTCGAGGTGCCAACGCAGCCTGGAAGGGTGATGAACTGGATTTTAGTCAATCGAAAGCCCGGATTTTTCACCTGGGCTACTTGCTCCTCCTCGATGCTCTCGATGAGCCAAACAAGAAATATGGCACGAATGGCGCAGCCCTGTTGGCTAGGGCTCAGGCGGCTGGCTTGAAGACGTCGATAGACGTGGTCAGCGAGGATAGCGATCGCTTTTCAAAAATTGTTCTCCCAGCGCTTAAATACACCGACTATTGCATCTTGAATGAAGTGGAGGCGGGCAGAACGACGGGCTTCAAGGTTCGTGGAGCTGACGGGGAGTTAGACACGGTGGCGATCAAACACGCGGCTGGCGAGTTGCTTCAGGCGGGGATTCGCGAGCTTGTGGTGATTCATTTTCCGGAAGGGGCTTTCGCACGGACGAAAGATGGAATTGATGTCTGGCAGTCATCGCTAAAACTGCCCAAGAAGTTCATCAAAGGCGCTGCCGGTGCTGGAGATGCATTTTGTTCAGGTGTTCTCCTTGGGATGCACGAGGGGTGGGATCTGCAAAAGAGCTTGTTTACCGGCGTCTGCGTCGCAGCCGCCTCTCTATCAGAGCCCACTTGCACGGGAGGAGTCACGAAGCTTGAGGATTGCTTGGCGATTGCAAAAAAATATCGACCTCGTCCGAAGCTGGACGAGATCGATTATTGATCCGAAGAAAGGGTTGGAATGATGAGTCGTTAGGCTCGTTCCATATACTTGCCCGTTCTGGTATCCACTCGAATTTTCTCCCCATTCTTGATGAACAAGGGTGCTTGGATGTTGATGCCGGTTTCAAGGGTGATGGTTTTTTGCACATTGCTTGTTGAATCGCCTCGGATTCCTTCGGGTGCTTCGGTGACTTCCAGTGTGACACTTGGAGGCAACTCAAGCGCAACGGCCCGATCATCGACGAAGGTGATGGTACAAGTCTCGTTTTCGACGAGGAAGTCTTTCGATGCAGCCACAAGTTCTGGATTAAGCGTCACGGTCTCATAGGTATCCGGATCTGAAAAGACATAGTCCGCGCCATCTTGGTAGCTGTATTCCATCTTTTTGCTGATGAGCGGAATGATGTCCACCCGTTCCGTCGAGGTGAAGCGAACGTCAGAGGAGTTTCCGGTGCGGAGACTTCGCAGACTCATTTGGCAGAATGCCCGCTTGTTTCCAGGGGTTCGATGTTGGGTGTCAAGAACGACGCACAAGTCGCCATTGTACTTGATTGCCATTCCCTTACGGATGTCGTTTGCAGTTGACATAGTCTTGTGAAATCTGGATCAAAAGCTTCCCAATTAGAGCGGGAAGACAGAGGCGAAAAATAGCGGGGGACTGGGCTATTGCAAGCTTCGAGTCAATTGAAACTGAACTTGAGATGAAACTAAGAGTAGGAGATGCCGCCGAGATCAAGGAAGGGGAGCCACACTCGTTCCGCTTGGTGCGAGGGGGGCGCTATGTAAATTGTTTCTTGTTTCGGCTTAAGGGAAAGTTGATTGCCTACGAGAATAAGTGCCGACATATTCCGGTCTCGTTGGATTATGATGACGCTCGTTTTTTTGACGCGCAACGACGCTATATCGTTTGCCAGACGCATGGAGCCTTGTATGAACCATCGAGCGGTGAATGCGTTGAAGGCCCTTGCGTGGGGGCGTCCTTGTATCCCGTTTCTCTAGACGTTACGGCGTCTGGGATCTTTGTCGAATCTGAGGAGGTTCTCTAAATCACTGATTCTCGGAACCCGGTTCGTCGGTGATGGATTGGAGAATTTTTTGGATCGGAATGCCGTGTTTTGTGGCGAGCGCACGGCACGATTCGTATTCGGGACTCGTTCTTACGACCACTTTTCCTGCGTAACCGATTTTGACCTTAATGGGCCCGTAGGGAGTATTGACGGTCTTGATCTCTCGCGAAAGCTTGAACCGATCGGTTTGATAGGTTCTGACACCAAAAGCACTCGTGTTCAGCAAAACAAATTCTGCGAATTGAGAAATCTTGCTGACTTCGCAAAGGATTGTAAAAAGAATCCCTGGACGCTGCTTCTTCATCTGAATTGGCGTGTGAAAGACCTCCAGCGCTCCCTTTTCGAATGCTGCTTCCATTGCATAGCCTAAGACCTCGGGCGACAGATCGTCCAGATTACATTCCACTACGCCGACCGTATCTGTTTCGAAGTTAGTAGTTTTTTGAGGCTCATCAGAGGCCGTGCCGAGCACCGCCCTCAAGACATTTGGACGGGTTTGATTGTCGCGAGTGCCGAGCCCGTATCCGATCTTGGATGCGACAAGTGCTTTCATCGGCCCAAAGGATTCGGAGAACTGAGCAAGGATTGCTGCCCCTGTCGGCGTCACAAGCTCGTGCGGTTCCTCGCATTGAGTCACAGCGACTCCACGTTCGCCAAGTATGGATAGCGTCGCCATCGTGGGTACAGGAAAACGACCGTGGGCGCATTGCACCCAGCCTGTTCCTTCGACGACAGTGGACGCGATCACTCGAGGTTTGCCCAGCTGTTCGAGAGCGATGCAGGCACCGATAATATCGACGATAGAATCAACCGCTCCGACTTCATGGAAGTGTACTTCCTCTGGGGGCATTCCATGGACCTTACCTTCTGCCCTTGCCACGCGGGCGAACGTTTCGATTGCCTGACTCTTAACCCACGGAGAAAGGGCGCTGCTATTTATCAGTGTCTTTATTTGTGAGAAATTTCGACCGTGAGAATGCCCGTGGTCGTGGGAGTGGCCGTGGTCGTGAGAATGCCCGTGGTCGTGAGAATGCCCGTGGTCGTGAGAATGCCCGTGGTCGTGAGAATGTCCGTTGATTAGTTCAACCTCAAACTTGATTCCTTCGATATTCGAT